>CAYLZS010000462.1:0-6063 GCA_964388065.1 uncultured Granulosicoccaceae bacterium
GACAAAACTAAATACTAGGCCCCATCTTAGTCTCAAGCTCTTTAACGCTTTTACTCGCACCAACATTCTGCGGTGAAATATCGAGCACCCGCTCAAAGGCATGCAACGCTTTGTCTGTCTGACCGAGCTTCAGCATAATCATGCCAATACCGGAGAGCGCTCCGAAGTGGCGGGGCTCAAGTGTCAGTGTTTTTTCAATATCGGATAGTGACTGATTGTAGTTGCCCAGCAGGTAGTGCACTGTTGCACGGCGATTCCAGGCTTCTGCAAAATCAGCTTCATTGTCTACGAGTTCATCGAGCAGGGTGAGGGCGACTGTGTAGCGGCCGGTACCCATTGCATCAATAGCGTTGGTCATACTCTTGCCACCGCTATCTTCTTCGCGCTCGTACCATTTCTTCCAAATTTCAGTTTCAATCAGCACAGCTTGCTGCTGGTTTTCAGCTTTTTGGAGTTTGCCGAACAGATCGGGAAGCTCTTCAGAATTTTGATCAGCCAAAGCCGACTGACATAAAAGTAGTGCTGCTGCCAATAATACGCTTTTAATCATTTGCATCCGTCTCTCCCCATCTCTCACGTTCTGGACGTGTTTTTGGTCTCGCGCCGGTTCGGCCGGGCTGTTTTTTTATACTTGCGGTGGTAATGCATCTGGTCGATTTTTTGACCTTCAGCTACCCCTCAAGACTGTGGCGGCTGGAACGCAGGAGTATTTATGAAGCAGTTAACACTTTTAAATGCACGAATTCAAATATTTCAACGCCTCCTATACAAAGTGACACGAGGAAACGTTTGAAGAATACGGGCAATCATTATTCAGGCCGTTTGGCTCTGTATTGTTCGTTTTTTGAATCTACTGTTGGTTTTTATGAATCTCTAGCAGTTTTCGAGCGGCATTTACCGGAGTGATTGACCCGTCAGCCACACCAGCTGTGATGGAATCATGAGCGTTCATAACAGCTGGATTATTATAAAAATCACTCATCAGTTGTTGTTCAACGGTACTTTCCAGCCAGCGCTGCAGCTGATTCAGGCGTTTGCTTTGAAATTCGCCGTTGCTGGTTTGTAGCTCATGATGTTTCTGAATCTGTTGCCAGACCTGGTCCAGCCCGCGGTTGAGCATTGCGCTGCACGTCAGCACCTGAGGGCGCCAGGTTGCACTGTCCGGTGTGAGCAGATTTAACGCGTGCGTGTAATCGTTGCGGGCAGTGGTTGCTGTGATTTCATTGCTGCCATCTGCTTTATTGATAACCAGTAAATCTGCAACCTCCATTACTCCTCGCTTTATTCCCTGTAAGTCATCACCTGCTCCGGGCAGCATGAGCATGAGAAAAAAGTCAACCATTGAGGCGACAACTGTTTCTGATTGACCAACGCCAACTGTCTCAACCAGAATGGTGTCGAAGCCGGCTGCTTCACAGACCAGAATTGATTCACGAGTGAGTCTGTTTACACCACCGAGTACGCCGGAGGTTGGCGATGGGCGTATAAATGCATCGGGGTTAACGCTCAGATTATTCATCCGGGTTTTATCACCCAGAATACTGCCACCGGTACGCTCGCTGGTTGGATCAACTGCGAGTACCGCTACTTTTTTTCCATTTGCTATCAGGTTGAGTCCGAAGCTTTCAATGAATGTGCTTTTACCGACACCCGGCACCCCAGAGATACCAATACGTATCGAGTTGCCGGTATGTGGCAGCAAACGCTCGAGTAGTTCCTGAGCATCCTGTTGATGATCGGTACGTGTTGATTCGATCAGTGTTACCGCACGACCAAGCGCTGCACGATCGCAATCGATAACCTTGTCGGCAAGTTGTGCGATGTTCGGATTGTTTGGCTTACTGGCAATAATCTGATGATCTATGTTAACGGAGTTATAATTTGAAGATTTTGTTCGATGATGTTGGTTCAGGCAACTTCATCATTGCCATGGTTGTCGGTTAATTTTTTCAGAATTAACTCAGCGGCTTCGCTTATGACAGTTCCGGGTGGAAAAATTGCCGCGGCTCCGGCGTCATACAGTGTCTGATAGTCGTCCGGTGGTATAACACCACCCATTGCTATAAGAATATCCGGTCTTCCAAGTTCTTCAAGTGCCGCACGCAAGTCTGGCAGTAAAGTCAGGTGACCAGCGGCGAGTGAACTTGCTCCGATAATATGCACATCGTTTTCTATAGCCTGTTTTGCTACTTCTTCAGGGGTTTGAAACAAGGGACCGATGTCTACGTCAAAGCCTAAATCTGCAAACGCGCTGGCGATAACTTTTTGTCCGCGATCGTGTCCGTCCTGGCCCATTTTTGCCACCAGAATTCTCGGTCGCCGACCTTCCTGACGGGTAAAGGATTCAAGCAGATCATCTAGTTCTTTCAAAACCACACCTCCCCTTTCTAATTCACTGGAGTAGATACCGCGGATTGCACTGACCGATGCCGTGTGTCTGCCAAAAGCTTCTTCCATTGCATCGGACATCTCACCGACGGTGGCTTTTTCACGTGCTGCGTCGACGCATAAAGAGAGCAGGTTGCCGTCACCTGTTTGTGCTGCCTGGGTGATGGCAGCAAGTGCCCGGGTTGTTTTAGTGTTATCTCGTTGTTCACGGAGTTGTTTTAGCTGTTTGATTTGTTGTGTGCGAACGGCGTGGTTGTCGACTTTGAGTACATCGATCTTTTCTTCTTCAAAGTCAGTGTATTTATTAACCCCTACAACAGTTTGCACACCTGAATCTATGCGGGCCTGCGTTCGGGCTGCCGCTTCTTCAATTCGTGATTTCGGAATACCTGCTTCAATAGCTTTAGCCATGCCACCGGCATCTTCAATTTCACTGATATGCTGCCATGCCCGGTCTGCGAGTTGTTGGGTCAGGGTTTCGATGAAATAACTGCCTCCCCAGGGATCTACACTTCTGCAGGTACCTGCCTCGGTTTGCAGGAACAACTGGGTATTGCGTGCAATGCGTGCAGAGAAGTCTGTAGGCAGTGCCAGTGCTTCGTCCAGTGCGTTTGTGTGCAGCGATTGTGTGTGTCCGTGGGTAGCTGCCATTGCCTCTATGTTGGTTCTGACTACATTATTGTAGACGTCCTGTGCAGTGAGGCTCCAGCCAGAGGTCTGGCAGTGTGTTCGCAGGCAAAGCGATTTGGAGCTTTTTGGATTAAACGGTTTTACTAAATGCGACCACAGTAATCTTGCCGCGCGGAGTTTTGCAATCTCCATATAGAAGTTCATTCCGATTGCAAAAAAGAACGACAGGCGCGGTGCGAAGCTGTCTATGTCCAACCCTGCATCGATACCAGTGCGAATGTACTCCAGTCCGTCGGCAAGTGTGTAGGCCAGCTCCAGATCGGCAGTCGCTCCAGCTTCCTGCATGTGGTAGCCGGATATGCTGATGCTGTTGAACTTAGGCATCTCGGTTGATGTATAGGCAAATATATCGGAAATTATTTTTAGCGAGGAAGCGGGTGGGTATATATAGGTATTGCGTACCATAAACTCTTTTAAAATATCGTTTTGTATAGTGCCTGCAAGCTGTGAGGGTGCAACGCCTTGCTCTTCCGCGGCGATCACATACAACGCCAGTACCGGCAGCACAGCACCGTTCATGGTCATTGACACACTCATTTGATCAAGCGGTATACCCTCAAATAGGGTGCGCATGTCAATAATTGAATCGATTGCTACTCCCGCCATACCGACATCACTTTTGACTCTCGGGTGATCGGAGTCGTAGCCGCGGTGGGTGGCAAGATCAAATGCAATAGAAAGCCCTTTCTGGCCGCTGCTAAGATTGCGTCGGTAAAATGCGTTACTTTCGCTTGCCGTGGAGAAACCTGCGTATTGTCTGATTGTCCATGGCCGATTGGTATACATGGTCGGATACGGGCCGCGCAGGTAAGGTGCGTGTCCTGGAAAGGTATTAGTAAACTGTGCTTGTCGGCTGTCGGCGAATGTATAGTGGGAGCGTGTATCTATTTGCTCTGGTGTGCTGTGAGTGTTTGCTGTGACGGGTTCTGCCATGCCTGCAATACTGCTGAGCTTTACTTTGCTGAAATCAGGGATATTGATCATTGTGACACTCCCAGTATGTTCAACGATTTATCGAGCAAGGTGAGTTTGTCGCACCGCAAATGAATACTCTCTCTGACGTTAAGACCCTCCAGTGTTGTTAGCACTTCTTTGTTATTTCCTGCTATCCACAAATTTTCTGATTTGGTTTTTGCACAAATGGCGCTGGCTTCCTGCAGGTACTGTTTATCAGAGGAGCAGAGTACAGTTAGATTGTTGGCTTTCAAGTCACCGTTGCTTTCGGCGGTTTTTGCATCAATAGTTTTTGTATCAATGCCTGCAACTGCAAAGAAGTTTTTACAAAAAGCGCTCCTTGCGGCATAGTCTCGTTCCTCTCCCATAGTTAATAGAGTGACTGTTGGTGGCGTGCCGTGAGTTAATTTATAAGCCTGACTTCTGTATCTGAGTTGCTCGTACACAGTTGAATCGCGAAACTGTCCGAGTGGTTTTGAGGTAACGCTGTTGTTGCCACAGGTTTTGAAATCCAGAGTGCTTTTGCCGTCAGACAATGCGCCGACCAGCGCCGGAATACTAACCGATTGGGTGTCTGTAGAGTCGTCACTGCTTGTATTGGAGCGATTATCTGTCTCGGTGTTTTGTGTCTGTTCCTGCGGTTCGCTTTGGTTCGGATATTCCGTGACACCGATCATTGCAGTTTTACCTGTACTAAGCGCGTCCATTCGGTCCTGACAGCACAACTCTATTTGCTCTGCAATGAGTCCCTGCTCTAAGCACTTATGCATACCACCGGATGCTTCGATGTTCTGAAATAACTGCCATGCCGACTGACATAGATCCTGTGTTAGTGATTCTACATAACCGGAGCCACGCGCCGGGTCATCGATATTCAGTAAGCCGGACTCTTCTATTAGTATGTGCTGTGTGTTACGCGCCAGGCGTTGTGCTTTTTGTGTGCTGCCGGTGAGTTGATCGAATGGTGCACAGTTAAATCCGTTCGCTCCACCTGTCATGGCAGATGTTGCCTGAGTGGTGGTGCGCAGAATGTTGACAGACGGATCAAGTGTGCTGAGTGATCGTGTGCCGCTGACGGCATCGATAACAATAGTGGAGTCATCGGTATCACAGTTGTGCTGGATCTGTCTGATCAGTTCTCTTGCAGCGCGCAACCTGGCAACGTTTAAAAAGTAGTCGCTGTCCAGTGCTATCCGGTAGCGTATTTGCTTAAAGGCCAATTCTGCATCGAGTGACTGTAGTGCGCGAAGGTATTCGACAGTCGTTGCCAGTAAGTAGGCGAGTTCCTGAGCTTCACTGCATCCTGCATTGTGATAGACACTGCTATCGACGCATACGCTACTTGCATTTGGAAAATGGTTATCACAATGAAACGCAAACTGTGCGAGTTCACTAATTGCTTGCTTCGAGCATTGCCCGTTGGTTGCCTGTGTGCCCAGTGGGTCAATGTTCAAGGCGCATCGTACCTCTTTGGGTGCAATATTCTGTTGATAGAAGTATGCAAGTAGTAGTGCACCCGTTAGCCTGTTGTCTGAACCCGGTGTCAGTGAGAGTTCTATCATTTGTGGATGAACTCCTGTCAGCAGATGTTCAAGGTCTGAGACTGTGTAACAGGGTAGAGAGTTGCTGTATTCATTAGTGGAGTTAACAGATGGCAGTGTCAGCTCGATTGATGTCAGCCCGTCGGACAAATCAGAAAGTATTTTTTGATTGGCGTCCTCCAGGCTGCCGTTGCAATAAGTTTGCTGTATCGACCACGGTTGGCTGCCGCGGCCGTAAAACGGCGCATCTGCCAGCTGCTGGTAGAGTGGCTGGATCTCAATACCATCGAGCGTCTTGCTGACCAGTGTTTTGTCGAAGTCTGCACCACGCAGAAGCTGGTCAACACTTGTGCGCCAGTCATTGTGACTGTGAGGCTCGAATGTTGAATCCTGATACCAGTTGCGGGTCTTTTCTGTCATGCATCAAGTATAACCCTGCTGCACGTCAATGTTGAGTTGCAGCCGGTTTATTTGGCGGCTTGTGGAGTTT
>CAYLZS010000463.1:0-7261 GCA_964388065.1 uncultured Granulosicoccaceae bacterium
CCCATGAACGGTTGCATGCGGCGGATGTCGACATCGCTTAAATCAAACGGCGGGTGTCCGTGTTCCATCCAGTAGGCCAGTGCCATGCCGGCGCCGCCGGAGGATTGTATGCCAACGGAATTAAAGCCGGCACAGACAAAGAAGTTTTTAAGTTCAGGCGCTTCACCCAGGTGATAAGCATCGTCCGGTGTGAAGCTTTCAGGGCCGTTAAAAAAAGTATGAATGCCGGCATCGCCGAGTAACGGCATGCGATTAACCGCTTTTTCAAGAATCGGTTCGAAGTGATCAAAGTCTTCAGGCAGCTGATCAAAACAGAAGTCTTCAGGAATGCCGTTTACCGCCCATGGCTTTGACTCAAGCTCAAAAGCACCGAGCAATATTTTTCCGGCATCTTCTTTATAGTAGGCACATTCATCCGGCACGCGCAGCACAGGCAGCTGTGTTAAACCGTCTATGCTTTCTGAAACAATATAAAAGTGTTCGCAGGCCTGCAGTGGCACATTAACCCCTGCCATACGACCCACTTCGTGAGCCCACATGCCGCCGCAGTTGACTACAAAGTCTGCTTCAATTGAACCGGTTTCATCGGACCCGTCTCGTGCCCAGGTAACACCGGTAACGCATCCGTCAGATTGTTGTATGGAAGTAACGTTTACGCCTTCTATAATCGTTGCACCATTCTGCCTGGCACCTTTGGCAAGCGCTAATGCAATGTTTGCAGGATCTCCCTGTCCGTCTTTTTCAAGGTGGACAGCACCGGTAACATCTTCAATATTCAGGTGTGGGTAGCGTTCTTTGACATCAGTTGGAGAGATCTCTTCTATTTGTACGTCAAAAGCGCGGGCCATGGATGCTGATCGATAGATCTCTTCACGCCGCTCACCTGTTAATGCAACAGTTATTGAACCGCAGCGTTTAAAGCCGGTTGCAACCCCGGTTTCTTTTTCCAGTTCGCCGTATAACTCCTGACTGTATTTTGCCAGTCGCGTCATGTTCTGTGTTGCACGAAGTTGTGCAATCAGTCCGGCAGCGTGCCACGTGGTGCCGCAGGTTAACTGCTTGCGCTCAAGTAGAACGATGTCTTTCCAGCCTTGTTTTGCCAGATGGTACAAAACGGAACAGCCCGCAATACCTCCGCCTATAACGACGGCACGGACACGATCTGGTACCGGTTTAGCGTCTGTTGCTTTGTTCACGCTTTGGCTCTCACGCGTTCGTTTGCCGGATCCCAGAGCGGTTGATCCTCCTGTACCACTGCGGGCCGCCTCTCACCAAAAATTTCCACTTCGAGTTCAGTACCCGGTGCAGTTAAGTCTGCCTGCAGCATGCCGAGGGCAATGGACTTGTCGATGCGATGCCCCCAGCCGCCGGAGGTCGTTTCACCAACCACTTTGCCGTTGTGCCACAGGGTAGACATGTAAGGTGCATCGCAGTCTTTTGCATCGACTACCAGTGTGACAAAGCGTTTGCTGACGCCTTTGTTTTTCTCGGCAAGAATTGCTGCCTTGCCAATGAAATCGTCTTTGTCCCAGTTGATAAAACGATCCATGCCACCCTGCAGCACGGTGTAGTCGGTAGAGAGATCGCCTTTCCATGCACGGTAACCTTTTTCAAGACGCAATGAATCCAGTGCGTACATACCGAATGGTTTGACGCCAAGTGATTCACCGGCGCTCATGATGGCGTCATAGACCGCGACTGTGTCATCAATTTTAGTGTGTACTTCCCAGCCGAGTTCTCCGGCAAACGATACCCGCACCAGCTGACACCACTTGTCGGCAATCTGTACGCTTTGATGGCTAAGCCAGGGCAGGGAGAGATCAGCTTCTGTTTGCAATGAAGCAAAAAGCTCCCGCGATTTAGGACCGCTGACAATCAGGCAATGAAATTCATCGGTGATATTTTCTATGGTTATGTCAGAGTCTTTAGGCAGATGGTTCTGCAACCATTCAAGATCGTGCCACTCTGCAGATGCAGCAGTGGTGAGAAAGAACATGTCGTCTTTAATTGCCATCACTGACATTTCAGTCACGATGCGGCCTTTATTGTCACTAAAGTAGCTCAGGCCAAGTCGGCCGGTACGCGGGATGTTGCCGGTTGTTAAACCGTTCAACCAGTCGCGTGCGTCAGCGCCCTGCAATTTGTATCTGGAGAAACCAGGCAGATCGAGCACACCTACCGCATCGCGAACCGCATGACATTCGGCTCGAATACGTGGGTACCAGGGGCCTTCACGATTCCAGGTTTGAGTGGATTCTTCTGAGGTATCGTCACCTTGCTGTGCAAACCAGTTGGGACGCTCCCAGCCATTGTAGGGGCCGAACTGTGCGCCGAGTGCTTTCATTTTATCGTGCAGCGGGGAGTGCTTTTTATCGCGACCATCGGGCCATTCATGACGTGGAAAGTGCATGGCGTATTCGTGGCCGTAGACTTCCATGCCTTTTTTATTGCAGTAGTCCTGATCGGTGTAACCGGTAAAGCGACGCGGATCGCATGACCACATATCCCACTCGGTGCTGCCTTCGGTTATCCATTCAGCCATCACTTTACCGGCACCACCTGACTGCGCTATACCAAAGGTAAACACACACGCTTCATAGGCATTGCGAACACCCGGCATCGGGCCGATAAGCGGGTTGCCGTCAGGGGTGTATGGAATAGGGCCGTTAATACATTTATTAATGCCTACTTCACCGAGTATCGGAACCCGTGCCATCGCATCTTCTATATGCCACTCCAGACGCTCGAGATCATCAGGGTATAACTGGAATGAAAAGTCGTCCGGCATCTGATCATCCGGTGTCATCCAGTGACCTTTACAGTTCAGTTCATAAGGGCCGAGGTTCAATCCGAATTTTTCCTGCCTGAGATAATAGGAAGAATCGACATCTCTCAGCAGTGGCAGCTTGAGGTTGTTCGACTTACTCCATTGTTCAAGCTCAGGGATTTCTTCTGTCAGCAGGTACTGGTGGCTCATGGTCATCATCGGTACTTCGCGACCACCGTACGGTATAAACCAGCGCCCGACTTCCTGTGCACGATAGCCCGCTGCATTGATTACTTTCTCACAGCGGATATTGCCTTGCTCTGTTTCCACAACCCAGTCATCACCCGATTGACTGATACCGGTTACCGGACAAAAGCGTATGATCGTAGCTCCGTGATCTCTGGCGCCTTTTGCCAGCGCCTGAGTTAGCTGGGCCGGATCAATGTCGCCGTCATTTGGATCGTACAAACCACCTTTAAGATCATGTGTTTCAAGAAACGGATAGTATTTTTTTAATTCATCAATCGTACACATGTGGGTGTCCATGCCCTGGTATCGCCCCATACCATTGACTCTTTCGAACTCCTGCATGCGCTCTTTGCTGTGTGCAAGGCGAACAGAACCGGTGACGTGATAGTTCATCGGGTAGTCGACTTCATCTGAAAGGCCGCGATACAGCTCAGTTGAGTATCGCTGCATGTTCATCACAGACCAGGAGGCAGAAAAAGTCGGGACGTTACCGGCTGCGTGCCAGGTGGAACCCGAGGTCAGTTCGTTTTTTTCAAGCAGTACGCAGTCTGTCCAGCCGGCTTTAGCCAGGTGGAACAGTGTCGATGCGCCAACAGCCCCACCTCCAATAATAACAACGCGGGCCTGTTCAGGAAGTTGGGCCATTTTTAATCCAGTGTGCGAGTAAATTACGCTCGATTCTGATCTGCCCGCGCAATTCTGGTCAAGTGCCAGCGCAGCCAGTACGTTGGGTCAGAAATGCGCGGGATCGAGCGTTCCGGCTACGATTTTAACCAGAAGAAAATCAGTTGCACAGGAGGTGGGTAGCTAAAACTTGCTGAGGAAATCTTCGTAGTCGTTTATGGCACTGCTAAGGGCCAGATGATTGTGAGAATGCTGCCAGAAACTCACCAGTTTAAAGCCTGAAAGGCAGCTGCCGGGGCGTGTCGAAGGGCAGGTCCAGATAGATTTAACATCGAAAAGAACCAGTTCGTCACCACAGACATCTTTTGGCATCCGGAATGAGAGTTCATAGGTTTCACCCCGCTTGACGGGTGCTGTGCAAAGCATGCGGATGCCTTCCAGAGATATATCGAGAATCTGACCAAATTCTCGCCGGGTTGCCTGGCAGTCCACATGCACCGGGAACTTGAGATTCTGTCGTGGAAAACTGCGCCTGTTGTATTCTTGTGTGCTGCTCATTTTGACCCTGATCTATCGCTTCACGGCAGACTCAAATGCACCCTGCTTACTGAATGCAATCTGCCGGGTATCCACAGGTACTTATAGGACAGTCCTGAGGGTTGGCAACCAGCGAAACTGTTTTAGTGGATGCGAGAGCGTGTAATTCGTATCATGCGCCACAGATTTGACTCAAAAGTCGCGTAAATCGTTGTTTATCCGCATATTTACGGGTCAATCTATAACCATCCCTCCTATAGTGATTACAGGAATTTTCAGTATGAGTGACGCAGTAAAAGATCAGTTTTCAGAAGACGATTGGTTTCTGATTGCAACAGTGCCAACAATGGTTGGTGCGGCAATGGCAGGTGCCGGTAAAAGCGGCATAATCGGTACCGCCAAAGAAGCCATGGCAAGCATGAAGTCGCTGGTCGCCGGTAAAAGTGACTACCCCGATAACGAAATTATTAACGGCATACTGGTAAAGGCAGAAAATTTTAGTGACGCCAAAGCGCAAGCCGGTGCCTACCGAGATAAAGCCATGGCGCAGTTTAAAGAGCAGGGCATAAAGAGTCCGGAGGAATTCAATGCCTACATGCTCGACAATGCCGGTAAGGCGGTGGCTTTAGTAAAAGAAAAGCGTGGTGATAAGGAAGCCGGTGAATATCAGGAGTGGTGTATCACTGTTGCAAAGAAAGTCGCTGAAGCAGCATCCGAGGGTGGATTTATGGGCTTTGGAGGTGAACAGGTAAGCGATGGTGAAAAAGCGCTTATGGCGGAGCTTAAGAAAGTTTTCACCAACATGGCCTAGGACTCTCTTAGTAACTCTCAGGTTGCCACTGCAACTGACGTATTGCTAGCATAGGGGTGGATAAACAAACGTATGTCCGCCCCTTCCTTTTTTCTGTTCTTATCACTCCGAGACCCGAATGGCGCTTCCGGTACTGCCAGTATTGAAATTGATTGCGCTCGGCACAATCAAAATAATCGTACTGGGCATTGGTGCGCTGGTAGTGCCTGTACTGACCTTGCGACTGGTGCTTGGTGGAACCGGTGAATCAATTCGCCTGGCAGCCCACTGGATGATCGACCATGATCAGCTCGATCAAAAAGAGGCAGATGCTTTTCTGCAGTCACTGAGCAAAATACAGCAGGCTCAATACAGCAGGTCGCAAGCCAGAGGCTTATTGTTCGCGATGATTAATAAAACGGTTGTTGGCACTGTGGCAGGTATCCGCAGTGGTGGGCGATGGATGCTTGGGCTTTTTAAGCGATCTTAAGCCGCTCTGTCATAATCGAATGTCCTCAAATTAAATGATTAGGCGTATATGAAACCTGCCACCAATTCTATGGACGGACACGTCTGGTTGCTGTTGCTGTCTCTGTCACTGCTTTGGGGTGGTTCGTTTCTGTTTGTGGAGCTGGCACTGCGTGATTATCTGCCGCTTACCATTGTTACGTTAAGAGTAGCTATCGGTGCGCTCGTTCTACACTGCGTGCTTAGAATACAGAAACTGCATTTCCCGATGGATCTGAAAAGCATCGGCCAGTTTGCAGTGATGGGTACGCTGAACAATGCTATCCCGTTTTCCTTAATTGTCTGGGGGCAGCAATCGATAGATGCGGGACGTGCTTCTGTACTGAATGCCACCATGCCACTGTTTACCGTGTTGTTTGCTCACTGGTTACTTACCGATGAAAAGCTGAGTGCCTCCAAAATTACCGGAGTCCTGATAGGCTTTGCAGGTGTTTTTGTACTTGCCGGTCCGGCTGCAATATCAGGCAATTCAGTAAACTCACTTATAGGTCAGCTGGCCGTATTGGGCGCTGCGATCTCTTATGCGTTCGCCGGTATCTTCGGCAAACAGCTCAATCGTTTTGATCCACAGGTATCGGCCACTGGTATGTTAACGGCATCAGCCGTGCTTATGCTTCCGTTTACACTGGTGTTTGAACCACTGCCGTCAAGTATGCCGAGCCTGCTTTCTACTGTTTCTGTTGTTGCACTCGGTGTGGCCTGTACAGCGCTTGCCTATCTGTTTTATTTTAAAATCCTCACCAAAGCGGGTTCCAGCAATCTGTCTCTGGTGACTTTTTTAATTCCACCGAGCGCTATTATTATGGGAGTAGTCTTTTTGAATGAAAGACTCTCTTTTGAAGACTACGCGGGTGTAGCGCTCATTCTTGTCGGTATGGCCATCGCAACCGGCATTTACAAGCGATTTGTCTGAAATTAAGCCCACGCGCTTTAATAAACGAAAGTACATTTGGGTACTTATTGCGCTATTTATAGTTGCGTCAGTTGCTGGCAGTGTCTGGTTGCTGTTGTTTGATGGTCTTGCAGTTGTGCAAAGCCTGCTGCTAAGTGTTAATGAGCGTGTGCGAGATGCCAATAGCAATCTGCCATGGCTTATCGCTTACGCACTGGTCTGTTTGCTTAGCGAGCTCCTGATCGTACCCAGTGGTTCGCTAATTTTGATAGCGGCAGGATTTATATTTACCCCACTGCTTGCTGCCGGTATATTTTCTGTAGCCCAGGTCATCTGCAGCTGGCCGGTATACAGTATTGGTAAAGTTGTCAGCGAAAAGTTTCCACAGCGCTTTAGCTCATTAACCAAAAAATTTAAATTCCCGTCTGACTGGGAGGGCATCGTTCAGCAGGAAGGATTTCTCGCAACGGTCGTGCTCAGGCTGACACCTGTGATACCGAGTGCTGCAGCCTGTCTGCTGGCAGCGGGTCTGTCTATTGGACTACATACGTTTATATTGGCAACAATTGTCGTCTGCTGGATAAGGCCGCTATTTTTTGCAAGTATTGGTGGATCACTAAAGGTGTTAACAGATCTTAAGACTGCCGCCGGTGGCGTGGCGTCATTCAAGCCATTGATATTTCTTTTTATCGCAGCTTTTGCATTGTTGCTGGTAAAGGTGTTTCTGCGAATTAAGCATGCAGAATCATGAGGCTGGAAAAGCGTTGGCCCTGTGGCCTGCAAGTCTTAGTTAACTGCAGAGCTTGAATAGACAGCAACGCCTACCTACAATGCAGGCAACCAAACTTGTAGACCGGACAAATGGAAAAAAATA
>CAYLZS010000464.1:0-11335 GCA_964388065.1 uncultured Granulosicoccaceae bacterium
GATGAGGCTGCTGTAACAAGTTTTGCCGAATATAAAAATAAAACAGACCCGAACGGCCATTTTAATCGTGGCAAGCTGATGCCGGGTTCCGGTTTACAGCAGGCGTATACACCATCGTTCCGATTGCTTAAACAAGAATCAATCATACTGGAGCAAAGTGACCTCGGTTCACTGAATGACAGCATCAAAGACTGTCTGCGCTGTGGCAAGTGCAAACCGGTATGCAGCACCCATGTGCCGCGCGCTAATTTATTGTACTCACCGCGCAACAAGATACTCGCCAGTGGTTTGATTATTGAGGCGTTCTTGTATGAAGAGCAAACCCGACGCGGCATTTCAATCAGACACTTCGAAGAGATGAATGATGTGGCTGATCACTGCACGGTCTGTCATCGATGCCTGGCACCTTGTCCGGTTGATATAGATTTTGGCGATGTCAGTATTCATATGCGTCGGATACTCACAGAGCAGGGCAAACGCAAGCGAAAAATTGGCACTACCGCGTCTATGGCCTTTCTAAACATGCGGGACCCTACAACGATAAATGTTGCCCGCAAAGTCATGATCGACTGGGGTTTTAGTGCCCAGCGCACAGCCAATTCGGCACTAACTAAAATTCCTCGTCTGTTCAAACAACGTGAAGAGCCACCACCCACTAACGCAGGTAATGTAGGTACAGTGGAGCAGGTAGTACATTTTGTAAATCGTAAGCTGCCTTCTAAAAAATACCTGCCTACTAAACCGATGCGGGCCATACTCGGAGTGGAAGATGCGTCTTATGTACCGATTCTTCGAAACCCTGCTGTGGTTGACGAGAACAGTGAATCTGTATTTTATTTTCCCGGCTGCGGGTCAGAACGACTGTTTAGCAACGTAGGTCCAGGAACCCTCGCTGTGCTCTACGATGCCAGTGTGCAAACTGTTTTGCCACCGGGGTATCTGTGTTGTGGTTATCCGCAAACTTCATCGGGTGATCATGAAAAAGGGCAGGAGATTACCACTGATAAGCGGGTATTGTTCCACCGTGTTGCTAGCACGCTTAACTACCTTGATATTAAAACAGTAGTAGTATCCTGCGGAACCTGTATGGATCAGTTGTTAAAGTATGAGTTCGAACAAATATTCCCGCAGTGTCGGCTGGTTGATGTACATGAGCTACTGATGGAAAAAGGTTACAGCACCGAGGGCGTTAGCGGTGTTCAGTATCTTTATCACGATCCCTGCCATAGTCCTATGAAAACCCACAACCCTTTACAGGTAAGTCGTCCGCTGGTTGGTGATAATGTCACTTTGTCTGATCGCTGTTGTGGTGAGGCTGGTACTTTTGCGGTATCGCGCCCGGATGTAGCTAATCAGGTACGTTTTCGCAAGGCAGAAGAATTACATAAAGGGGTTACCGAACTAACCGGTTCTGCCACAGCAACAAACGGGAACGTAAAAATGCTCACATCATGTCCCGCCTGTGTGCAGGGCTTGTCTCGTTATGAAGATGAAACCGGTGTCGAAACCGATTACATAGTGGTTGAAGTAGCCAAACAGGTGCTTGGTGAAGACTGGATTGATGGCTTCATAGAGCGGGCACAACACGGTGGCGTTGAAAAGGTCTTGCTGTAACACAGCTTCCACAGGTGGCTGAGTGGCTCTTTCTTAATGATAACGCTTGTCTCGCTATTCGCCCATTGCGCAACCTTTCTACAAAGCATATTCAGTTGCGGGGTAATGTTAGTAACTTCGAAATAAGGTCGGTTACAATTTCTGCTGGGATTGTTTCCTGCAATCGGGTGGAATTCGGCCACGAGCAAAGCACGGTCCGCACAAGTGGGTCGGTAGATATATAGGGACGTAAATGGACACTCATGACACTTAATCTATTGAAATGCAAGGAAGTAGTGTCAAAGTTTGGTTTTTCCTTAAGTTCGCATGCCTTTAACGATTGGGACTGCACAATTTAGGTTCCGGTCAGGGTAGAGCTATGAACGGGTTCGAAAGTACAGTCCTAAAGGCTTTGCTGAAGACAATACCTATGATAGAGCCCGTCTAAAAAATGCTCTATGCTCATACTTACACACACCTAAATTGTACAATAATCGCAAAACTCTGCATTGAAATGCGCCATCGTTAAGCGCTGGATAACTATATTATCTAGACATTGAATTTAAGCTACGGATATATATATATCTCACGATTTTGGCTAGACTGTCGAAGTTTTCAGCGTTTAGGCTGGAGCGATCTATTTCGACGTTACACTCATTTTCTAGAAAAAGAACTAGCGATACAAAACCCAGACTATCGAGTATCCCAGTCTTGAGCAAAGATCGATCATCCGCCACAATGAGGGCTTCCGCACCACCAAAATGGTAATTGTCATCGAGCTAGCCGATGATTATTTTTCGGAGGTCTTGTTGTTTGGTCATATATTTACAAGCAAACGCTTTATTTATTGGGGCGTTCTGGTTAAAGCAAGCTAATGAAATTGATATTTGTGATGCGTCGAAAATAATTCAGCAGTTTTAGTACTGCGAATACACTGTCGTGTCTCCGGATTCAGTGAACGAAAAAACTGCATAGTCCTTTGGAATACGACTCGCCATACCGGGGGACATTGTCGGCATGCCTGGAGCGCTCAGGCCTTTGATATCTGCTGGCCTCTCTTGCAATAGTCTTACGATATCATTGGCTGGTACATGACCCTCGACGATATAGCCGTCAACTATCGCTGTGTGGCATGACTTTAATTTCGGGTCTGGTAGCCCGAATTTCACTTTAATCGACTCTACATCGTCATGATCTATTGCGGTGACTAAGAACCCTTCCTCCTCAAGGTACGTTACCCACTCTTTACAGCAGTCACAGGTAGCGCTCTTGTATACTGTGATTTCAGGTTTATTAGTTAAAGCATAACCTGACTCTGCAATATTGGCTGCAGGAGTAATATTTTCATCCTGACAACCCGTTAACGCTATCATTGCGATAGCGATGCATAATGGAACAAGAATATATTTTCTCATTCGAGTTGTCTCTGTTAGATTTATTAGTCTGTTCATACTCTTTGAACAATTGGCAGATCACATCCGTGTACGTTGAATTGCGTCGAGTTGCAATTATTATTTGTCTGCTACAGTTACTATACCTGTCATTCCGGCATCGTAGTGTCCTGGTTGAAGACAAGCAAAAGCAATATCACCAGTTTTGGTAAATTTCCAAATCAGCTCACCACTTTTTGCGGCCTCCAGCGTCAGCATATTGGGTTCCTCATGCTCCATACCTGGGAACTTCTTCATCATCTCGCTGTGTTCCACCAAGTACTTTGCATCACCTATCACCATCTCATGTGGAATCGCTCCGGCATTAGTGAGATTGAACTTGATAGTCTCACCGGCCCTGACACTAATGTTGTCTGGTACGAAACGCATTTTATCATTCATTGCTATGTCGATAGTACGTGTGACCTCGGCGGCTACGCCAGGCTCTCCCGTAGGGTATTCATCATCGCCATGATGACCTGCATCGCCGTGGCTCGACTCTCCTTCCGCGCCAGTACTATGATAGGCAGCTTTTTCTTCTTTCAACGTAGCGTTATGATCGTGATCATCGTGCCCATGCCCACCACAAGCAGCCAGAAGTGTTGATGCTATGATCAGGGTAGATGCAAAGTAAATTTTTCGCAGATTACTAGATTTGTATGAGTTCATTATTTTGTACCACCAGATTACTTTTAATTAGAACTAAGAGGACGATACAGAGATCGAGCCCTTCATTCCCGCATCGAAGTGCCCGGGCAGGAGACAGCCAAATTCAAAACTTCCAGCCTGTGAAAATTTCCAGATGATGTCCATATTCTCGCCGGGATCAACATGCGCCATGTACGGTTCTTCATGTTCCATGTTAGGGAATTTCATCATCAATGCAGAATGCTCTACCAGTGACTCATTGGTGCCAAGTACAAACTCGTGTTGCAATGCACCCGCATTGGTCACAACAAATCGTACAACGTCACCTTGTGTTATTTCCAGTGACTCTGGGCTAAATCGCATGGTGTCTGCCATAGATATTTCTATCGTATGATCAGGTTTCATACCGGGTACGTATTCACCGAATACCTCTGATGTAGCATCGTACTCAACTACCTCTTCTTTGTGCTCTTTCTTGCCGTGTGCGTACAACGCAGAAGTTGTGAAGGTGGTTGCTACCACCAGGGCTAAAATGGTCTTGTTACCTAATTTCATATATCACCTTTATTCGTTATCTTCGGACGCGTCCACTCAACGCATTTAAAAGGACCAATGGTCCGGTTACTATTATTCTTTCTTCGGCTCTATGGCGACGATGTACATTTTGCCGTCGCGTTCTGTCACTGTGAAATTAACCATATCTCCTTTTTCCAACTCTGCAACCATCGCATCGTCGTCTATCCGAAATACCATTGTCATACCTGGCATGTCGAGGTTTGGAATTTCCTCGTGTTTGATCGTGATTTTTCCAGGCTTTACTTTTTTGATTTCGCCCGCAACCATTGGCAGATCACCGTCTGCTATCGCGGTGGTCATTGTAGAAACCATTGCTGCAGTCGTAATGGTTAGTGCTATCACTAAATTTTTAATGAGTTTCATTGAGATTACCCTCTTTGTATGTATATAGATCTGTGGTGTGACGGATTCGGCCTGTACTTCAGCCACGTGCCGTCAAAAAAAACGCTGTTACAAAGACTCCAGCACAGAACGATTCATGTACCCGATGCCCTGTGAGGATTTAATTTGTAACCATTCTCCTGTTTCATTTAAAACTGCCACAGTCTCACCGACAGGCAGGGAAGACAGAATTGGTGAATCAATATTTGGCTCTTTACGCAAGTTACTCCATTGGCTACTCACTCGCATGCGATTCGTTGTCTTGATGTTAGCTTTCTTTTCGATACCGGTGATAGTAACTTCCATCGGGCCTGAGCTGTTTGCCCTTGGCATAGATTGCCCAGGTGTGCCTGCCGATCTACTTACAGCAGGCACTTCCTCGCCTTTATACTCAAACGCCACAGTACCTTCAGGGTGTTCGTACCAGCCAGGATCCGAATAGTCACCGGGTGCTTGATCTTTACGTACTTTCACCATGGAAAACATGCCGCCCATTTCGACGGAGCCAAATGGTCCTTCGCCTGTCATCATTGGTACGGTGTTATCAGGCAGTGGCATTTCCATTTCTGCCATATCGGCCATACCTCGTTCACTCATCACCATGTAGTCAGGGATTAGATCAGTAATTTGTTTGGCTACCTGGGTGTGATCAATACCAATCAGGGTAGGGACGTCGTGCCCCATTGCATTCATCGTGTGATGGCTTTTATGACAATGGAAAGCCCAGTCGCCTTCCTCATCGGCTAAAAAGTCTATCTGTCGCATCTGCCCTACGGCAACATCGGTGGTCACTTCAGGCCATCTGGAACCGGGAGTTGTTGGTCCGCCATCAGTGCCACTGACGACAAATTCATGGCCATGCAAATGAATCGGGTGGTTGGTCATGGTGAGGTTGCCAATTCGCACTCTGACGGTATCGTTCTTACGTACGTTCAATGAATCGATACCTGGGAAGATACGGCTATTCCATGCCCATAGATTAAAGTCGAGCATAGTCATGACTTTTGGTGTGGCACTACCCGGTTCTATGTCATAGCCGGATAGCAAGATACAAAAGTCGCGATCTACTGCTTCACTTTCAATATAGTTCTTCGGATGAGTAACCCATGACCCCATCATGCCCATCGCCATCTGTGTCATTTCATCACCGTGCGGGTGATACATGAATGTGCCGTGTCTGCGGGCTGTAAACTCATAAACAAATGTTTTACCTGAAGGAATACCCGGCTGATTTAATCCGGTCACACCATCCATGCCGTTCGGCAGACGTTGTCCATGCCAATGCACACTGGTGTGCTCCGGTAGACGATTGGTAACAAAAATTCTAACCTTGTCGCCTTCAACCACCTCAATGGTGGGGCCTGGTGACTGACCGTTATAACCCCATAGATGTGCGGTAAAGTCTTCTGCCATCTCGCGTAACACAGGTTCTGCAACCAGATGAAATTCCTTTACGCCATTATTCATTCGCCACGGCAGTGTCCAGCCGTTTGGTGTGACAACCGGGTTATATGGCCGACCGGTAGATGGGACCAAAGGCGGCATAGTGTCAACCGAATCCTGGTGCACAATTTCTGGCAAGCTGGCCAGTGTGCTTCTAGGAACCGTGGTTGCAGCAACTGCAGCCCCTGTGATGCCTGCTTTAGCGAGGAACTGTCGTCTTGATGTCATAGTGATTTCCGCATATTGATTGAGGCAATTGCTAAAGTGTTGGCTACTGGAAATTTGCCTGGTTCAGCTAAACGTGAGCCGTGAGTTAACAATGAACTAGTTGTTATCAATGGTCTTGCCCTCCGCCCGAATCTCCACCACCAGACATGGCCATCATGGTTGTCGTGGGTTTGCCTACCATAGTCGCTCGTAGTGCTGCATCTGCCATCCAGAATTGAGCTGCCGCTTCGATAGATGACTGCACAGTTTCAATTTGAGCGCGAGAGTCTGCAAGCAATTCGAAGACGCCGATTATCATGCCGTTGTAGTTGAGTACGTTTTCTTCAGAAACCAGCTGCTGAAGCGGCACCACCTCATCACGGTAGTGCGTCGCTACATCGTAGCTTGACCGGTAAGCGGAATAGGACTCACGCATATGTGAGACAGCTGATCGAGTGATATTTTCAAGATTGCTGGTGGCCGCCAGTGAACTGGCGTTCAATTGATTACGCACTTGCCTGATACTGGTAAAGATAGGTAACTCAATTTCCAGCTCATAGCCCGTAATTGTTTCCCTTTCATCCTCGCCCCACACGGTATTCCTAATGCCGGCGATTTCTACATCTGTGACTTCGCTGAGTAACTTAATTCCTTGTTGTCGGGTAGCCATTTGCACTTGTCCTATAGCCAGATTTACATCGAGTCGGGTGTCTGTTGATACAGATGCCACATCCTCTGGAGAAACAGGACTGTCCGGCAGGTCAGGCAGACGGTTCGGCAGCTTGAGTAAATTTGCCTGCTGTTGATTCAGGCCGAGCAATCGTATCAACGCTTCGCGAGCGGCCAGTGCATTGTGTCTTACGAGGGTCAGGTTAGTTGCCGCGTCTGCGTAGAACGATTGCTGTCGTGCTCTGGACAAGGCGTTGAAATTGCCAATAGCCTGCATACCGGCAGCAAGCGTGGCACTCGCTTCTGCACTGCTGAATACCTGCTCGGCATATCGGCTGAGTTCCTGTGTAGCCACCGCATTGACCCAGGCTTGTCTTACCATAGTAACAAGTTCAACTGTATCTGCTGTTAAGGACAATTGACTGCCCTGCAACTGGAGGTTTGCGTTCTTGCTCAACATAGGCAGACGTATCAGGTCAAGCAGCCCGATTGCTAACAGCCGTTCAATTTCGAGTTCGCTATCAGATGAGAGACGACTGAATTGGAAGACCGGATTGGGGATACTGCCGGAGACAGCAATTGCCGATGACTGTGCCCAGTGCTCAGCCAACATCGCTTGCACTGCTGGACTGTTCACCATGGCCAATTCAATCGCCGCGGACTGGTCAAGTTCTGTGTTTAGTAACTCTGCAGCTCTAGCTTGCGCCTCTGTACGTTGTTCTTCATTAAGTAGCAGCTTTAGGTTGCCAGAGGTGAAATCCCCGGCATCTTCATTAGATTGAGCGAGAGACTTATCCAGATCAAAGCGGACGCAGCCGGTGATGACCGACAACGACATGGCGATCACAAGTAATCGAATCTTCATTGGTCGTCTGCCTCTTCCGCCATCCGCTCTCTTTTCTGTTCTTCCTGAACCTGTCTTGCATAAGCGCGCCAACCGCCGATCTTGCCAACTAGGTCGTTTGCTTCGCGCCAGCTGATCTGCGGTGTATCTTCAAAGGAGGTGTAATTGTCAAAAACAGATGAGTAGGTAACCGTTGGTTGTAATTCTTTTGCTATACCAGTTTCCTGCATGCCGCTCTCTTCTTTCATCTCAGCTTCTTTTGCCAACTCCCTGGGCGGCTCAGGCTCAACCTCTGGTGCCACCGCTCTCATTGCAGCTATCTGTGTATCTGTCCAGCCAGCATCTAGAAGCTGCTGATCCGTATACAAGTGAGCATCCAGCGATTGGGAGTGAACCACTGGCACACTACCGAGCGCGCCGCAAAAAAGGAGCAGAACCGCTGCACCTCTAACCTGTAATTGTCTATTCATAATCGCGACAAAAAACCTCTAGTAGAACCGAAGAGCAAGTGTGCTCCGCAGCATGATGTTGTGGTACCTTCCAGGCAACTCGCCGTCAAGGTGGGCTCAACCTTGATGATTTAAGTATCTGCAACCTGGCGAGTAAAGTTAAGCTATGCCGATGACAATCAGCCAACACCCCGATTACATTTTTATAATCTGGTGTGGCCTGATATTTGAGACCCTGCAGTTATGAAACTGTTAATCGTCGAGGACGAAGCCAAATTAGCGCAATATCTTCATAGAGGGCTAACAGAGGAGGGGTTTTCTGTGGACATTGCCAACGACGGGCTTGATGGGCTTCATCAGGCAATAGAGGGCGAATACGACGCAATTGTGCTTGATCGAATGTTGCCGGGGCTTGACGGGCTGGCACTGCTGACCGCGCTGCGTAGCAAAAAATCGACGCCCGTCATTATGTTAACTGCAGTCTCCGGTGTAGATGATCGCGTTGATGGTCTGAGGGGCGGTGCAGACGATTATCTCACCAAGCCCTTTGCGTTCTCTGAGCTGGTCGCCAGAATTCAGGTGCTTATTCGGCGTAAAAGCGGAGGAGATGCGCCAAAACCAGAGGTGACAACACTGACACTGTCTGATCTTGAAGTTAATCTAATCACCCGCAAAGCCACAAGAGCTGGCGAAAATCTGGTGTTGACGGTCAAAGAATTTAACCTGTTAACGCTTCTCCTGCAAAGAAAAGGTGAAGTAATTTCACGAACAAAAATAGCGGAACTTATCTGGGATATGAATTTCGACAGTGGTACCAACGTCGTTGAAGTGGCCATCAGGCGTTTGCGAACCAAGCTTGATGTACCGTTTGAAAAACCACTGTTACACACGAAACGAGGAATGGGGTATTTCATTGAAGACAAAGTCGAGTAAAAAAGAAACGCATGCAGAATTCGTTAAGTAAGCGGCTATCTCTTTGGCTGGCAATACAGACCCTCTTAGGGCTGATATTGATATCTTTAATTGTCTATTTTGTTTGTAGTAGCCATCTTAACTCACGCCGGAATACCAACCTTAATCAGAAACAAGCTCTGGTAATGCATCTCGCCGAGGAAGCGCAAGAGTCGGGTGACTTTGGGCAGCTTTACCATAATCTTGAAGATTTTATGGCTGGTCATCATGAGCTATCGCTTGAAATACGCGATGCTGCAAAAAACAATTTATTTCAAAGCGATCACAGTCGAGCTGATGCCAGTTACTCAAACTCGACCACATTTGCAATCCGGCTTCCGGGCTACACAGAACAAGCAACCGCTACAATAACCTATGACAACCACCTCGACACCGATCTTCTGAGGCAACTGGCGATTACACTCGCAACTGTATCGGCTTTTGGTGCACTGGTGGTCTCCTTGATCGCAAATGCATTGGTAAAAAGAGCCTTCAAACCAGTTGATGATTTAGCAATACAAACAGCATCATTAAATGCTACCTCGCTGTCGTCACAGCTTGATGGATCAAGGCAACCTGACGAGCTACAGCCTTTGGTTAACCAGTTTAATCAACTGATAAAACGCTTGGCGGCTTCCTATAATCGGCTCGAAAATTTCAATGCCGATGTAGCTCATGAGCTTAATACACCACTCACCACTTTAATCACCAGCACAGAGCTTGCACTGCGTAAGCCACAGAGCACGGAAGTCCTCTACGATTTGTTAGGCTCCAACCTTGAGGAGCTCCACGGCATGTCGGAGATTGTGCGGGACATGCTCTTCTTGTCACAGGCAGAAAGCGGCAGTCGTGCGCGTTGCGAAGTAGTAGAAAGTCTTGCTGCAGTTGCCATTGACGTGACCGAGTATTATGAAGCGGTGATTTCAGATGCTGGCCTGGCAACAAGCATAAAAGGAGATGTCAGCGGTGAATTTGATGTGCAATTGATTAAGCGGGCGCTATCAAATTTATTGAGCAATGCAGTTCACTACTCGGAACCGGAAAGTACCATCGAGATTGTTCTAGGTTATGGCAGTGATAAACAAGTATCAATTGCTGTTGCTAACACAGGTGCTGTTATACCGGCTGACAAAATGGATCAGATCTTTGATCGATTTTATCGCGTTGATGAATCACGTTCGCGAGCCGAAAAGAACCATGGACTGGGCCTTTCCATAGTCGCCGGTATAGCAAGAATGCACGGCGGTGTACCTTTTGCCTTTTGCACAAACAACAAGACCACTGTGGGTATGCGTATTCCCAAATATGGTAATAAAAATTAAAGGAGACAACGTTATGACAGCAGCAAATATGATTGACGGGCCAGATTCTGCACGGTTGAAAAGTAAGGGAGTTGGCAAAAAGGCATCCCTCTACCGTATGGCGATGCCAGGCCATCTGTGCCCGTTCGGCCTCAAGTCGCTGTCGATGTTGAAGCTTAAGGGTTATGAAGTGAATGACAACCTATTAGAGACGCGTGAGGAGATCGACGCTTTTAAGAAAGCTCATAACGTAAATACCACGCCCCAGACCTTCATTGGTGGCGAGCACGTTGGCGGCTATACCGAAGTCAAGAAACATTTCGGTTATCGGGTACTGGGAAAGGATGATACAACCTACACGCCGATTGTCGCAATTTTTACCTCAACGGCTTTAATGGCGTTAGCAATCGTGCTAAACCTCTATGACGAGTTGCAGTTGCAAACTTTCCTCATGTGGTTTTTTGCAACGTCAATGGTGGTACTGGCCATCCAGAAGCTTCAGAATGTAGAGGGTTTTGTGAACGGCTTTCTGGGTTATGATCTTCTGGCGCAGAGATACGTGCCGTACGGCTATGCTTATCCCTTTGCCGAACTCTACGCTGGTTTCGGGATGATGGCTTTGATCGGGACGGGCAGCGTGCTTATCTGGCTTGTAGCCCCTGTCGGTATATTCATAGGTACCGTCGGCGCAGTTAGTGTTATTAAGGCCGTCTACATTGATAAGAGAGAACTGACCTGCGCGTGCGTCGGCGGGGAATCAAATGTCCCGCTGGGGTTCATCTCTCTCAGCGAGAATCTAATTATGGCAGGTATGGGGATCTGGATGCTATCAATCTGGTTTGC
>CAYLZS010000465.1:0-1824 GCA_964388065.1 uncultured Granulosicoccaceae bacterium
ACCATCACACAAAAAGGCACTTCAAAGATATCTTGGTATGTTCAGATTCTATCACAAACTTTTCAGATTAAGTTAAACCGTTGCGGAATATAGTAAAGTGCAAAGTTTTTGCATGGACCGATTATCATTCCCAGGCATTTAAAAAACTCAAAGAAGCAGTAAATAATGCTGTTCAATTGGCTTTTCCGATTCCTGGTGCGCCACTCACCATCACCACGTATGCAAGTGGACATGCAATTGGAGCTTGTTTACACCAGCTTAACAATGGAGAAAATGAACCGCTTTCCTTCTTCTCGAGAACCTTGACGGATGTGGAGTCCAGATATAGCACATTTGACCGGGAGCTTTTAGCAATTTTTGCCGCAACCAAAAAGTGGAAACATTTCTTGCATGGATCAACTGTCACAGTGTTTACAGACCATAAGCCAATCGTTGGCGCCATCAAAAACACCAAGGAAAGGGACAGTGATCGACAACAGCGTCAAATTTCTTTTATCCTTGAATATGTTTCCGATGTTCTTTTCATCGCTGGAAAACAAAACGTTGTTGCTGATGCTTTATCTAGGCCTGAAATAGCTGCAATTAACTCTCTTCAAAATACTGCTTGTGATAATACTTTAGTTGATCTAATTAGCATAGCTAAGGAACAAGTTAATTGTAATCAAAACTTTGATAATCTAACATCGTTTAAAATTTCTGATTATAATTTATATTGTGATACTAGTAGCCCAAACCCTCGCCCATTTGTTCCTGAAAAATTTAGGTTCCCAATTTTCAAACTCCTTCACGAGTTATCGCACCCTGGGTGGAAATCAACCTGTCGGATTGTGGGTTCTCGCTATTTTTGGCCGTCACTTAAGGATGACATCAAGCAGTGGTCTCATGAATGCCAAGCTTGTCAGTCATCAAAGGTAGGCCGCCATACAAAACTTCCTTTAGGTGAACTTCCTTTTCCGAGTCAACGGTTTACCCGGGTGCACATAGACATTGTGGGACCATTGGAGCCCTCCACAACCTCACCAACTCGTAATCTTCGTTACCTCATCACAATGGTGGATTCTCATACCAGATGGTTAGAGGCAGTACCCGTGGGCGAAATAACAGCAGAAATAGTCTGCAAAACTTTTATGTATCACTGGGTGGCTCGTTTTGGGCCACCACTTTATTTAATAAGCGATAGAGGTACTCAATTTCATAGTGAACTCTTAAAAAATCTTAATGAGCTTTTAGGTATCAATCAGATACGAACATGCGCCTACAATCCCAAAGCAAATGGGATGGTCGAGAGAGCTCACCGCTCTCTTAAGAGTTCGTTGATGGCAAGAAGTGGTAATTGGGACGACAAGCTACCTATTGTTTTATTCAGTCTCAAAATGCGTCCAGACACTTAGGGGAAGTTCCGCGTTTTCTCGAGTCACAGGGGAAACAAATGATAAGAGAAGCAGCTGGATAATCAACTCAACGATCTCGTTTTTCCATAGTATGTGTCGCGCACTCAAAAAGTCGAGGCGAAAGATCTGCAAACTTGCAAATATGTCTAGCTTCGCCTGGATCGGGTTAAGAAACACGTGGAAGCGCTCTACTAAAGACCCTTTCAAGTCGCAGAAGAAAACAATCAAAATCCTGGTTCGTGAAAAAAGTCCGGTGTTTCAATTGAACGATTGAAAACAGCCGTACTTTCCAAGCTGTCTTTGCCTCCTACAAAAACGTGCAATGAAGAAACCATCTCTACCTGAGGAGAAGGTTGGTTAGAGAAGAGGTGGTAAAAACTTGCTTATGTAGAGACGTGCGATTCAAAGGAGACAACTAATATGTATTTAATTG
>CAYLZS010000466.1:0-5738 GCA_964388065.1 uncultured Granulosicoccaceae bacterium
CCATCCGCGTCCGCGTTCAACTCGTACCTCGCCGGTTTGACCGTCCGATCATTCCGAGTTGCCCATCTTGTTGTCGGCACCAGGACGTTCCGCGATGACCGCGAACTTACTACCGTGTGGTTTTTTTTTTTTCAGGAGCAAGACGGCTTACGACTTCTTGCTTAGTTTGTTGGGCCGGGAATTGTTTTTAGGAGAAAGGCGGTTTTTGTGGTACGTCCCTGAGTTCTGCCAACTCAGTTGTGACGAATTGAAGATCACTCTGAAGTTGTTCTTTTTCTGCCTGAGCTGCTGCCAGAGTTGCGCTGTATTCAGACTCAAGCGACGCCATCTTTGCTGTGTCTTTGTCTGCCTGCTCCTGTACGCTGGCAAGTTCCTGCTGAAGAACATTGCGCTCCTCCGCAATAACGCGGCTTTTACCTTGCTCGCTACAGAACTTCATGGTGCCGAGTAACAGGGCTGCGAGCAGCAACAGAGGAACGGCGTAACGCATCAACTCTGAATTGCCGGAGTCTGCGACTGCACGACTTCCAGCTGAATGAACTGTTCCGTGAGCTGTTCCGTGTAAGGCTTCAGAATGACTGGTGGGTGTAGAATGTTGCGGGCCAGGCGTTGTTTTGTTGAGAAGTGCTGTGATTGCGGATGCATTGCCACTGACAGTAGCAGCGCTACCGACAGTAGCAGCACCGACGGGCAATTCTGATTTGATCGCATCGATAATACCTGACGACACAAACCCCAGTGTATCGCTTCCCTGGGACTCAGACAGATTGGCATCGGTACGTAATTGAGCAACTAAGCGGCTTTGGGCTTCGGTGCCCACAATGGATTCAAGTTGTTGTTTCGCGTCTTCGAGCGCGGCGACGCGATCAGCATCGTTTAGTAAGCGTTTTGAAAAGCCAGCATCCGCCCTGGTAATTGCGTCGTAAAGACGCTGATTGCTGTTGTTATTGTTTGATACTTTTCGAAATTCTTCTATAAGACCACTAATTGCCCTGTCAATCGCCAATAGCGTTCGCGTCCGGTTCACACTCAGATG
This sequence comes from uncultured Granulosicoccaceae bacterium, assembly GCA_964388065.1. GTDB lineage: Bacteria > Pseudomonadota > Gammaproteobacteria > Granulosicoccales > Granulosicoccaceae. The sequence continues at coordinate 1,037 of CAYLZS010000466.1, forward strand.
CTTCTGGATCGTTGAGCTTGTCGACATGGCCTGCAGGCTTTTTCTTGCTTTGTTCTCGATTTCAGTGCTCATATAATTTGCCCCTTCTTCAACGCTCTATCAGGTTTGCATAAACATGCTTATATACTGCCGCATCGACAGGGCACTGTGTACGAAAATAGCGAAAATTCTGTAGTGGAAACGAAATAATTTACAAAATTGATCCATCACCCGGCGCGTCACTACAAGGGAGGCAGTGACAGCAGTCTCGGCGAGACTATTGATTCAGAATTTATGTGATAGCAAAATGAAACAGAGCGGCTAGACAGAACGACTACACAGGCAGCTACTTTAGATAGGTATCACCTAATACTTTTTATACCCCTGTGCGTCACCACCAGACCACCGCAACGTTCTGCAAACTGATACGCTAAATGATCCGCCACCAGGTTTTCGAAAACACTCCCAAACTTACCTGGAAAGTCTTGCGACCTAAGTGAAACCGGGCACAACCTGATTTTGCAGGGTCATATTGATGTCGTCCGGCCCGGCCCGGCTCGGTAAGCGACTTGAATTACCCCCTTTTGAACTTGCCAAGAATATTGTCGTGTTCCGGATTTACCGAAGGTGGCAGAACCTGAGAAATTCTACGGCGTACTGCCGGGGAAGTATGACGAGATTGCATTGCAACAGACCCGGAGCTATTCCCGCTGTATGGGATTGGTGTTGCCCTGATCGAATTCGTTGCCGGGTGTGCGTAGCTTGTAGTGCGTTGTGGATGTTCAAGTATCCTCGCAAAGTTGCGGCCACTACACAAATAAAGTAGCTTGCAAATGTAGGCGTAGTAGAAATATCCTATTGGATTATTTCTCCACACCTTTCGTGGTTCGCACACCAACCATGCGATAAAGCGGACAAAAACTGATTAGAGCCGTAGACATAATTAAAGTCCCGACCATGGCTGATGCAATAGTGATTGCACTTGTCGGAAACAGATCAACGGGAGTTATAAATAGTGGGGCGATCAATATCGCGCCTGAGGTTAACCGGATAATCTTATCGACCGTACCGACGTTATGTATCATAGTCTTTTTCCTTATGTCTGTTGCCCCGAATGTTCGCTCTGCTTTAGTTGAGGTTGATCGGATCGTTACCACTGGTCACGTATCGAACTTTTGATGATATTGCTGGTAACCTTATAGGTATAGGCGTCGTATCAACGAATAAGTTCCGTGTGTTTCAATTATTCATTGAGTATTTCCTGCTACCTGTGAATTGGTTCGTTAGTCACTCAGTCTTAAGTGACTTAGTTACACAAGACAGGCGCACAGCTGATGACTCAACTATTAGCCCCGTTTGTTCACGCTGCATTCAGATTCACCCGGAATGCAGGTTCTGATTACTATTAGGTAGCTCCGGATTTTGGAATTAGCTTTCTCGGGTGCACCATCAATGAAACAGGAGACTGTTTCAAAAACTGTACCAATGACGGAGGAAGGTTCCCGGACTACTTGCCAGTTGGGAAATCCGGAGCGTATCTGCTCTTGCTGCTACCGGGTACTGCGGTACGAACTAATTCCAAAATTTTTGAACAACGGGCAAAAGTTGATCAATCCGGTGACAAAAAGAATTACACCCACTGCAGCTACGGCAATGCCAATAGTTGTGTCAATACCACCCAAGGCAAAGTATGAGAGTGCTAAAAGCGCAATGCCAGCGACATAACGAATTGTCTTGTCCAGTGATCCTACGTTTCTCATGTTCATAGCTCTTATTTGAATAATACTGACGGAAGACCAGTTAGTGTTACACAGTCGAATTGTTCCCAATGGTGACAAAGTCACTTAGCTGCTCAAAGAAGTCATGCGGATAAAGGGCAGGAAACATCGTTGGTGGAGGGGGATGAAACCACTTCACCAGGGATCTAAAAAATACAGGCATTAATCTGCCATGCATTGGTTGGCCATAGGTTAATTGGCCATAGGTTTATTGATGTGTACCTTATAAGGATGGCTCACAGCATGTGATTGGAATGAGAATATGGTTCTCTATCCTGATTTCCCGCCGTGCAGAGTACGCAAATAGTTTCTGCAGTGCCCGGCGGAAGTTGTTGGCGATCAGAATCCGTCCTCTCAGCGCAGTGCACCATGAGACACATAGTTCCTATTTCTGATAGTCAGCTTTAGTTACCGGCACCAGCCCTGTTATTCCCAGGGGTTTTCCATGGCGCTTGAAAGCTCTGTTAAGCATCGGACTCATCAACTCTGTAGCAATGGTCGATTCATCCCCTGCTATAAAAGGTGGTGCTAATGCGGGTTTGCTGTTATCCAGTATCTTGAGATCATGTGTATCAAGAAAACGCCAGCTTAAGGCATCAATGGCTGCAATGTCGGCACGACCAGCCTGGAGTTCTCGCACACTGTTGTGGTGAGATCCACTTTCATACATTTTGTAATTCGTAATACCTTGAGCCTCTAACCAGATTTTCGCGGCTGTACAGCCTGAGTGTGACGTTCGGCTGTTGATCACCACACGAGGATTGTTCAGCCCTTGTGATTTGCCTGTAACGATATGACTGAAATAGTAGCCGGGTGCAACCTCGTATGCAGAGATTAACGGCGCTGCGAATGGAACCATGTTGATTGCATCCTCAAAGAGGTCCGGGCCGCAGCACTGACTCAGGGTAAGCGAGCGTTTTCTGAGCAAGGCGCTATGAGGTGTTGCATGATCCAGAAACTCGGGTAAATGTTCTACTCCGGCAACTCGCAGTTCTGCCACGACATCCTTCCATATCGAATCCAGGATTGGTCGAGTTTCGGGGAAGTTATACCACGGTAAGGCGGCCGGACTATCTGTATTCGATAAGTGCAGCATTAGCGTTTTCCACCACTGGTAAAGCTGAAGCTTGCATTGCCTTATCTATGCTTCGGGTTAAGTGTAAGGTTGAAGCCCTGATTATCACTCATTGTATGCCAACGTGTTCTGTCTTCTGGTAATAAAATCTAGAAAACGATTAGTCAGAAGCTAGCAAGCTTTCAAGGTATTTTCTGAAAAATTTGTCGCCATTTGCTTACATAATATGAGGTGTATGTCTGCCGAAAAATCACTCATGGAGTATTTGTTGAATTCGCAACAAACCGAATCTGATCAACACCTGTTTTTAGTGGAAAATAATCGAAAAACGGTGGTAATCTATGGGCGGTGTGAACAGTAATAATAATAGATAACCAAACGAGGGTAAAGCTATGGACAATGCAGTTCAGGAACGAAAAAATCAGAGCGACGTCGACATTGAAGATCTCGAAATTGATAAGAGCATCTACGATCTATACGATCAGTATTGTCACGGGTACATAAGCCGTCGGGAGTTTTTGAAGCGGGCTGGCGGAATAACGATTGCAGGTGTTTCCGGCCTTACAATGGCGCAGGCACTTTTTCCACGCTATGCAGAAGCACAAACAATTTCGTTCACTGATGAACGAATTAAAGCCACCTATGTTAAGTATGCTTCACCGGGTGGCAACTCCGGTGAGATGCGTGGCTATCTTGTCGAGCCCACCGGTGATGGCCCGCACCCGGCTGTATTGGTCATTCATGAGAATCGTGGCTTAAATCCTTATATCGAAGATGTAGCGCGAAGACTCGGCGCTGCGGGCTTTTTGGCTTTAGCACCTGATGCATTGTATCCGGTGGGTGGGTACCCCGGTAATGATGATGACGGCCGTGCGATGCAAAAATCACTTGATCGCGCAAAAATTATGGTCGACATGTTGAATGGCGCCAAGTTCGTTAAAGCACATGCTTCATCCAATGGAAATCTGGGTGCCGTCGGTTTTTGCTTTGGTGGCGGTGTAGTGAATTTTCTCGCCACTAAAATGGGTGATGATATAAAAGCCGGTGTCCCGTTCTATGGCAGTGCACCACCAGCTGAAGAAGTGGCTAACATGAAAGCCTCTCTGCTGGTTCAGGCAGCGGAAGATGACGACCGCATCAATGCACAGTGGCCTGAATTTGAAGCCGCATTAAAGGCTAATAACGTTGAATTCGAAAGACAGCTGTATCCAGGTACGGGTCATGGTTTCCACAACAACTCAACAAAGCGCTACCGAGAAGAAGCTGCCAATTTAGCGTGGGAACGCACGCTTGCTCTCTTTAGCGACAAGCTGGCGTAAACACAACAGCGACCAGTTGTTCGTAAGAACTGACTTAAAAACTAATTATGGCCCGCGCAATGCGGGCCGTCTTGTTGCAACAATGTACTCTGCCAGTGTTCCCTGTAAGTCTGCCAGTCCGCCAGCACATCCATAGACTTCATCACCTGCCGAGTATGCGCTAACGCCTTCACCGACGGCCTCAACGGTACCGGCAAAGTCCATTCCCAAAATAGCGGGTGCCGGGGGCGAAAGTGGCAGGTCGCTCCCCATGACGCGGATCATCGTGTCTACTGTATTGACACTCGAAGCGGCGAAGCGCCGGCAGGGCTGAAAATGTAACTCGGTGCAACATCGTTTGCAGAGATAACCAGCGCTCCGAATGCAGCCATGATAATTTGCTGACTTGAGGCACCCATTGGGGTCTATGGTAATGTAATTTAAGAGGCGCTGGACTTACTCCAAAGACCGATTAGTGCCTGTCCGTCGGATGTTATTTTTAAATATTCATCTGTCGTTTCCTTCACAAGCCCACGCTTGATAAATTCCGCCAGAGTAGCTTCGAAGTCGGC
>CAYLZS010000467.1:0-4571 GCA_964388065.1 uncultured Granulosicoccaceae bacterium
CTGGTGGACTTGCTTAAAAAAGAATCGCCCTTAAGTGGGAAAGGTCAGTTCACGTTAAACATCACAACCACTGGCAACACGGTAAACGCTCTGACTGCAGGTTTAAACGGCGGTTTTAATAGTGCCTTTAATGATGGCTCGGTTAATGGCGTTAACCTTGGATATCAGATGCGCCGCGCAAGAGCGGCTTTTAGCGGTCAGTCTTTGGCTGAAGATCAAACGCAATTAAAAACCGACTTTTCTACCCTGTCTATGGGTGGTCGATTTACCAACGGAGTTTTACAGTCTGAAGATCTGGATCTGCGCTCACCGTTGCTGCGAGTAGGCGGAGCGGGGCAAATTGATCTGCCCGGTGAACTGGTCGACTACACGTTAACGACACTGATAACCGGTAGCTCGGAAGGTCAGGGAGGAAAGGAGTTGGAAGCGCTAAAGGGTGTCAAGCTGAATATTCCTGTCAGAGGCACTTTTGATGAGCTCTCAGCGGACTTTGCAGGAATAGTATTGGCAGGTCTGAAAGACAATATAACCAGTAACCTTAAAAACCAGGTTGAGGCTCGCGCCAAAGCTGAGGCAGACAAGCTGAAACAGGAAGCACAGGCTAAACTGGCAGCTGAAGAAGAGAGAGTTCGTGCTAAATTAGCTGAAGAAAAAGAAGCTGCACGTGTAAGATTGAACGAAGAAAAAGCCAAAGCACAGGAAAAAATAGATGCTCAAAAAGCCCTGTTACAGCAAAAAGCAGATGAGGCAATTGAGAAAAACAAAGACAAGGTTAAAGATAAGTTAAAAGACTTGTTTAAGTGATCCGCCAGTGGGTGATTTACCGGACCAGAGATATATCAGCCAATGGTCCTGAGATACCATCGAAGCTAAAATTTAACAATAAGGATTACTATTATGCTCGGTGTTCGCCACGAGTTTAAATTGGTCGCATTGCTAATAATACTAACGCTGAGCGCCGCACTTTTAAGCGCCTGTGGTGGATCAGAAAGGCCGAGAGAGAATGTGCTGGAAGTGAATGGTGCTGAGTCTGTGACAGTAATGGACTTCTCTCAGCCATTGTCACTGGACCCGATTACCCCCGGATGGTACCACCGACAATTTAAACGCCATGATGCGATGGATATATCGTTCGTGGTTAAAGACGAAAAACCCGCAATCAGACTCGCCACCGACGATACCGCTTCTATGTTATTCCGAATGGTCGATATACCAATCGATGAATATCCGTTGCTCTCCTGGGACTGGTTTATAGAACAGGGAATAGATGCTGAGTTCGACGAAATGACTTCTGACGGAGATGATCATCCAGCACGATTTTTTCTGACTTTTCAAACTTCTGATGATGAGCAACATCATATGGAGATTGTTTGGGGCAATGATCAGCTTAAAGCCGGAGACTGGAAGCATCTGTCGTATTTCTTCGGTCGGCGTTCATTCCCGCACTACGCTGCCAATGGTGGTTCTGACAATATTGGCAAATGGTTTAGCGAACAAGTCGATATGAAATCCCTGTTTACCGAACTCTGGGGTGACGCCAGCGGTGTTCGCTTAACTGAACTCGCACTGTTTTGCGACACAGATGAAACCGATGCCAGCAGTATTGCGTACTTCTCGGATGTTGCCGTGAGTATGAAGCCCTAGCTTGTACTGTTGTTTATCAATGTCCCGGCTAAATTCGTGGTTTGTGTTTTTAGTATTCTATCTCGCGGCAACGTTCCCTGATGCAGCGCGAGATCGTGTTTTAAACCGAAGATGAATGGATACCATTCGCGAGCGAGCGGGCTTTTCCATTTCCAGAGACATTCTTCAATGGCACGTTCTATTGTTATTGTGGGATTGGCTATTGTGGGATTTGTTGTGTCGAAGTCCTGTTCGTCTCCCACGATAATCCTGTCACCAAAAAACGGTTTTGAGAAGTAAGGTGCTATGGACTGGAATGCATCGGGCACGCCGTGGCGCTTAAGTGCATCAGCCCACTCTTTGCAGGTATCCTGACTGGTGTGTGTAGACGATGCGATGTCCAGCAAAAGTTGGTCTGTGTATGGCATACCGGTCGGGTTTATCAGATATTCATCAATTGCTTCTCTGCCTGTCCACGGTCCGGTAAATAGTCTTCTGGGACAGTAATCATTGGCATAAAAGTTATCCCACACGACTGTTCGATGCTTAAGCTTGTCAGTACCAATATTTGAGCGACTGAGCCCGTAAAGATCTGTCTGGCTGATGCTGCTCGCAACAATCGCATTGCCACACAGCAGAACGGTGTGTTGCGGATCCAGTGTGGTAAAGAAGTCTTCCAGATAACAGTTGTTATTTTCTATCTCTGCGGCATATACCCTTGGCACCGTCCACACCGGCCGCTTCAGTTTTACAGCTAGCTGATTAACAATCTGAGCGTGTGCTGCACCCTCGCTTAAGTTGCCTAAATCGTCGGTGCTGGTCGCTTCAATGTCGTCCCAGAGAACCAGAATTTTATCGGCGCCATCGTTCAGCAATTTGCTTGCTTTGCTGTTTAGATGATTAAAGTCAGAGGTGCTGTCTTTGTGATTAAAGTCCAGCCCGGGTGCTATGCCGGCGACAATTGAAACATTGTGATCACGTGCCAGCGTACAGAACTGCGAAAAGGATTGATGCCAGTTTGAACCGTACGGTTCGCGCCAGTGCAATCGGTGGTGAGTGTCTTCCTTTGGTGCGTAGCAGTAAGTGTTAAGTTGTAGTGATGCAAGACATTTCACCAAATCACTGCGTTCAGTCCATGAAAGCAATTTACCGTAGTAGCCCTCCACGTACCCACGTACTTCACCTTTGATTTCACCAGCAGAGGTGCTCATCAGGTTTTCATAACAACAGTATCGTTAAATCTATTGCGCATAAGGAATATAAGCAGCAGAACAGGCAGGGTTAACAGAGCGGTCATAGTGAAAAAGTACGTGTAGCCAATTGATTCGGCAATTGAACCTGAGTAGCCACCAAGAATCTTCGGTATCAGTGTCATCAGTGAGCTGAATATTGCATATTGAACGGCTGTGAACGATACATTGGTTAATGCTGAAAGGAACGCAATAAATGCAGCGCTGGCCAATCCTGCTGACAGGTTATCTGCACCAATAACCATTACCAGCATTGGAATACTTGCGCTCGACTCAGCCAGGGCAATAAACAACAAATTGGTAACGGCTGAAAGTACGGCACCCAGAAAAAGTATACGCATCACGCCAAAACGGACGGATAGAAAGCCGCCGAGCAAGCCGCCGGCAATAGTCATAATCAATCCGAAAAATTTCGAAACATTCGCGATCTGTACTTTGGTATAACCTATCTCCTGATAAAACACATTGGCGATAACACCCATAACAATGTCTGAGACGCGATAAAGACCGATGAGCGCCAGAAGCAGTAGCGCCAGGCTCATACCGTAGCGTCTAAAGAAATCTCTTACCGGGTCTACGTAGGACTCAGTGATCATCTGTCGATTGCCGACCCCGGCTTTTACCAAACCCATTGCCACAAACCAGGCGATAGCTGCTGCGATGGCCAGCCTGATAGTGGCGACGATGAAACCTGCAAGGTGGCGATTGTTGAAAAACTCTTTGAGGGTGTCTTTCGTACTGCTGACAATACCGGAACTCAGCAAGAAGGTAGCAATGAACGCAATGACGGCGACAATAAATACCAGTAGAAAGCGCAAATAGTCTGACGCTTGATACGGGTTAGTGTCCGCTCGATGTGTAGCTGGCTCACGAATAATGAATGTGGTTGCAACGCCGATTAACATCACTGCCGCCATTATGGCGTAAGTATTCATCCATGCTGAGTAACTGTAGGCCTCTTTAGTTGAGCCAAAATAGGTGGCCAGATACAGTGCGCCAGCACCCGCTACAATCATGCCGATACGGTAACCGGCTATGTAGGTTGACGATATCATTGCCTGTTCTTCGGTTGGCGCGCTCTCTATGCGATACGCATCAATGACAATGTCCTGCGTTGCAGATGAAAACCCCAGAGCAACCGCTGCAAATGCCATGATGGTCAAACTTGATTCACTTGCAGCGGGATCAGTTAATGCCATCCAGAGTATCGCGCCGATTACAGCGAATTGTGATAGCAGTAACCAGGCTCGCCGTCGACCCAGCCAGTTTGTTAACACCGGTATGGGTAACTTATCGATAAGTGGTGCCCATACAAATTTAAAAGAGTAGCCCAGTGCCGCCCATGAAAAATAAGTCACCGCCGACTTTTTAAATCCGGCCTCTCCAAGCCACAGACTCAGTGATGAAAAAATAAGCAGTATGGGAATGCCGGCGGAGAAGCCCAGGAACAACATGACAATGGCGCTGGGTGTAAAAAGTCGATAAACACACCAGGCAATGGCTACAATGCAAGCGGCTCGGAATGCCCAGAGTGGAGTGCCTGCAAGTGCATCGCGTAGTGGATTGAACGCGGACAGTGCGAGTAAGACGAAGCCTGCGATCATCACACCAGCGGCAATTTTATTGCTCCGATCGTTCCAGTCTATGCCAGCTGACATTAGGCACCCGCGTGGTTTATTTTGAAGGGGCGACTATAGC
>CAYLZS010000468.1:0-8243 GCA_964388065.1 uncultured Granulosicoccaceae bacterium
TACCTGGCCTTTTTTTAGTTCGCTGGCTTTTGGCACAAACAGACTCTTCGATCACAATGACAACCGAGGAGTGTAGGTAATATTTATAGCGCGGGCTACAACAACTTTTATTCTTTCTTGTCTTTCTCGTCATCGCCGTCAGGAATAACGGCACCAATCGCCGCCGTCGTTCCTTTAACTGCCAATTTACCAGCACCAATAGCAGTGCTTGCAGCAGCGTCTACGAGTGCGATGGCAGTACACCCGCCAAGGCTTAGCGAACTGAAAACCAACAATGCCAGGGTCAAATTTTTCTTGATCATATCGTTATCTCTTTTATGTATTGGTCGTGTCGCGCAGAGTCCACAACATCAACACATGCTAGTCTACTTTGTCGGGAAAACATTATCCGCTTACAAATTGTTTCCATTACTCCAGCGATCTCTATGCCGCAATGAGCGCCGAATTACTCCATCCAGACGTTCTGAAGGTACTGCAATCTTCGTCTATCCCTTTTCAGGCGCTTGCCTGCGATCCTTCCCTCGCTGATACCGCGGACTTTTGCCAACATTACGGTTACGCACCGGATCAGTCAGCAAATACGCTACTGCTCGGATCAACCAAAGGAGAGCCCACTTTCGCCTGCTGCGTTGTGCTCGCCAATTGCCGCCTGGATGTAAACAAGGTTGTGCGGAAAAAGCTGGGAGTTCGGCGACTGTCTTTTGCCACGCCGGAAAAAACCCTGGAACTTACCGGCATGGAGCTCGGTGGTGTAACACCGTTTGGCTTGCCGGCAGATCTGCCATTATGGATCGACAGCAGGGTTTTGGAATGCGAAGAAATTATTCTCGGCGGTGGTAACCGGGCTTCCAAGGTGCTGATGCCACCTGCCGGGCTGACCAAACTGCCCAATGTCGAGATTGTCGAAAGTCTGGCTTTCGTTATAGAACCTGCTCAGTAGACTGAAAATCCTGGAGACTATTCGGGTCCGTCGGCAAAATCCTGCCCGCTGAGATGCCCAACCAGCGTAAAAGTAAAAATATCGACGCTCGGGCGCCATTTAACCAGGGCACTTCGCGCACCGGTCGACACCAGAGCCGACTGCTTGATGTTGTCCTTTGCCAGAACCGGGCTTTGAAATCGATTGCGCACGTAGCTACGCAGCCATGATGGCGCTTCTCCGTTTTGCAGAAACTCCATAAAGAGATCCTGCAGGAGCACATCATCGGCCTGATAGCCGTGCGCATCATAGAACGCCAAACCAAACAACTCGTATTCGGTTGCACCAAAGCGCGCCGCGAGTACGTTCAATTCTTCAGAGTCTCTGCTGGTATCACTTTCAATCACATCAATCTCTCTGTCTCATCCCAACTGTTATCAGCAAGGAGCATGCAAACCTTATGGGCTATGAGACAATAACGGCTTGTTTCTAACTCGCTTGACGGAAGGTGTCACATGACAAGCAAAAGAACCGGCACTCCGTGGATGAGCGCTGATGACTACGGCAGATCGCTGACCGGGCTGGGCGTTAATCTACTTGTGACATCTGTCGAAGAAAGTGCGAAGTTTGCGACTTCAGTGCTGGGGGCCGACATTGTCTACAGCGATATCGACTTTGGTGTAATTCAGGCCAGTGGTGTCGAGTGGATGCTGCATGCAGATCACACTTATGATTCCCACCCGATGGCAGGTGTCGTTGAAGATGTACCTGCGCGCGGTTGCGGCATTGAGCTGCGCCTGCATCACTGCGATCCGGATCGCGCATGTAAGCAGGCCAGAGAACATGGCTACATTGTGCTGGCCGATGCGATGGATAAACCCCACGGTGTCAGAGAAGCATTTATCGTAGCGCCAGACGGTTATATCTGGGTGCCGGACTCACCGCTATAACAAATCTAAGCACTGGCAGAGTTAATCAACTGGCAGGACGCAACAACAGGAACTTCAGGTGCTCAAAGAAAAAAAGACACCTTCGCTCCATACACCCATTGTTGAATCACGCTCAACGATCAAATCAGCCAGCTGGTAATATACAGCTCGTGACAGCAACGCCGGCAGATCACGTCGCACTATAACAAACGGTACTGACTCACCCGCTTCTGATTCTGTAAGCCAAAGTTTATGCAGCGCGTCAGCCTTAAAGCGATTGCCAGTGTTATCGGTAAAGGATAGCGACTGGGACTCACCCTCACCAGTCACCGTCATAAGAACCGCTACAAAAGGCGCGGCTTCTACCTCTATTTTTAGCTTCTCATGCGGCGTTTTCAAAAAATAGGAATCATCTTCGCGCCAGAGAATGGTTGAGAACAATGCCACCATTCGCCTGCGTTCGATCTTTGAACCCTGGTAGTACCAGTCGCCCTGTCGGTCAATTCTGATATCTATATCAGCGACTCTTGTCGGATTCCATTGTTCTACTGGCGGTTTTCCGCGAGTATCAAACTGTGCAACCAATGATTCAAGGCTTGTTGTCATGGTTTTCTGCGTGTTGAATGCTTGTTCGTCGGATCATCAAACAGTGCCACAGTTAACTTAAACAACCAATGACCAGTGTATCCCACAGTACAATAACTACTTAACGCTGCTCACCATACAAACGGTTAAGATCCAAAATTAACTCATCGATACTATCTTTGCGAACTTCTGGGTCACTGGGAATCTCAACTGGTGTATCGGCTGATGTATCGGCATTTCTCTCACTACGTAAACTGGCGGGTTCATTTGGAGCAGCATCAACGGCTGTGTGTTCAGATGGTTGCAACGTCGCTTCAGTTAACAGCTTTTCTTTTTCACGGTCATAGACTTCATCATATCTGGCATCGAGCGATTCACCGATACCTGAATCAATGTTATCGAAAGTCCTGCCATCAGCATCCAGTCTGGCAATAACAGTAGCTGGAATGTAGCCGGTATCAGATACAGAATTATAATCTACAAGCTGCGCACCACATTCAAGCAACATAATTGCACCTTCCTGTGCGTTTCGGCTCGCTTTTACAGCCGCCTCGGTATCTATCACATCAAGTTGTTCCAGTTCTTCAATCGCATCCAGAAACGGCATTTCAGAGGCGATACCTTCCACAGAATAACTGCTGTTATCAAAGTTCTCAGACGCCAGTTGGTTCAGGTGCGCTACGACCTTCTGAGTTGCATTAATGGTTTGCGAGTCTCCATGGAAAATCACCGAACGTACCGCAACCCCCGATACCGACATCAGTCGCAGTGAACTGGCTGTGACTTCAGACAGAGAGGCACAAGCCGAATAGATCATATCCACCGCATCAATCAATCGCGACATTCGATCAGGGCTCGAAGCCGGTTCGATAGAATCGTAGAGCCGCAAGACCAATGTGCCGGTATCAACATCATCGCTGCGCAAACCTTCAACTGCACTCGTCTCTCTAACCAGTGACAACAGACCCGGAAGATGACTTACAGCAAACATCATTTTGCTGTAGGCAGACACAGATTGAGCCTGCCTCACTTCAATCGAACGGACGTTGGAAACCATATCGAGCCAGAATGATGCCGTACCCAACTGCCCCAGGTGCAGCAGATTGACCACCGCTTTTTCATCTTCGCCAAACATGGCCGACTCGATGATATAGGCGTCGGATGCCTGCATCAGAACCGATTCAGAGCTGGCGCGATCCCCCCTGCCGTTGCCCGCGACATTTTGGCCGCTCAACGATGCCCGGTAAGATTTGAGAGCCGGCATAAGACCACTGGTCTTAAGCGATTGAACCACCCGCTGGGTGGCGCTGTAGAGTTGAATCAGGTCCAAGGGATATCTGCAAATAAGCGGTACAGCAGATTATAGATTAACCCGCTCTGTATCGCCGATCTGACACCACATTTTTATCAGTAATTTCAGTTATATTGGCCGAGCCGGAAAGAACATCCCGCTGATATGTCAGGTGCGTGGCAACAGCCATTGAGCGGAAGATGAGAAGTTTATTAGTTACACGCGACAGGATTCGAACCCGTGACCCGCAAAGTGCAAAATCTGTGCTGCAATCGAATGCACACAAATGCACGATATTTCATTAGTATTCATTGAAATTCAAACACTTAACATCACTCTCTGGCGAACAATCAGCATCACCTGGATGCGCCATAAATCTACAATGTGCGCACAGACACCAAGCCACAAAGCCAGCTCAGAGCTATGAGCAGACTTCTGAGACGTAGAAAACCAAGATAAGACGAGGAACGGGTGAAAAGGGTGAGATGATGGTTGCGATGGATTAAAGCTTGTATTTGTATTCGGCGCAGAACACTCGTAATTTCTCTAACAGAGCCTGATCTATAGAGAGCAAATCGTCACGGCCCACCTTCATCTTTTCTATACCATATCGGGCTGAAGTCGCATTTCGCTTCAACTTCTGTTTTTCAATATCCGAAGCTGTAAAAGGTAAGCCCAGCAATTGAAAAAACGATTTGATATCTTGCTCTATGAATTCGATACGCAAAATGGCAACCGGATTCTGCCTTACTATTAGTTCCAGCCAATATAAATAAGATGCCACCGAACATTCGATTGGGCATTGAAAGTTATCCAAATCGACGCCGCATTGGTGGAAAATATGAAATCGACGATATCGATAAGATTTATCGTTTCTGTTTTCTATCATTATTGAAGGTATCACTTCTATTGGATCCCTTACCACCAGCAACAGATGCTCAACAGAAAGATCACCGCGACAGTGCGGGTGACTTTTTACAGTGTCGTTTTGCATCAGAGGTGTATTCTGATCGTTAACAGCGTGCATCCAGCTTGCCATACCGTGCGATTGTAGTGTCTCGTGACCGATTCTTTGGCTAAGCTGCGTAAATAACGATGCTGTATACTCTGTGCCGCTCCGCGGGTGGCCAGTTACCAAAAAACGACAAGGAATTGGTTTCTCATCTCTAACCATTATCGGAAGCAGGCGATCTCTGTACTCGCACGTGTTTACCGGCTGGTTGGGCCTCGGTATCTCAAGTGGCTTTGGGCTCCTGTCCTTATAAACAATTCCTTGGCAAGTCATAACATTTTCATTATCTACTCTTGTATGATAGCCAGCCCAGCGATCCATCAAAGACCCAACATCAATTGCGATTCCTCCATTTTGTTTTATCACATTACAGTAAATCTTTCCCAGAAACCCAGCACCAACCAAAAATACCTGCCCTTTAGATACTGCAGGAAGAGTCGCAATCAATTCTTCAAAAACAGTAGGACAGTGCTCATCAGCGCGCTGATCATTGAACATAGTTTTATAACGTGACTCACCGGGAATTGTGTAGCAAGTTACCGATTCAATCCCGAACCGTTGCCTGAGATAGTTATCCATACCACTATGGCAGGTAATAAGACAAACACTGTCAAGAGAACCCAAAATTTCAGCGTAGCAGTTCCACAACTCGAAATCTGTATGGATGTGTGAGGAGGTGAGAATTTTTTGGCTACAGTCAATGAATTGCAACTTCTCTGAGATCGCTATTATACCTCTAGATCCATTGTTCAATTCCCCACGCCCATTGGAAAAATTTCTAAATACGCTAAGCAACCTTCGAATGGGTGGTATTCCCAATATGTCAGCATTGTCTATTGATTGTTGGTAACCACTGAGTATGCTGGCGCGCAAGGATCCCGAACAGTTATCGAGCTTGGTATCTCCCCACCATATACGTTGAATAAATTCCTGGTCAGTAGCTTGCTCTGCCTCAAAGTATTTCGGGTAATCGAGATAATTTCCTTCACCATCTCCAAGTCGAATGAGCGAGGTTGGTATTTTATTTAAAATACGATCTTTCAGGTACGACGCCAGCTTGCGTGCGTGGATTGGAACTTCGTAAGTTTCCAGGTATACGCACGGTTGTTTTTGAATCAGGTCGATGTAACTCTCAACACTTGTCTTTATGAAATCTCCGTGGTTGTTATAGCCAAAATATTCCGAGTTAGACAGCTTGTTCCAGAGTACGCGATTTGCAACCACACCTTTCCCTTGCCAAATCTGAGCAGGCAATAGACCTTTTATCTGCTCGATTAAACGTTCTGACTGATGTGTTTCTATCAGACGATATGTGTCAGCAACTTCGGAAGTCAAAATCTCAAGCAATTGCCATATCTGGTTCTGACATTCCAATACCAGATGCTGCTCTTGCGGGCCATATTGTGTCAGTTCGCTTATCATGGAAACAATGTCTGGCAATCTTTCGTATAGACCCAATCGGACTGTCAGCGCCAGATGGTCTGTAAAAGCGATCAGTTTTTCATCATTTGGTACCTGTTCAGCCCCTGCGCACTGCATGAACTTTTCAAACAAGCCATCTCTTAAATACTTTTTTAATAGCGCTGTGGCAAATCCATTGTCATCACGATTACAATCTTCCAGAATTGTCAGTGCCTTTTGGGATCGCCCACACAACTCCAGTTCTCGGCAATAACGGATAACCAGGTCCGGGTGCTGAGTGTGAAATATACGGTATGCCTCTGCTAAGACAGATAGACTTTGAGCGCGACTATCTAGAAATTTTGTTGCTCTTAAGCAAATTTGATAGGCAGGATAGCAATCCGGGAATCTGGATATCAGCTTCCGGCTTTGAAAAATAACCTCACCCCAGTCGCATCGATTCAGCAACACTTTTAATTTACACAGACTCAGGCGTTTGTGTTCCTCATCTGTCAGTTCAGAGTTTTCGTTGAGAAACTGTATTTCCGCATCTCTGATGATCTTAAGCGCAATATCATATTGACCTGCGGCACTATTTACTCGCGCAAATATGATGTAAGTGTTTAGCTCTTCAATTAAATCCAGACGCTGTATTGTTTTCAGTGCCGTGTTTATCTGGTTGTTTCGTAACAATACAGTACACAATTGTCGAACCTGCTTCTCTGATAATTCAGGCGAAAGTTGAATGTCATTAGCTATATTCAGTAGTTGAGAAAAATCGTGAGTTTTTTCACAGGCCTTGAGGTAACTGAGTTGATCGGCGATACCAATGTGACATCCATTGTCTCTGGCACTTTTCCAGTCATCAACAGCCTTCAAATAGTTTTGCTCAAGGAAAGCGAGTTTGGCGGACTGGGCCAAAGCCTGACTGTCACTGAAATCACAGTGTTCAAGAACCATTTTGGCTTCCGGTATGAATTTCCGGTTAGTCAGGATGTCGCATAACCGAAGCATCGCTGAGTTGTCGACGGTTAGTCGCTGCAAGTTCTTCAGCAGGTATGATTTTCGCGAATCAGCAGATTGTTGGTTCCGAATATACTCAATTATTTCACCTACCAACCGCCTGCCATTTTTGTCGGGATCGATCTTGAGATCGGAGTCAATCGAGCAGGGGTTACAGAGCATAAGATACCTTTAGAGCTTCCTGAGGAATCTGTTATTTCGCGCAACAATCAAGCCTAAGCTGTGTTTAGGCTGGTTCAATCTCCACCAGTTTCAAGATAGGCCATGAAAGCAAAGTGGCAGTGCAACGCACACTGCCGGAGGAAGGGTAAAATTCTTGAGGTGGTGTAGTGCGAAAAAAATTACTCGCTCATAACCACAGAACGAATTGCTGGTATTGGTGCGACAAGAGAAACTTTATAAGCACTTGATTTTATTGGTCGGGACGACAGGATTCGAACCTGTGACCCCCACACCCCCAGTGTGGTGCGCTACCAGACTGCGCCACGCCCCGATCGACCAGTGCAGCGACTGCTCTTTGCGCTGCGGGCGCTAGGTTATCACGCCTTGAGGATCTTTAGTACGTCTTCGAGTTCGTCACAGAGTTGCTTTACGACCTGCTGGGTCTGGGCACCATCCTCTTTTGCTGTCTCACCAGCCAGTTGCTGTCTGGCACCACCGATGGTGTAGCCCTGATGGTAGAGAAGCCCGCGAATGGTGCGGATAAGCATGACGTCATGGCGCTGGTAGTAGCGGCGATTGCCACGGCGCTTGACGGGTTTCAGATCGGGGAATTCCTGTTCCCAGTAGCGAAGCACATGAGGCTTTACATCACACAAGTCGCTGACCTCACCAATGGTGAAGTAGCGCTTGTTGGGAATTGCGGGCAATTCGTTATTGTTGCTGGTTTCCAGCATAGGCTTCGACTCGAGCTTTTAATTTCTGCCCCGGCCTGAACGTCACTACACGCCTGGCCGAGATGGGGATTTCTTCACCGGTTTTAGGATTCCGACCGGGTCTTTCGCTTTTTGACCGCAGGATGAAATTGCCGAATCCGGAGAGCTTTACGTCATCCCCGTTCTCGAGCGCTACCCTGACTTCTTC
>CAYLZS010000469.1:0-20374 GCA_964388065.1 uncultured Granulosicoccaceae bacterium
GACAATATGGTTGCGATGCCCGACATTGATTCTGAAAGAGACAAGTACGATATAAAATCATGGCAACTGGAACCAGGTGATTGCATTGCCTTTCACTTTTTAACTGTGCACGGAGCACCGGAAAATTTATCTTCGCACAGAAGGCGTGCGTTCTCAGCAAGACTGTTGGGTGATGATGCGACGTATGTTGTTCGTGGTGGCGAAATGTCACCGCCGTTTCCGGGTCTTGAAAAAAGACTGGAGTCTGGCATGCCAATGGATGCTGAAGAGTTTCCTGTAATTTATTCGTGACTTTACTCTTGTTGCCTGGTTGTTACCGGTTATCAGGATTGGTTCTGATGCTTGAAAGTAAGATGTAGTAGCGGGCAGCTGCTGTTTGGCCCGGCGAACCCTGTCCGCTGCAGAATTGAGTCTAAGCACCTTTCGGGTTTCATTTAAATTTATGAATATCGATAGATGCCGGGGCAGGACCGGGTGAGTTACTAATCCCTGTCGCAGCATTATGGTAGCGGCATGCTGTCGAGTGTTATCACGTAGTGGAATCGTCATATAGGTGGAATCGGGTTGGATAACGACATAAGACTCGATAACTACGACACCAGAGAAGATCTCAGTGGTAAAGAGAGAGGAGCGTTTATTGTCGATTTGCATTTAACTGCGTCCTCCTGAAATAATACCGGCACTTAATTAAGTCTAGTAATGCTCAACAAATTAGACAGACGGGACGCACTCCATGACCAAACCTCAGATAACAAAAAAGCCTCTTGGCAGGTGTGTCAGCCGACACCCTAAATTAGTTTATGGTGTGGGGTTGTCCGTGTTGCTTGCCGTGCCGGTACAACCATTGCTTGCCGGTGGTTTTCAATTGTCTGATCATAGTATTACCTCACTGGGACGCAATCATGCCGGTTATGGTGTAGTCGGTGATGACGCCTCTGCTGTGCAATTTAACCCGGCCGGTTTAACTTTGCTGGCAAACAGGCAAGCACAGTTTGGGTTTACACTTAACACGGTTAGTGCCGAAGTAGTGAACGAAGGCAGTAATGTATTTGGTGGTGGAATCGCCGGGCCAAATGAAGATGGTGCACCTTCTTTAGCGGGAGCCCCTAATCTTTATTATGTTCAGCCAATTAACGATCGGCTTGTTTTTGGTCTTGGGTTAACATCTCCCTTCGGTACCGATACCGATTATGGCGATGATTTCTTTGGTCGCTTCAGTGGTACCGAAACTAATTTAACAACGATCGATATAAACCCGACACTCGGTTATAAAATAAATGACATCGTGAGCGTTGGTGGTGGCATCAGCCTCCAGACCGCCGATGTTACTCTGGATTCCAGAATACCACTTGGACCAGCATCGGGAGATGGAGGCTTCGAAGCGGAAGGGGACAGTGTTGAGTTCGGTATCAATGCGGGCGTTACCGTCGATTTACCCGATAGCTCCAGGGTAGGCTTAAGCATCAGATCAGGTATTGAGCATGAAATTGATGCTGATACCGAGTTTGAAATACCCTTGAGTAATCCGCTTTCTGCTTTCGCTGGTGAGTTTGGCGCAACGGCTGAATTTGAATCACCAACAACAGCTTATCTCGCCTATTACAAGCCTGTGACTGAAGATTATTTCTTTACTGTCGGTATTCGCTGGACACAGTGGAATGTATTTGAAGAAATTAGAATTGAGTTTGACGATGCCGGTGGTGCAAATCCGCTGACTACCAATGATGCGGTGACCCCTATCGACTGGAGCAACTCGTTTACTTATGCAGTTGGTATCGACGGTCACATTAATGAACAATTGAGCTGGAGAGCAGGTTTTTCTTTCACCGAGACCCCGGTGCCTGATGAAACGCGTTCAGTGCGTACAATTGACTCAGATAGAACATCGGTGAGCTTTGGGGGCAGTTATAAGCCGTTACCGGACTTAACTTTGGATTTTGCTTATCGCTTTATTAGCTTTGCCGATGCTGATATTAATCAGCCAATTATTTCAGCAGGGGCGCCTGTTGGTGCGACGATAGGCTCTGTTGGGCCCAATGTGAACACCCTGGCGGTTCAGGCGAACTATAAATTCTAATTATAGAGTCCTTACTCGAGCGCTGGTGGATGTAACTGAGCGTGTAAAAAGTAAACCCGAAAAGGAACCCGGGTCTTACAAGCAATTAAGGTACAAAATTATGAAAGCTAAATTGATTAAAACAAGTTTCTCAAGCTTCGCTTTAGTTTTTCTACTGGCATCGTGTAGCAGCAGTGATGATGACAGCGACGGGGGTGGTACATCTTCTGCCGGTGACGAGCTGAATCTCACAACCTATGTGGCCATTGGTGATTCTCTAACAGCAGGCTTTGCAGATAATACGTTGTATTTTGACGGGCAAATCAATTCCTTCCCCAATATCATTGCAGAGTCATTTGCGCTGGCGGGTGGTGGTGAATTTATTCAACCGTTGGTGAACGATAATTTGGGTGGCCTGGTTGCAGGTGGTGCACCTATTGCCATTCCCGGTGGTGCGGCAGATGGTTTCTTATCACGATTAGTGGTTCTCGATAGCACTGGTGCCCCTGGTCCTCAGCCAGGTACTTCGGTAACACCAGTTCGGACAACGGATATTGCTCCCGGACAAGCCGGGCTGGTTAATGCCGACGGGCCATTTAATAATCTTGGAGTACCTGGTGCGAGAATTATTGAATTGGCAAGCCCTGAATTAGCGATGAATCCTTTTTATAGGCGCTTTGCCTCTAACCCTGGTGTCTCTTCGGTCATTACCGATGCGGTAGCCGATGTGAATCGAATTCCTACCTTTTTCACGTTTTGGGCAGGTAACAATGACGCTCTGGGTTTTGCAACCAGTGGCGGCATAGGTGAAGTTGGACCGGCCGACCCTGCGGGGCCATTTAATACACAGGATATAACCAACCCGGCCATATTTCAGGGTGCTTTCAATGGCCTTATCGATGCTCTTGCACCACCGGAAAATGCCGGCATTCGCGGTGTGGTTGTGAATATTCCGGCCATTGAAGATATACCGTTTTTTACTACCGTACCCTCAGATTCGATCGAACTTGATGCTGCCACAGCCGAGGCTGTTAGTGCGGGTTTTGAGGCTTATAACAGTGGTATTCAAATGGCTTTGGCAGGTGGTGCTATTACTGCGAATGAAGCTGCTAATCGTACGATTAGTTTTACTGCGGGTAATAACGGCGTTTTAATATTAGACGAGGGTCTTACGGATTTGTCTTCTTTTATGCTGCCTAATTTACGACAGGCAGGTTTTGCAGACTCGATACTACTAACATCGGCTGGATCAATCGGTGTTCAGCTCGACGGTAATCCTCTTACCACTGTTGGGGTTAGTGTACCTTTAGGCGTAAGTGAAGATCCTGCAGCTCCGTTTGACCCGGCATCTCTTTTTAGTCCTGCCGTTAATGTAGCTGCAGACGCCGCAGTATTGACTGCACTTGAGCTCCAGGTGCTGGAAGAAAATGTTGCGGCCTACAACGCTATTATTGAAGAGCGAGTTGCACAGGACAGCCGCCTGGCACTTTATGACGCCGCAGCTGATCTGGCCGATTTGTCAGATGAGGACGGACTCAGTTTTGGTACCGGTTCTATTTCATCTGAATTTGTATTCGGAGGTGGTTTCTCGCTGGACGGTGTTCATCCCACGGCAACCGGTTATGCAGTAATTGCCAATGGCATAATTGACACTATTAACAGCGAGTTTAATGCGGGCCTTCTACGGGTAGATCCGAACGAACGTACACGCATTTTCTTTGAATTTCCTGAAGATGCTGATCTCTCTGCACCTGCAACTCCTTAAAAGCGGCTAAGAATTGTTACTCGATGAGGATGCATCTCTTTATTCAAGTCACCGGTTGTGGTTGTTCTGAATAAAGAGTTCTCGTCGTTTAAAATAAGACCAGGCAGGTCAATGCATCGATGGCTAGAGAGCGAGTAGTTTTTTTCTTTTTGCTATCGGTAGTTTTTCAATAGCGTAGCGCAACATCGTCCGTGGCATTGCTGGTGCGTGTTTGTGCAGGAATGTTTCCAGTCTTTTGGTATCGCGCTTACCGGCCTCTCTGAGCATCCAGCCTGATACCTTGTGTATCAGGTCTTCTTTATCTGTCAACAGTATTTCTGCGTAGCGATAGGTATCGTCGAGGTCGTTTTGTCGGATGTGGTAGAACGTTGACATCATTGCGATTCGTCTGCTCCACAGGAGCTTTGCTTTAACCAGTTTATCGACTGGAGTGCGATCTTTGTTGTGATGCCATGCACCGATGATCTGATAGGCGGAGGAGTCGACCAGGTCCCAGTTGTTTATATACTGCTTGTTTTTAAGGTAGGCGCTGACTGTGCGCTTTTGACTTTTTTCGCAGCTACGCTGGTAAAAATCTACCATCGCAAACAGTGCAAACAGCCGTACCTCGTGCCACTCGCTGTGCAGGATTTCTATAATATCGTCGAGACTCAGTTTGTCGCGATGTTGTTTTACTGTCTCGCGGAGTACTGGTACGCGAAGGCCGATAAATTTATCACCTTCGCCATACTCACCGGGGCCGGTTTTGAAGAAAGACTGTGAGTGCTGAGCTATTTAATCATTGCCTTGGGCAATTAGAGATTTTTCTATTACCGCTCTAGTAGAACGTACCGGTGTATTTGAAGGCATTGGTGTAATTAAAAGCGCTGGTGTAATTAAAGGCGCTGGCCTGGTCCGATTAGAGGTCCAGAATCTCGGAGTAGGTATCTTTTGAGAAGCCTACCAATGACTTTTTACCAGAGGTCAATACCGGTCGTTTAATCATGGCAGGGTGTTCAATTAACAGCGCTACGACATTGGTCTCATTGGTTGAGGCTTTGGTATTGTCGTCCAGCTGACGCCATGTAGTGCCGCGCTTGTTCAGCACCGTTTCCCAGCCGTGCGATTTGACCCATGCAGAGATTAGTTGTTTATCAGTACCATCGGTACGGTAGTCGTGAAACGTATACTCTACGTTGTGTTCCTCCAAAAAGCGGCGAGCTTTTTTAATGGTGTCGCAATTTTTAATGCCGTAGAGTGTGGTCGCCATATCTCTGTCCGGATGTTACTGGTTAATCTACGGTTCGAAGCAGTTCGTTAATACCAACTTTGCTGCGAGTTTTTTCATCAACTCTTTTAACGATAACAGCACAGTACAGGCTGTATTTGCCGTTGTCGGCTGGCAGGTTACCGGATACCACAACGGAGCCCGCTGGTATGCGGCCATAGATAATTTCATCGTTTTCGCGATCATAGATGCGTGTGCTTTGGCCAATGTAGACACCCATGGAAATTACTGCACCTTCTTCTACTATCACACCTTCAACGACTTCTGAGCGAGCACCAACAAAGCAGTTGTCCTCGATAATGGTGGGTGATGCCTGCAGCGGTTCAAGTACACCACCAATGCCAACGCCACCTGATAAATGAACGTTTTTACCGATCTGTGCACAAGAGCCGACAGTCGCCCAGGTATCTACCATGGTACCGCTGTCGACATACGCGCCGATGTTTACGTAAGAGGGCATAAGCACTGTATCACTTGCGATGAATGATCCCTTGCGGGCAACAGCAGGTGGTACAACGCGTACGCCGGAGTCTGCAAATTGTTGTGCCGAGTAGTGCGTGAATTTGCTGTCTACCTTGTCGTAAAACTGGGTGAAACCACCAGCCGGCATTGGTTCATTGTCTCGAATTCGGAAAGAAAGCAGTACTGCTTTTTTTAACCATTCATTGACTTTCCAGTCTCCGACACCTCGTTGTTCTGCGACTCTTTCTTTACCGGTGTCTATCAGCTCGATAGCATGTTCTACGGCTTTTTTCGTTTCTGCGTCAACACTTGATGGCGAGATGTCAGCGCGTTTTTCAAACGCCTGGTTGATGATATTTTCTAGGTCAGACATTCATTGTTTCCGATGGACAGGTAATTGCAAAATTATAAATTACGCAGCCGCGCTTAGCTACCGCGGTAGGTGGAATAGCCGAAGGGTGACAGTAACAGTGGCACATGATAGTGCTGGTCAGTATGACCGATACCAAACCGAATCACTACAATATCAAGGAATGGAACCGTTGTGTCATCGTTGGTATCAGAGGAGATAGTGCGGTTTGAGTTGTTGGTACGACCTGGATTGTTTGTTCGAAAATAGTCACCGGCATGAAAGTGCAGCTCGTAGGTTCCGGCCTTCAACTGGCCCGCTTCGATCAGAGGCTTGTCGGTTCGCCCGTCCGAATTTGTGGTACATGTGAGGGCAGGTACTGATCGGTCGCCCTCGAATAATTCTATTTTAACGTTGCCGGCCGGCTTGCCCGTGCTTGTATCGAGAATGTGGGTCGAGAGGCCTGCCATACGTTCCCCGGTAAAATGATGACTAAATTCAGGGGCAGTATAAACCTAAGCGTTACCGGCTTCAGTGGTTTTGTTGAGGGTCTTTAGAATAGTGCAGGGACGCAGATTGCACAACGCAGGGAAGTGCGCCGGATGGCAGGGAGGTCAGGTGTCAGCAGCCAGAAATGGCTGGCTATCGACATCTGGCACCGCCAGTTCTGGCGGTGAATTCGTTTACTGTTATCGCCGCGGCCTCACTAATGCGAATCGAAGCATCGGATTTTGAGGCAGTGTGGGCAGATGATTGTTCGGTTAAAGCTCGAAACTGGCAAAACTCGACAGACGGGTTAGTGCCTCTGTTTCTCGCTGTACCTGTCGCGGTCTGTGGTACTGATATTTACTGATCGCGTGAGCATCATGGCTGTATATATCTTTTCTGAAATTGAGCTTGCCCGACTCATCCACCCAGCTGGTTTGATAGGTCATATGCACAGGAAGTGCTGAGCGTAAATTAATTGTTTTGCTCCTGCCCGATGCCAGAATCGAGTCAATGTTACTGGCGTCGCGTCCATCATGAACCAACAGTGTTTTAGCCAGCTCGTGTGGGTCTTCAACTCTGACACACCCATGACTGTACGCGCGGCTGGTTTTTTCAAACAGGCTCTTTGCGTTGGTATCGTGAAGATAAATGCTGTACTGATTTGGCAACATGAACTTGACGCTGCCGAGTGCATTTGTTTTTCCCGGTAGTTGCTGCAAGCGATAGCGGGAGATAAAGTTTGAAGCCTCCAGATCATAGTCAGATAAACTTGAGATAGGGGTGGAGCTTCTATCCGACAAAGACACAGCAACAAAGTTTTTGTTTTCCAGGTAGCCAGGATTTGCTCTTTCTCTTGGCAGTAGTTCATTTTTAGTAATACTCACCGGCACATGCCACGACGGGTTGAATACCATGTGTTCCATCTGGTCTGAAAAAATCGGTGTTCTGTGCTCGGGCTTGCCAACCACTACGTTCATGTGCAGCGAGCTATAACCGTCCAGAACAACATCCATTTCAAAACCTGCTGTATTGACAGTCAGATGGCTGTCACCCAGATCATTCGGTAGCCAGCGCCAGCGATCAAGGTTAACTTCAATTTGTGCAATCCGGTGTTCTATCGGAACGTTTAATTCTTTCAGTGAATTGCCACCGAGAATGCCGTCTGCTTCAAGTCCGTGACGTTGTTGAAACGTCTTTAAGCCTTCTTCGAGTAGCCAGTCAAAATGATCCGGTGATGCGTTAAATCCTTCTGTTATATCGCCGGACTGAGCAAGGCGGGTGCGCAGTTGTGCTACTCGAGGTCCATGCATGCCGTGCTTTAGAGTTGGACCTGAATCAATCTGCTGGAAACCACCTTCTGCATATAGTCTGTGATGATCTTGTAGCGCTACCAGCAATCCTGTGTAGCGGTGGTGGCGGGGTTGCAGATTGTCAATCGTTTCACGGAACGATGTGTCACCGCGAAAGAAATTCAGTACGTACTCGTGAACATTGGTACTACTTTGCTTAACAAACCAACCGTCGTCATCTCCTGGTTTTTCACCAATCTGGCCGTTGGCCAGGTTGTCGAAATATTCGTACAGTGAATCTGTTAAGAGTAACTCAAGTCTGGAGGATGACATTGGCTCCTGCAGGTGCAACCAGCTGTTCAGTACCTGTGTATAGTAGTGAGACGGGTGCAGTCCTAACAATGATGACTTTTCCAGTTTTCGCAGTACAGCGCGGCTTGCCGTGGTGTATTGTCCATTGACAGACCAGACCGGTATATAGTTGCGCTCTGCGTAAATGCGCTTAAGCTTTTCTTTGTGGCGTAAGGTTATTCCGCCCAGAGAATTTTTGCCGCTTTGCAAAAACGTTTGTACATTGTTGTCAGGAGTGCGGGATGCAAAAGCGTTTCCGGTCAGGGCAAACATCGAGCTGCTGCCAAGTGCTGCCGCGAGTGAGTTTTTCAGGAACGTTCGTCTTTGGAAGTTTGTCATGGTTCACGTTTTTATTAAGCGTCGATACTGACCGCTGCCAAAAGGTTGTGCGGTTATCGGCTTAATGCAGGTATCTTTAGGATCAACCTGCCTGACATTGTTAGTGTTGGGCTTCAACACATGAGAGAAACGTGTTGTTTTTTAAAGTTATGATTCAGTTGAATGCGTGACAGGAATGATTGATAAAACGCTCTCACTGACACCGTTTAATGACTCAATTCGCATTTTTCGAACTGATCTTTTAACTCCGTGTGGTTGCGGTAATAAGCAATTCAAGCTGGCTAAAAATCTTGAAGTTTTAAAGCAGAGCGGGTGTACATCTGTTCTTAGTTTTGGGGGGTTATGGTCAAACCATTTGCATGCGCTTTCACTTGCGTGTGAGGTGTTGGGTTTATCTGCGGTGGGTGTAGTGCGTGGTGAAGAAATACAAGGCAGCACGTTATTAAACGATGCCATCAGGCATGGAATGAAAGTTCACTATGTATCTCGTGGTGACTATCGCTACCGAGAGGACGTGAACTACGTCAGGAAACTAATGCAACAATTGGGTTGTGATGGCTGGTTGCCTGAGGGTGGTTCAAATGCTTTGGCGGTAGAAGGTTGCAGGGCAATTGTTGAATGCATTGATAAGTGCGTTGAGCAACCTCCGACGCATTTCGCTTTGGCCACAGGAACCGGAGCTACGATGGCTGGAATTATCAACGCTTCTAAAACGGGTCAATGGGTGACGGGTGTGCCGGTGGTGCAGGATGATCGATTGCGCAGGCAAATCAGATCGTGGTTATCACCGGGCTGTGAGGTTAACTGGCGGTTATTGGAAACTGCGGTTCCGGCGAGATATGGAAAAACGGATGTTGCCCTGCTCGAATTTGTGCTCACCATGTATGAAGCCACCGGAGTGATTCTCGACCCTGTCTACAACGCAAAGGCATTCAGATCACTGGTTGATTCGGAAACTGCAGGCTATCACTGCGGCGACCCGGAAGGCGGCGAAGCAGCCAGGCCCGCGGATCCCCCTTCAGGTGACACAATTTTTATTCACACAGGTGGCATTGGGGGTTGTCTTGGTTTTGCAGATCAACTGCTGGCGATCGACAGGCCCGTCGCGGATCGGATGCTGATTGAGGTCAGACAATTGCTTGGGATTGACACCTGATATCGAAAAGAATGGTGTCTTATCGGTCTGGTAACTGGTTCGATAATCAGCAGGGATGTGTTCGCAGGTCTCGCATGGTGTAAAATTTACGGGTTCAGATTTAACAGGTTTAGCAATGAAAATTCGAGCTGTGATAATTGCCGTACTGGCATCGCTGTTGGCTGGTTGCGCCACTACCTACTACAATACGCTGGATAAGGCGGGCATTCACAAACGCGATATCCTGGTCAGCCGGGTGGAAAAAACTCGTGACTCACAGGAAGACGCGCAGGAAGAATTTAAGGATGCGCTTGACCAGTTTGGGTCGATTGTCGCCTTACAGGATACTGATCTTAAAAAGGCCTACGACCGGCTAAGCTCCGAGTACGAGGACAGCCAGGATGCGGCGCAGGCAGTAACTGACCGTATAAATAGTGTCGAATCGGTAGCCACAGCCCTCTTTAAAGAGTGGGAAGTGGAAATAGACCAGTTCAGTAATGCGGACTTTAAACGCAGCAGTACTGCTCAGCTGCGTGATACGCGTCAGCGCTACAGCGGTATGCTGACGACCATGCGTCGGTCAGAAGAAAGTATGCAGCCTGTACTGCGTACCTTTCGCGATAATGTCTTGTTCCTGAAGCATAACCTTAATGCGCAGGCAATCGGATCCCTGAAAGGTGAGTTTGCATCTCTTGAGAATGATATCGCTGTGCTGATTCGTGAAATGAACAAGTCAATCTCAGAGTCGAATCAGTTTATTGAAGAACTCCGCGGTGCAGCTGCGTAGGTTTTGCTTTGCAACATCGAAAGGAATGCTTGGCATGGATTCAAAAATGCATGCTGAAGTCAAAGATAAGAATGGAAACACCATGACTACCCCAGCTGCATCAATGACATCTGCGATAAAATCTGCTGCCAGTTTGTCCTCAAAAATTGTAGCCAATAAGTTCTTTAGAGCTCTTGCAGTGGCTGGCCTTTGTGCATTCGGCAATAACGCCTCAGCGGATACTATTTTCGGGCTCCATGGCAGTGTGCATCTCTGGCAGCCCGAATTGAGTGGTACGATTGGTCAGAACACTAACGCGTTCGACTTTTCATCGAGCTTCAGTGGCGACAGAGGTGACAGCACGTCTTTGCTGGCAGCTGTAGAGCATCCAATTCCGTTAATACCTAATTTTCAACTGCGTACCACACCTGTGTCATGGACTGGATCCTCTGATATGGCCACTGGTACTTTGCTCGGGACAATTACCCTTAGCGGTGAGGTGGATGCAGAGTTCGATCTGACCGCGCTGGACGGTACAGCTTACTATGAGGTGCTCGATAACTGGATATCGATTGATCTCGGTGTGACCGCACGTAGGATAGACGGGTTTATAGAGGTAGTAAGCCCGGCAGCTGGTTTGTCTGATCGTGTCAATATCGATCAGGTACTGCCGATGGCTTATGCGCATGTGCGCTTTGATTTGCCTTTTACCGGTTTGTCTATCGGAGCCCGGGGCAACGCCATTGCATTTAGTGGCAACAACCTGACTGATATTGAAGCCTACGTGCAACTTGAATTCGATGTAATACCACTACTGGACATTGGTATTCAGGGTGGCTACCGGCGGCTCGGTCTTGAGATAGAAGACATCGATGATTTTGAATCTGATGCCGCGCTCGGTGGAGCTTATATCGCGTTGACTGGCCACTTCTGACGCGCTGATCAGAAATTAACCTGGTTCATGTGCATAGCAAAGAAACCGGTTTTTAATATAACTCTCCAGGAAATCTCTTAAAGCCAGAACATACCAGCTGGCTTTAGTGGTCGTTTTTTACCGACAGCATGGCTTATGTCTTATGCGTCAGGTTGCGGCTGCGATCAATACTGTGGCTTAGCAAAATAATCGGGATCAGTCCGGTAAGTACAATGCACAGTGCTCCCAGCGCGCTTTGGCCAATTAGTTCATCGGAGGCGAACTGGTAGACATGGGTTGCCAGCGTATCAAAGTTAAACGGTCGTAACACCAGTGTAGCGGGCAGCTCTTTCATACAGTCGACAAAAACTACCAGCGCTGCAGTGATTATTCCGCTGCGCATCATCGGGATATGTACTCGCCACAACATTTTTGCCGGAGTGTTTCCCAGTGATTTGGCGGCCATGTCCATGCTTGGTGTGATCTTGCTTAAGCTGCTCTCTACAGAGCCATAGGCAACAGCCATAAAGCGCACCACATAGGCAAAGACAATGGCGGCCACAGTACCGCTGAGCAACAAGCCTGTAGAGTAGTTGAAGTGTTCGCGTGTGAAGCTGTCTATTGCATTATCAAAGCGTGTGAACGGCACCATGACACCAATGGCCAGCACCGCACCGGGAAGTGCGTAACTGGTGCCCGCCAGTCTGGTGCACCAGCGCAACACCCTGTTTGGTTTTATACGCATGCTGTAGGCGAGAAACACACCGAGCACTACGGTGATCACCGCAGCAGCTGCTGAGAGCAGTACACTGTTAAGCGCGGTTTTACGAAACTCTGCATTCCATGAAATTTCGAAGTTAATCACTGCATAGTGCAGCAGTACTGCTGCCGGTATAACAAATCCCAATACGAACGGTACAGCGCAGACAAGAAAAACCAATAGATTGCGCCAGCCTTTTAAGCGAATGCGTTCAGCCGGTCTGAAGCGGCTGGAGGAAGGTTGAAACTGTTGCTGCTTTTTACGGCTGCTGCGTTCGATCCAGAGGGTTAAAAGTACGAAGAGCATAAGCAGGCAGGCTATTTGCGCACCACCGCCAAGGTTACCCATGCCCAGCCAGACGTCATAAATTCCCGCTGTTAGTGTGCGCACCGAAAAGTAGTCGACCGTACCAAAATCGTTAAGAGTTTCCATCAGAGCCAGCGCGACACCGACGGCAATTGCCGGTCGTGCTAATGGCAGTGAAATGGCGAAGAAACTTTTACTTTGCGACTGGCCCAGTGCTCGAGCTGCCTCGATGAGTGATGAACTTTGTTCAGTAAATGCAGAGCGTGCCAACAGGTACACGTAGGGGTAGAGCACCAGCACCATCATTAACACAGCACCGCCGAGTGATCTGACTGATGGAAAGTAATAGTCTCTGGCGGACTGCCAGCCGAACAGGGATCGCAATGCGGTTTGCACTGGTCCTGCGAACTCCAGCAAGTCGGTGTACACATAGGCGATAACATAGGCGGGGACCGCGAATGGCAGCAGCAGTGCCCAGATAAAGACTGACCTGCCGGTGAACTCCAGGTGAGTTACGCACCAGGCAGTCGCGACACCGATAATTGATGTGCCGACGGCAACGCCCAGCATCAGCAGCCCGGTGGTAGAGATGTAGTCTGGCAACACCGTTGAGATAAGGTGAGGCCAGATATTTTCTGTCGGGGTGAGTGCCAGCCAGACAACCGCGAGAAGTGGCAGGCAAATGAGTGCACCCACCAAAATAGCCAATACGGATCCCGCTATGTTTCCGCTCTGTGAAGAAGAGGCGGTGAGTTGTCGTCCAGCTCGGGTCAGGGGGATCAAGTTTGTGAGAAGCCAGCATCTCGGGAATTGAAGATGGTATTACGAATAATTCTCATTAGCAATAATAATGACTTTGCCGGCAGATGGGTTAGCGGTGCGCCAGGTTGTCACGAATTGTTCCGGCGTGCGGGACTTCCAGCGACTGACTGGCTGGGCCTTAAAGGGGTTATCCGGAGGGGATTGGGAGGATAGGTCTGGGAATGACCTGGAGGAGTTATTCGCTGACCTGAGTGAGCGATACGGTTCTTAGGCTTGCTCAGCAGGTTGATGACTCAAACCGCACATGCGGCGACACTTGTCGCACGTACATGCGGTCATTGAAGTCTGCGAATTGCAGATTATCTGGCAAAAGTGAACGACTGGCACGTTCCACGTTTGCTGGCAGTATTCTTATCCTGCGTTTGGGTAGCTTTAACGTGAAAACCGCCATCGTAGGTAGTTTTCAAGGCTGGCTTTGCAGTCTTTTTAGTTGGTCGGGCGTTGTTCGTTTTCAGCGGTGTATCGTTTATCATGTCTTTTCACATCCAAAACTGTTTAAATAGCTGAACATATTGTTCCAGTTTTGGAACAATAAATCCGATACCAACATCACAGTTTTCGGCAACACTAAAAAATGATCACCGCGGCTGCGACATCGCGACCTTCCGCTACCAGCAGGTTATAGGTTCTGCAGGCAGCGGCGGTGTCCATGACTTCAAGATTCAATTGCGCCTGCACCAGAGAACGTCGCAGCTCAACCGACGGGAATTTCTGTTGCAGGCCAGTGCCAAGCAATACGATGTCCGGATTGCGTGTGATGATTTGTTCAAAGTGCTGTACTTCCAGATCATCGACTGAAGCTACCGGCCAGTCTGTGTAGAGCTTATCAGGGAAGATAATAAGGCTCGTGGTGTATTCGGATTGGTTAACCTTGAGTTTCCCATCGCCGTAGTTTCCGAAAACGTAGTCGGCGGTTGGGTTATCCAGTGTAAATTTCATTGCTTGCGACCGAGTGTATGAGTCAGTTATTGCCAGATCAATTTGGCAGGACTACGGGTATAATAGCCGCTTGCTTATCAACACAACAACGCGGAGCGAGTGGCACAATTGAAACCTGTCAATATCGGATTTTTGGGTTTTGGAACTGTCGGACAGGGAGCAGCCACGGTACTGACCAGAAACACAACTGAAATCAGCCGCCGTATCGGTCAGGATATTGTTGTGAAGTCTGCGTCTGTGCGCAATACCAGCCGCCAGTTAGACCCGCTGCTCGACGCGGTTGCGTTAACAAGCGATTCAGAATCGATCGTTAACGATCCTGAAATAGATGTAATTGTTGAAGTGATGGGTGGTGATGAGCCTGCCCGGAGTCTGTTATTGCAGGCCATTGCCAATGGCAAGCACGTAGTAACTGCCAACAAAGCGCTGGTGGCATGCCATGGAGCAGAAATATTCGAGGCCGCAAGAGAACATGGTGTCAGCGTGGCTTTTGAAGCGGCGGTAGCCGGTGGTATACCGGTTATCAAGTCTATAAGAGAAGGTCTTGCTGGCAACAAGATTCAATGGGTTGCCGGAATTATCAATGGTACCTGTAACTACATTCTGACGGAGATGCTCGAGAAGGGTCGCGAGTTTGATGATGTTCTCGAAGAAGCAAAAGCGCTTGGTTACGCAGAAGCTGATCCAACGTTTGATGTTGAAGGCATTGATGCCGCGCACAAGCTGACCATACTCGCCTCAATAGCATTCGGTGTTCCACTGCAGTTCGATGCGGTTCATATTGAAGGTATCAGCTCTATCACCAGAGAAGATACCGCTTATGCGCAGGAGCTGGGGTATCGCATCAAACACCTGGGTCTGGCGATAGACACAGGCAGTGGTATTGAGTTGCGAGTGCACCCCACGCTAATTCCGGAACGCCGTTTAATTGCCAATGTTGATGGAGTAATGAATGCGGTGCTGGTGCAGGCCGACGCTGTAGGCCCGACGCTGTACTACGGTGCAGGTGCCGGCGCTGAGCCAACCGGCTCCAGTGTTGTGGCCGACATTATGGATGTGGTTCGGGTGGCGTCAGCCAGTGCCGCCAATCGCGTTCCAACGCTCGCCTTTCAGCACGATGCATTAATTGATACGCATCCGCTGAAGTCGGCTGAATTTCAGACTTCGTTTTATCTTCGTATTCTTGCCGAAGACAAGCCGGGTGTGATGGCAGATATATCGCGTATCCTGGCTGAGGAATCAATTAGTATTGAGGCGATAGTGCAGAAGGAACCTGTAGATAATTCCGGTAAGTTGCCGATTGTCCTGTTGACCAAGAAAATTTCAGAAGGATCTATGAACAACGCCATTGGCAAGCTGCAAAGCCTGAGTTCAATTGAAGGAAGTGTTACTCGTATTCGGATGGAATCTCTGGCTGGAAGTTAGTAGCGTTTAAAAATATTATTTGATGAACTTAAGCAGTGGGTTGTTATCTGCTTCCAGGGTTTCTCTGGTTAGCAGAATTGGTTGAATGTACACAACATCATTTATGTCATTGCCACTGGTATTCATTGCCAGAGACGCTCTTTCCATCGCTTTAAAACCAACCAGATACGGCAGCGGGGAAATTGCTGCCTGTATTTTTCCCTCGAGCAGTAAAGTCGGGTTATCCGCCTGATCATCCAGACTGACCACTAATATCTCTGCGGCCATTGGCTCTGGCAGAGAATTGATTGCTGCAAGCGCTGCGGTATTGTCGGTAGATACAATAGCTTTTATTTCTAATTTCCCTATCGCATCAGCTGCGGTGCCGGCAAGCTCCTGTGCTGTTGTGACAAAGACTTGAAGATCGGGTGATGAGTTTTGCAGCAGGTTGGTAAATGTGTCGGTTTGCAGACTCTTTTCTTTTTCGTTTTTAACAATGGCCACTGAACCGCTCGCATCACTACCCAGAGACTCCGCGATAAACCTGGCACTCAGCACCGCAGCCTCATCCTGGTTCGACTGCACCACAGAGGCAATGCCGGTGTCATAGATTTCAGTCTGGTGCGGTGTATCACCAAGACCGATAGAGGGGATATTCAGGCTTTGTGCTTTTTTCAGGCAGGGGGACAAGCCCTTTGCATCCAGAGCTGCAACTAGAATCACATTTGGCTTTCTGTCCAGCATGTTGTTGCATAATTCCAGTTGTGCTTCTGCTGAAGGGTTATTTTCAGCCGTTTGCAGGTAGTAGTCTGCCTGCTCTTCGAATGCACCATCCTTTAAGCCACGCTCGACCGCACTCCAGTAAGGTGTAGTGGGGGTGCTTATTACGACACCATAAACCGGTATTTCTGCGAGCGTTGTACCGGAATACAAGGCCAGAAGCATTGTTGTGGCTATTTTGACTCCAGAGAACATTCACTATTCCTTGGTTGCGAATCAGCTAAGCACATTGCGTGAACAGATATATGAGCGAGTCTTAACTGCTCACGCTTTGAGTCATTCGAGGAATATAGGTATACCATCACAGTCATCAGTCTGCCACTCCAATGGCAATTCCATATTGTATAAGCAACTATTAATGGTTTGCTGACAGGTTTGAGTTGCTGGCTGCGCAGCAGATGAGTTTTCTGTAATTGTCGACTCAGCTAGTGATGAGACAGTGCGTAGTGGCGAGGCACTGGGCTCTGTGCTATGCCTAAAAAGTAATAAAAACTACGATGGTGTACTTGAAAAATTCAGTTTGATCCCAAGATTCAGCGAGCCGGGAAGTGAAAAATTACTGCGAGGGAGTTGGTATGACAAACGTTCAGGACAGTGCTAATCAGTGGCTGGCATCACTGGATACAGATGACTTTTCTGCGTGCTGGAATAGTGCTGCCGACTATTTTAAACAGGGAATACCCCTGGATGAATGGACGGACAAAGCTCAGAGCGTGCGCGATGGAGTAGGACAGATGCAATCTCGAAATCTTAAACGGGCTATAGAAACAACGGACTTGCCTGCAGCACCAGAGGGTACGTACGTAGTAAGTGAGTATGGGACGGTCTTCTCAAAAGCTGGTGAGATAGGTGAACGTTTGACAATGGTGCGAGAAGAAGACGGGCAGATGCGTGTGGTTGGGTATTACCTGATTTAAAAAAATGACAGAAAATCAATACATACACGGTACTGCATCGCAATCCATAAGCAGCACAGACACACCAGCCTGTGGTTCGTCGGGGATTCAGGTCTATAGCTGCAAGTATATTAAAAATTATAAAACCGCTGATATAACCGGCGTTGGTGAACTGCACATCTCCTGCGGTCTTCTGTCCAACGGAAATACCTTATTCACGGGCTATGAGCTTTTTAGCGGTGCGGTGTCGGGATATCGAGGCTCGTTTATCATGCGTGTGCACGGGAAGTTTGATTCAGAAACCGGTGCAGCCAGTGCCGAACAGGTTATTGAAGAAGGTTCAGGTACCGACGAGCTTTGGGCGATTGGGGGAGTGGGGTCATACGTTGTTGAACGTGACGGTAACTGTAGTTTTGAGCTGGATTTTTCGGTGTAAGCAGTGTGCTGGTGCAGTGCTGTTAAATATTCTGAGCGTGTTTGAATGCCTGGTTATTCCGTTGAGTAGATGTAGATTACACCAAAAACAAATATTGTCAGAATAGCAACAAACACTAACGGTCCCATATAGGCAGGCAGATGTGGTTTATTCATTTCAAATCTGTCGCCATCAGTTATCTCGTATCCACAAATTTTACAGAAACTGTGCTTGTAACATAATGGTCCATAGCACCATTGGCATTTGTATAGTTCGCTGAATTCATCCGAGTATGGTGCATCTGCTTTTCGCTGTGCTGATCGGGCAACCATTAGTTCAGTGTCGGTACTATCAAACTGATGTCCGCAAAACCTGCAGTAAAAATCTCTGCCAACCCAGCCGTCACATTTAACACAGTTGTAAATATCCCGCTGATAAGGTGGAGGTCTAAGCAACATTTATCCCACTCGCCTCATTATTCCAATCGATCTCCATGGATACTCTATACAGTGGTTTTATCATAGAGCTTTGTCCAGGGTAATTATTCGGCTGCTGGCAAAAATTTGTGTCGACAGAGACGCAGAGGTTGAGTGCCTTGTATGTTCTGCTCTTTTTATTTTTTATTTTCCTGGTGATACGTTTACCATAATCCCTGCAGACCTGACGCCGTCGACGGTAAAAGACGGAATAAACAATACACCAGTTTTGCGTGGCTGTAACACCAGCCTTATTTGAAAGGCATCTTTACCAGGGTCGGAATTGATTTGTTTGCCAATGATGACGAAGTCCGATGCCAGGCCTGATATATCCGGCGCTCTGGATATTGCCGAGCCATTAATATAGAGCGTCACTGATTCACCTTCAAAAAGCGCTGCTCTCTCTACGTTGCTTGTCAGTGCAGGTGTTCCGTGTTCTGCAGATGTTCCGAGCTGAAGAGCCTCACTTTGGCTGGTATGTTGTTCACCGCTTGACTCGAAGGTGGTGAATGTTATCCAAACAATGATAGACAGCCCAATCCCACACAGCGCAATAACAGCGGCAACTCTGTCGAGATGCGCTGTAGTTCTGGTTTCTTTTGGTTTGGGCGATGATCGGGCTGATGTTCGTTTGCGTTTACGTTTGCGTCGAACTTCTTGTCTTACTGGTTGTTCCGAGGTGACCGGTGAAGAGTGCTCCGGCGTGATGCGGATTTGTTCAAGCGTGATGTGGTGTTGTTGCATTAACGCTGAAAGGCGTCTGTCTGCAATGGCGGCTTCTGCTGGTGAGCTTAAATCCTGAGACATAGCGTACAGTTTTCTGGCGCGCTCAAGGAGTTTGTCTCTGTCCATGCAATCGAATTCTTTATACAAATACTGACACTACCGGACTTCGATATTTACGGTAATACTTGCCAGGCTAACAATGAACTGTAGCCAGCAATATAGAAGTCACAAGCTGTCAGGAGAAAGCGTACTTGACACCTGTATGTGCTAATCCAATAAGTTTCGCTGCTGACGTGTCAGCCTCGGAAAACCACTCGCACAGGTCAGTGGTTCCGTCCTGTTCGTAGACTAATTCGCCTGCAACGTAGTGTGCTTCATAGATAATACGCAGGTTGTGAAATTGTATTCCGTTTACTTCATCGCACAATGTGTCGATGCCTAAAAGTGCTCCCGGTTTTACAATGAGTCCGGTTTCTTCTCTGAACTCGCGAACCATGGCTTGCTCCGGTGTTTCACCGAAATCGAGACCACCTCCCGGTAAAGTCCAGTGGCCGGCAGACTTCATCACGCGCTGTGACAGACGGCATAGCAGCAGTTTATCGGTTTTTAATAGTAAGCCGTATGCTGAAACGCGTGAGATTTTTTTAGTCATTTGTACTGTCTTGCTCGTTGTGTGATCGGGTTTTGGTAACCAGGAAGGTATTGTGGTTTTTGTATGTACTGGAGAAAATCGTTTGGGATGACATTAAAGAGTAAGTAATGCAATTGTAATTGGGGTACAACATTCCAGCGTGGTTTTATTAACAGATATACTAAATTGATCTGACGCGAAATGAACGGCCTTTGATTTTGTGCAAACCAGCCTGCGCCCTTTTTACTACACTTCGATCTACTGCTACGAATGATCGTGTGCTAAAAATTTTTATTTTCCCGACAGCAGAGCCTTCGATGCCTGCGTCGCCGGTCAGTGCTCCAAGAATATCCCCCGGGCGGAGTTTTTGTTTTTTACCTGCGTTTATTTCAAGTGTCACAGTGGCGGGTTTTGGGGGTTGTGACTTGAGCGCATGAGTGGAAGGCAGTGAATAATTCTTTATTTTTTTATTCAGAACTTTGCCGAGTTGTTCTACACGGTGTTTGTCTGATTGGTCAAAGAGTGTCCAGACTTGTCCTGTTTCGTTTGCGCGGCCGGTACGACCTGAGCGATGCACATGTACTTCAGCGTCTTTCGATAATTCATAGTTAACAACAACGTCAAGTTTGTCTATATCGAGTCCGCGCGCAGCGACATCGGTTGCTACCATGACGGTGGCACTGCGGTTGGTAAATCTGATCAGATTTTGGTCTCTGTCTTTTTGGTCGAGATCTCCGTGCAGGGCAATGGCTGCGAAGCCTTTGTCCTTCAGAAAGTTGGTAACTTCACGGACGGAGTTTTTTGTATTGCAAAAAACCAGAGCCGACTCCGGAGAATATTTCATTAGCAGCAGTTGCAGAGCCTGTAGTCTGTCCTGAAGTTTCTCGATCCGATAGAAGTGCTGTTGTATCTGCTCGTTATGTTGAGTTGTATCAACGACTACCATTTCCGGTGAAATCATAACCCGGTCTGCGATTGATTTTATTTCTTCAGGGTAGGTAGCACTTAGAAGTAATGTCTGTCTTTTCTCGGGCAGTA
>CAYLZS010000470.1:0-7633 GCA_964388065.1 uncultured Granulosicoccaceae bacterium
CCATATACCCACGACCTATTGACTTGCCGGAATCACTGGTCAAAGCAATGGAGCCTTCCCAGTATCTGACCGTGAAATCAAGTTCCTGATTATCGATCAATGGCTGATATTCAATAGTTTCTCACGTGTCTTTGCGCCGTATCACCCCTGCAACCGGATATCTGTTGCCAGCGTCACTTTGCCACCAGCGCGTGGTTTTGAGTTCGATATTCCTTATCGGAATTTCCTGTGCGTTACCGTGCTGATCGATTTCTACCGCGTGGCTGAAGGAATCTCTTGTCCCATCTCGCAGTCTCAGCTGATAGAGCATGATGTCTCTGCCGTCATCGAGCTGAAGTGCGAACCAGTCCCAGCCGCTTTGATTATCACCCAGCGCGCTGCTGCTCCATTCTCTGTCGAGCCAGGCGGTACCGTCGATGTTGTGAGATGTGCCGTCAATATCCAGACTGCCGGTTGCCTGCAGCCGTGTCAGCGAGTAGTAGTACGATGCGTTGCATGGGTCAGCGCTTTTTTGGCTGTAGCCAGCATCGCCCTGCAATACAATCGGTTTTTGCGGTGTAAGTGTGAGATTTAGTTCGGTATCTGAGGCTGGCATGGAAAGGTGCCAGCTGAGCTTGTCTGGCTGATCGCTGTTGTTGTAACGACCACTAAGCTGCCAGTCGTCGAGCCATACTCTGACTGTGTCATTTGCCTCTGCAGCGATGTTGATTTCAGCACCTGCCAGCCCTGCAGCACCGCGCGCAAAGCGTTCGAATTTTTTTATCTCACGGTCTTCAGTAGTGACGGCAAAATGCGCCATATAAAATTCATTGCTGGCCCATGAAGAAGCAATTGGAGTTGTACTGCTTGCTTTGTCACTGGCTGTGGTGTCGCTACCTGTTGTATCACTACTTGTTATTTCGCTGGCGGGTAACGGAGGCTTATTGGCAATTCTAAAAAAGGTTATATGGAAACCAAATTTTTGCCCTGAAGTATCTTCTGCATTGCCCGTGATGTACCACCATTCATTTCTGAATGATCGGTGTGCGCCATGATCTTGCGGGAAGTTAAATTGTCTGGTTTCGCAGGCACGTTCAAACCCGACTGCAGCACCCCCCAGTTCTGAATGCAATGAGACACCCCCTGTTGTTTCAGTGGCGGGTTCCTGATTGCAGGCGACACTCAACATGGCTGTAACTGCAATGATGATATGACGGATTTTCATTGATGTCGCAGCGCTTCAGCCGGTGACAGGCGGCTGAGCTTTTGCGCGGGGTAGAGCCCGGCCAGTAAGGCCGCGATGATCGCGAGGACAAGGCTTTCCAGTAAAACAGTGGTTGGAATGTTGTACTCCATTGACCAGCCGAACGACCGGACATTGATAATGGATACCAGAATTTTAGACATGGCAATGCCCAGTGGCAGTGCCAGTAAGCCTGCAATAATTCCCATTAAACCGGTTTGCATAAACAGCAGTTTGCGCAGCTCTGATGGCGTGATGCCCAGTGATCGCAATACTGCGTATTCGGCTCTGCGTTCCAGAGACAGTGCCATCAAAGCACTGAGAATACCCACAAATGCCACACCGACTGTCAGTAGTCTAAGCACGTGGGTGATGGCAAAAGTACGGTCAAAAATCTCCAGCGATCGCTCGCGAATGTCAGTGTCCGATCTCATGGTAATACCGTCATTCTCTGGCGTACCTGAGATAAGTGATCTTAGAGATTCTTTTGTATCGGTCAGATCGGCGGTTTTGGATACATTGACTCCAACAGAATTGATGTGTCGGTCATTCCAGTGCTGGTGATAGGAATCCATAGACATCACCAGTAAACCTTTACCAGTGGTGTAGTTGGTGAAAACACCTGCAACTTTGAATGGCACGATGCCGCTATCACTTGTGATCTGAAGAGTGTCACCTGACTTGATATCGAATTTATTTGCAAATGGTTCTGATGCAATTACTGCATTTGAGTTGATCAGTAAGTCGACTCTTTCCTGGTCAGTGATATTTTCATCGCTAATAGTTCTATCGCCTGTGGCAGGTGTTCGGGCCTGATTGCTTTTTGCTCTGAATTCATACTGTAAACTCGCATCACCGTCTGTGCGAATTGCCATCAGTCGGGCCGGAGCGATACTGGTATCCACCTCCGTCATGCGTGCTTCACGAATACCGCTAATGCCTTCAGTTGCTGCAATTTGACTGACCAGACTTGTCGGCAAAGCATTATTGGGACTGTTGTCGCCGGAGTGGGAGCTAATATACACATCTGCATCGAGGGTATTGCCAAGCCACTGTTCTACGGAGAGGCGAAAGCTGCCAATCATTATTCCAACACCTGCGGTAGCTGAAACAGATACCGCGAGTGCTGCAATTGCAACAGCAGTTCGGCTTAAGCTCGCAGTCATGGAGCGCAACGGGTAATTACCCATGGTTCTGTTGGACTTACTAAAAGCCGCACGATTACTAAGCGATGTAATGGTTATAAGGGATTGAGGAATCATTAAGCTATAACCAAGAACGATACAAAAAATGGCTATAAAGCCTGCCCACAGGCTTGAGCTGCTGATAAACAAAATAGCGGTACCTGTCAAAACGAGTACGATGCCGGCTATACAGATCCCTGGTACTATGCTGCTGATCCGTCTTTCAACACTGGTGCGACGAATTACTGTACCTGGCGGGCTGTTTGAAGCTTCAATCGCCGGTGCCAGAGCCGCAAGTAACGACACACCCAGGCCGATCAACACTGCTTTGATCAATGTAAAACCCGAGTAGCCAACCTGCCTGACATCAAGAGCAAAGTACAAATCATTGATCGTTCTGGTGACAAGGGTCAGCAATACACTGCCGAGCATGTAGCCAATAAGTATTCCCGCCAGTGTGCCAATGACGGCGAAGGCCAGTGTTTCTGTCAGTATGGATCTGAACAACTCATGGCGTTGCAAACCAATAGCACGCAACTGACCAAAGGTCTGTCTGCGCTGAATAACAGACAGCGTGACAGTGTTATAAATAAGAAATGCGCCAACCAGCAGCGCCAGTAAGCTCATCGCCAGCAGGTTGGTGTGAAATGCTTCGGTCATTTGTGTGAGCGAATTGTTTTGCCTTTCGGCATCTGTTACTGCAACGCCTGCAATACTGGACTCTAAATAATTTATGTTCTGCTGTAGTTTACTGCCACCTTCTGACTCTGCAGCTACATTTGCTGCAGATGAAGTTTCGGGCAGCGGCAAAATAAGATCTATGCGGCTCAGCCTTCCCTGCATCTCGAGTATTTCCTGAGCGGTGGCAACATCAACCATGGCAATGCTTTCAAAGCCCGGTTGCTCGTCGCTGTCGACGGTGCTGGTCAGGGTGAGTTGTAGATTGCTGTCCCTGACTTGTATTTTGTCTCCGTTTTGTACACCCAGTCTGTTTGCAGTACTGGTTGCCAGTATGACTGAGCCACGGTTAAGCAGATTAAGTGCGTCTCTCGTTGAGGCACTTCTGGCTGAGTTGTCGGTGATTGAGTTTTCTGAAGTTGAACCTGCAATAGATGAGTTACCGTTGCTTTGGTCGCGGAACATGGGTTCTGCAAATATATCGACACCCAGTAGTTGCAGAGTTTCGGTATAACGAGGATTCGTGTCTTTGGTTGCAGTTGTATCTGCGCCGAGAAGCGTTACCGGACCCTGAACTACCGGAGCACTGTTACGTACACCAAGCTCGGTACGCAGCCTGGTGTAGATTTTTTCATCAATACCGTTTGTGCCGCCGACAATATGATGGGTGGTGCGACCAGTCACTGTGTCCAAAGATAGTGCAAAGGCACGCTTTGCACTGCTATTGGCAATGTCTACTGCAAATACCACTGCCACGCCCAGTGCCATACCGATCAGCATCAGTGCTGCCTGCCATTTATGATGCTGCCAGTAGCGGGTGCTGCATTTAAAAAATACGGGTTGCGGCATAAGCTATGCTCTACCAGGCCAGCGAGCTGTCTGCGTTTTCATCTGTCAGCAGATTGCCATCGCTGAACCGCACCAGACGACTGGCAGTTTTAGCGATAGTTAAACTGTGCGTTACCATTAAAACGGTTTGCTTTCTGGACTTAGCCAGTTCGGTAAAAAGCTGAATCATCTCGCGCCCTGTCTCTGCGTCCAGATTGCCAGTGTGTTCGTCTGCCAGTACCAGGGAAGGGGAGTGCACCATCGCACGTGCAATAGCAACACGCTGCTGTTCACCACCGGAGAGTTGGTCAGGGAAGGCGTTGGCGCGATGTTCCAGCCCAACTCTATTGAGAATTTCTGTTGTTTTATCTTTGATCTCAGTTGCGCTGAAATTATTTAGCTGCAGCGGCAGCTGGATATTCTCTGCTGCGGTCAGTGTTTCAATCAGATTAAACGACTGATAAACAAAACCGATATGCTCACGTCTGAACAGCGTTCGGTCTTTTTCAGACAAGCCTGTCAGCTCTACACCGTCGACTGTGATCGTGCCGCTGTCGACGTAGTCGATACCGGAAATTAGATTAAGAAGTGTCGACTTGCCACATCCGCTATGTCCGAGAACAGCAAGTTGCTCACCTCTGGCAACGCTGAGAGAGATATTGTTGAGTACCGGCGTCGATGTTGAGTCATCGGCGTATGATTTACGCACGGAATCGAGTGTTATGTAGTTATCGTTCAATGACAGTTATCTGTTGCAGTTTCTTGTTGCAGTCTGGCTGTGCTGTTACCGGTTACGTGGCATAGGGTGTTTGATGACGAATTTTTTATCAAGCATTACTTCCCGCCAGAAAACGAACAAGCCGGAACCGAGAATCATAACAATACCGAGCCATGCAAATGCATCTGGCCATTCGCCCCAAAGCGTAATGCCCCAGATGATCGCAAGCACCAGCGCAACATACTCAAACGGTGCGATGGTCGCGGCCTGGCATCTTCGGTATGCCTGCCCGATAAGGTACCCGCCCAGGCCACTGGCAAGACCAATACCCAGCATAATTAATGCATCTTCGTGTGTTGGCATTATCCACGCGCGGAACAAAAAATCCATTGATGCGTTATCCGGGTTGGCGTATCCGCCGTGAGCAAACAACAGCCCGAATACCGATGATGTGACAACAAACATCAGCTGAATATAAAACGCCAGTGTGGACGCTCTTTCCTTTAACCCGAGCTTTCGAGTGAGGACTTGCATACAGGCATAGGCAAAGGCCGAAAATAATGGCAGCAGAGCCGCGTAGCGGAATGTGGAAGTGCCCGGACGAAGCATAATTATCACCCCCAAAAG
Source organism: uncultured Granulosicoccaceae bacterium (assembly GCA_964388065.1). GTDB lineage: Bacteria > Pseudomonadota > Gammaproteobacteria > Granulosicoccales > Granulosicoccaceae. Next base: position 5,258 of record CAYLZS010000470.1, read on the forward strand.
CCCGACAGTCACCGCGATCCAGCGTCTGATACCGACTTTTTCACCCAGAAAAATAACCGACAGCGCGGTAATAAACAGAGGTGCGATAAAGAAGATCGCCGTCGCTTCCGGCAGACTGATTGCCGCCAGACCCATAAAGAACGCAACGTTGGCGACAACGATGCACAAACCACGGACCATGTGAATAAACGGGTGCTTTGTTTTGATCAGTGAGTAGCCACCCTCAACAGGCATCAGAATAGTTAACGTAATGATCAGTGCAACCAGTGAGCGTATCAGGACGATTTGATGCAACGCATATCCGTCGCTCAGGAGTTTGATGCCTGCATCATTTAAAGAGAAAAGAAACCAGGCACCGAGCGCGCACAGTATGCCGATGGCATTTGTGTGTGTGGCTGGATTTGTGGTTGTTGTTGGCATTGCTCATAAGACATTGATGTTGCGGTTATGTCAATGATTCAATGTTGTCGACTAAGGCAGGTGGACCAGGATTGGCGTGCTGAGGCAGGTTTGGAATATTTTTTTGAACTTCTGCAGAAACTATTGCAACAGGTACAAAAAAGCCGCGCAGTTTGTGGCTTTTCCTGGTTGATATGGGTGTAGCTGTAAGATTGATTAAATCTAAAGAAATGTACAATGATAAAACTCTACCACCAGATGCTCTTCCACTTCTGTTCAGTGTTTTCTTACTAAGAAATACAGCGCCTTTGCTTGTGGAGCCATGCTGCTGGTTTCAGTACTTAGAGTGTGCGTCTGCGTAAATTGTTTCCTGTCAATGTCTCTGAAGTCACTCGCAGCGTTAATTGTACTGATCGCGTTGATACCTTACTTTTGCGATCTTCTCGTTGCAGAGATCGCTGATCACAGTGGAGCAGTAGATCGATACCTTGAACAGATCCTCGGTAGTTGATCGGCTTTGTTCGCCAGATCTCGGCTAAAACTGTCTTTCTTTAAAATGCAGGACCGAATTCGCAAAAAATCGTGCATCAGAACGAAAATATAGGGTTTCCCCTAATTACGAAGTAAATCAGCTTCTCGTACACTCGGTGTTGAAAAGGATTATTTCTGGAGAGGCCTCATGCAAATTTCTCACTCGAATCGAGTAGTAGTTAACCGTCACCAGTCGGGGACGGTAAATGGCGGAAAACCAACATCAAAAACTACTTCTCATGATGTAAAAAACGAGAGTAAATCTAATTCGCTCGAAAGCCTGTTCGGTGGGGATGAGCAACAAGGGCCGCAGCAAGGCGGTATACCTTTCAACAATCCCATGGATGACGCAGACACTCTGATGCGCGCCATTTTGGCCAACTATGTAGAACACAAAGATAAAAAGACAGCAGCCTCAGAGATCCAGTCAACAAAACCGTTGTCGGGTGAAGATAAAGCCCTTGCCGACATAACAGAACAATTCCAGTCACGTTTTGCAGACAATGCGTCTGATCACGATGCATTCCATAGCCTGATGAAGAAGAGCTTCGGAGAATCCTACGATTATGCAAAAGCGGAAAACATCCGCCAACAGACACTGGACGGTGATTTTAGCTGGATGCCGGAAATTCAGCTGGTTGACGGTGCCACGCTAACCAGCACAACCGGTGCAACCGGGCTCGGTGCGTATAGCAAAGAAAACGACACCATTTATTTAAGCCGTGATCTGTTGACTGAAGATCCGGTAAAAGCCGAAAAAGTGCTCACTGAGGAAATTGGCCATGCATTGGATGCCCGTATCAATCTAACAGATGCTGCTGGCGACGAAGGTAATATCTTTTCCATCCTGTCTCACGGTGGCGAAATTTCAGAAGCAGACCTGCAAGAGCTGCGCAGTGAAAATGACAGTGGAACTATTGTTGTTGATGGTAAAGAAGTAGAGGTTGAGTTTTTCTTTAAAAAAGTTTTCAAGAAGGTAAAGAAGGCTGTTAAGAAAGTCGGTAAGGCCATTAAAAAAGGCGTTAAGAAAGTAGCCAACGTAGTTAAAGATCACGTGAGCAACGTCTGGGATGCCGCCAAAAAAGGCTTTGAAAAAGTCATGAACAGCCAACTGTTCAATACTATTTTAATGGTGGCACAGTTTGTCCCCATTCCGATGGTGCAGGTAGCAGTGCGTGTGATCAATATTGCCAAGGCAGCCTACGGAGTTTATCAAGGTGTTAAACACGGCAGTATCGCCATGGTAGCCGGTGGTGTGGCAGGCGCGTTTGGCGGTGCAGCCAAACTGGGTCAGGCGCTCGGTTCAACAGCAAACTGGGTGGGCACAGCCTCTACAGTAGCCAATGTGGCGAAAGGTGTCAGTGCGGCACACCAGGTGATATCAGAAGGGAATTTTAGTGGTGCTGCATCGTTGGCTGCTAACTATTTCGGTGCAGATTCCACGGC
>CAYLZS010000471.1:0-4441 GCA_964388065.1 uncultured Granulosicoccaceae bacterium
GTGTATTAGGGGCGCACTTATCATGGACATGGATACGAAATCTGCAGGCACTTAGTCTTAGCAACGTAAATTCAAATGCAGCAGACCTCCAGCTGATACTCGCTGCCGAAGACAATACAGTGATTAGCGGACCGGAAGATATGATCGGAAAGCCATTGCCGGATAGCTCCGCATTAAGGGAGGATGGAAAATACCTGCTGGGTATACAAAGGTCTGCCTACGGCAACGCTTCTACACTCGACTGGACGGTTGTTGTCCGCACCGACAGCGCGCGTGCAATCGCTGCAGGCCAGTCAGCACGGCGCATAGTGATTCTCACTGTTGTAGGTGCCGGCTCCATCGCCGCGTTGCTAATTCTTTTCGCTGTCAGCAGGCTTACCCGTAAGCTGCGTTCGCTCTCACATGACACCGAGTTGATTGCAAGCGGTGCAGACCACAAGATCAAACCCATGGACGGGCCGGATGAAGTTAGCCAGATAAGCCGGGTGTTAGCCACTTCGATAGATAATTTGCAGCAGGAAAAGCAAACACTCGTGTTACTAAACTCGGAGCTGGACCAACGGGTCGAAGATCGCACCAGAGACATAGAAAGACTTTCTGCGGAATCTCGGGAAATCGCTCTTACTCAGCAACGCCTGCGATTCGCCAGAGACATGCACGATACACTGGCCCACTCCATGATGGCCGTGTTAACTCAAATTCGACTGGTGCGTAAAATCAGAAACCGTCTTTCAGACAGTGATGTCGAAGCTGAGCTTGGGCGCGCGGAGGATGTTGCACTTAACGGGTTAACACAGGCTCGAGATGCGATACAGCAAATCAGAACCAATAATGTTCTCGATAAAGGAATCTCCGGTGCACTTCATGAACTGGTAGAACGTTTTCGCGCCCGTACAGGGATTCAATTCATATTGAACATAGACCCGCAGAGCATCCGTCAGGAAGACAAACGTGGCGAGACGCTTTATAGAATTGCAGAAGAAGCGCTGCGTAACATTGAAAAACATGCCAATGCAAAAGAAGTAAGCATCACTCTTGAGCGAATAGAAGCATCCACAACTGACATCAATTCAATACCAGTTTTTAAACTGGAAATTATCGACGACGGGATTGGCTTCAATACAACTAATGTCGCTGCAGGCCACTACGGACTGGTTGGTCTTCGCGAACAGGCTGCGTTGATCGATGGAGAATTGATCATAGACAGCACACCAGGCAGAGGTACAACGATCAGCCTGACGTATTCAGCTTATCTCGCGTAACCGGTAGTATTGAAAGTTAAGAGAGTGATTAGATCTGCCCTTGCTTCAGTTCCGGTGTCTGTATTGGCGACTTTACCGGTGGTGCCTGACGAATACTGATAAATACAACCAGCGCCACAACAGCTGCTCCCGCCAGATTGTAGATCCAGTTGAGTGGATAGAACGCACCTGCAGCACCAATCAGAAGCATTGGATACATCCACAAGCTCAAAGGACCTTCACTGTAACGCTGTAACAGTACATTGAATGCGTAAATACCGAACAAACTGAATATACCGATACGGGCAACGGTCAGAAAGTCTCCACCGATTAACGGCGTATACGCAAATATCAGCGGCACAATATACAAACCTTTGGCGATCTTCCAGGCCTCGACTCCGGTTGCCATTGGCGGCGATTTAGCAATACCTGCGGCAGTAAATGCAGCCAGACAAACCGGCGGTGTGACATTGCTGTCCTGACTCAGCCAGAACACAATCAGATGAGCGGTTAACAGAAACGTTGTCATTGCTTCAACGTTGACCAACGCGGGACGCAGCACTACAGCCAGCTCGAACGGAATAGCGGCCACTAACTCCCACGCTTCGGCATGTGTCATGCCTGTTGCCACTTTGCTCACCAACGGTGAGTCCACCAGCGCAAACAGTCCTGCAGCCGCAGGATCAGTTATACCTCGCACAAGCAGCTCTACAACCTGTCCGTCTGCCAGCATACCCGCCAGCGCTGGTGCCGATAAGATAGATAAAACAATATAAGCGGCAGTGACCGGCAGCCCCATACCAAGTACAAGTGACGCCAGAGTCACCAGTAGCAGTGCGATCCACAATGACCCCTGCGACCATTGCGCGATCATTAATGCAAACGTATTGGCGAGCCCCGATGTAGTGACCGCATTGTTTATTAAGCCCACCGCTACCAGCAATACCGCTGTCATTATTGATGTACTTACCCCGAGCGCCAGTGCCCCGGATATATTTTTCGGCCCCATTTTATTGGGCGTAATCCAGCTCACAACAATAAGCGCTGCTATCGCAAAACAGGCTGCATAGCTCGGTGTTCTGCCGGAAATCAACAGGTAGGTCATCACACCAAGCGGTAGTACAAAATTCAATGCACCGGCAAGCATTTTCTTTCTATCAACCGGTTCCGCCGCCTCTGTGCCTATGCCGTACTTCATGGCTTCAATACGAATGATGAACGCCACCGATAAAAAATACAGTGCTGCCGGAACTACAGATACGGCGACAATTGTGCCGTAGCTAATGCCGGTATAACTTGCCATGATGAACGCACCTGCACCCATGATAGGTGGCATCAACTGGCCGCCGGTGGAGGCGGACGCCTCAACACCTGCGGCAAATTTGGCCCTGAAACCGTTTGCCTTCATCAACGGAATAGTGATAACCCCGGTAGATGCAGTGTTGGCCACAGCAGAGCCCGAAATGGTACCGGTGAGTGCAGAAGACATTACCGCAACAAATGCAGCACCGCCTCGAAATTTACCCGCGATGCTTTTGGACATTTCGATCACAAAATCCGATGCACCGGATACCACCAGGAAGGCACCGAATATCATAAAAAGGGTTATGTTGGCAGAAGAGATGGTCGTGATGATTCCGAACATGCCTTCATCGTTATACAGGGAACGAAAGAGAACGTCGTCCAGCGGCAGACTTGCCGCTCTGAATGCACCCGGCATTATTTCACCGAGAAAGAGGTTGTAACTTAACGCAAGTACTACAAGGATCGGTATGATCCAGCCAGTTAGGCGTCTGGTCAGTTCAATTGCACCGAGAATTACTACCGCGCCGGCTATCCAGTCGACCGGTGTGAACTGCCAGCTCTGACCAGTCTTTGCCAGTGTGCGTTCGTAGATGCCATTCTGCGCATAGGCTATCCAGAGTGAACTGGCGGCAATAAGAACACCAAACGCTGCATTCAGCAGGAATGTTTTTCCGTAGCCTTTTTGATCGACCCGCGCGGTTGTGATTGCTGCGAGCAGTCCGAAGCCCGCAAAGTGAATACAGTTCTGCCACAGTCCGGGCTCGTTCCAGTACACATTGGTGGCAATATGCCAGAGTCCGAACAAACAGATAAAAACAAACGGAATGAGGTGGCGACCGGGCTCAGCGAACGCTGTGTCAAGATCGACCAGCTTGTCTTTGAAGAGCATGGGTTCGGGCTCCTGCATGATGTCAGCGGACTTTGATTGATCGTCGTTTGCCATCAGCGAACCCTGATTACCGAAGAATGATTAGAGAATTAAAATCATGGAATAAAACAACGAAGACGCGCCGCTCCTGACCGGAGCGGCGCTCAACTGCTTCAGTACTTACTTAAGATGATCAGGAACATCAATACCAACTTCCTCGTAGTACTTTAGAGCACCCGGGTGAAGCGGCACAGGCAAGCCTGCAGTTGCCCTTGAAACATCCATTGCATTGGTTGCTTTGTGAATTGCCTGCAGGAACGGCAGATTTTCATACATAGTTTTGGTTAACAGGTAGACGTGATTTTCATCAACATCTGCATTCACCGCGAGAAAATTCGGCTGCGCGATAGTTTTAATGTCTTTATCCTGACCGGGATACGTACCTGCTGCGATAGTGTAAGGCACCCAGAGGTTTCTTCCACCATCCATCTTTGCCAGTTCTTCTTCTGTTACATCAAGAATAGTGAAGTCACCACCATTAGACGACATCAGCTTAGTGATAGCACTGGTAGGAGGACCTGCTGGAAAACCACCACCGACTGCCTGCTTGTTGGCCAATGCATCGGCTGAGGGACCGTAACCCGCATACACCAGATCATAGCTGCCGAGATCGGCACCCAATCCCTCAAGCAATACTGTATTTGAACCCAGCGTGCCGGAGTTTTCTTTACCGAGAGTCATCGCATTGCCGGTCGCTGCCAGAAGATCAGAGGCAGTGCCATCTTTTACAAGATCGTTTGATAAAATAAACTGCTCTACATTCTGCCAGAGCATAGTGATTGAACGCAGGTTTTCCTGCTTCTCGGTGACTGGGCCTGTACCGGTTGCAGCATAAGCGCCGAACAGACCTTGCAGAATAGCGAACTGTGCGTTGTCTGCAGCCAGTGCCTGAACGTTAGCACCGGAACCTGCCGAGTTAACCGCAGTGAGGCTGAACTTCTCTTTAGGCAGCAACTTAATTTTAGAT
>CAYLZS010000472.1:0-1942 GCA_964388065.1 uncultured Granulosicoccaceae bacterium
GTTGCGCGACCGCCTGATAAATCAAATACCGCACCGGTCGTGAACGAGTTTTCAGCAAGGTGAACCAGAGCATCAACTGAGTCAGGTACATCACGCAAAGCCAATTCACATGCTTTTGGACTGTCGAGGAAACTTTCGCAAATGGAAGTGATGTTTTCAGGCAGATCTTGTTGCATGGACTCGAGTCGATCTTTGTTAACATCACATAGATGCAGGCACCATCCATCTGACGCCAGTCGTTGGACAAGCGCGTGGCCTATGCCGCCCGAAGCGCCAGTGATTACTGCGAATTTTTGAGGGTTGTGAATCATCTGTCGAGACTGCCAAGAGCATCGAGACAGGCGTCGATATCGCTCTCGTCGTTATAAACATGTGCAGATATTCGTAACCGGGAATCACTGCCATAAGTACCCCATACCAGCACACCCTGATCCTTAAGCTGTGCGGAAAGTTCATCAACCCGATCCGACATGATACAGATGTTGCCGGCACGGTGTTGTTCGTCTGAAGCGGTCATGATGGAAATGCCCAGTCGATCGAGATCGAGTTTAGTTATACCGTCTCGCAGTCGTCCAGTCAGTGACAGTGCGTGCTGTTCTATATTATCTTTTCCAAGCGGCAGTAAATTATTAAGCGCGTTATTTAGAATGTAGATGCCAAGGTAGTTCGGATTAGCAGGCATATAACGTCTGCCATCAGTATATTCTGTTAGTGTTAATGGATCTCTCCATCCGCCAGCGGTAGCGGCACTGGCCCAACCGAGAAAAGGGGCTTTTAGTTCACTCATTCGATTGGGATTGCAATAAAAGACTGCTGTTCCGTGGGTGGCTAAAAGCCATTTGTAGCAACTGCTTACAACCACATCAGCGCAAGACGCATCAACCGGCACCACACCCAGCGCATGGGTTGCATCGAGCACCAGTGCGGCACCTTTTTCATGTACCGCATCTGCAAGTGGCTTTAACGGAATGCGCTGACCGGTGAACATGCTGACATGACTCATTAAAACCAGTCTGGTGCGTGAGTCGATTTGCGCTTCAATATCGGCAATGGAAATTTGCCAGTCTTTATGACGAACAATTTTCACTTCCACACCTTTTTGCTGCAACATGGTCCATGGATACACTCCTGAGCCAAATTCAACATCGGCAATGACCACGTTGTCACCAGCTTGCCAGTCAAGCCCGTAAGCGACAATGTTAATTCCTTCTGAAGCTGAAGAGAGAAAGGACACATCTGAGGCACTGACGTTTAACAGTTCACCGCATTGCTCTCTGGTTTTAAGCATGGTGTCGTGTAACAGCGTTCGAGCCCGTTCACCACAACCTTTGTCACGGATAAAATTTTCAAATGCTTCGCGATGCGAGTGCAGCATCGGTGTTTCGCCACCGGCGCTAAGGTGGACAATATTCTCCAGTCCTGCAAAATGATTTTTATTCAGCAGCATAGTGGTACCTGTCCCGGTTGCATTCGCCGGTTGTATTCATGATTTAGCATCGGAGGCTGCTTGCGATTCAGGCAGATCTCGTTGCATTCTATACCGTAGGCATGAATCGCTTGTGCAGACCGGCCAGGCCTCCCATAAGACAGGATTGATCTGATCCGATACAGACCATCTGATAACCGTAACCTATGTAGCGTTCTGCCACATCCGGGTCAAAAGCTAGTGTGGCAGACGGCACACCGATCGCTGTGAGTCGCTCTGCTGCATCGCGGATCGCAGCCTGAGCCTCGCTGTGCTCTATATCTCCCAGATGACCCATCGAAGCCGACAAGTCTGCCGGACCAATAAATACACCGACCACACCTGGCACTTGAGCAATTTCTTCGAGCTCGTTCATCGCCTCCATTGTCTCTACCTGCACGATCACAGTGACCGCTTCATTGGCTTCTTTCAGGTAGGTTTTGTTACGGCCAAAATTTGATGCACGAGAACTGCCTG
>CAYLZS010000473.1:0-3233 GCA_964388065.1 uncultured Granulosicoccaceae bacterium
GAACATGTGCTTGGTTAGCGTCGCATTGACACCACCAGATACAAAAATAGAAACAATGACCTCATCAAACGAGGTTAAAAAAGACAATAACGCTGCAGTCACCACAGAAAATTTAATCTGCGGCAGTGTAATCACCAGGAAGGCTTTTAATCTTGTGGCTCCGAGACTCCGTGCCACCAGCTCCTGATTCAGATCGTAGGACCGCAACGCCGCGGTGATGACTATCATCACTAACGGAATCGCCAGTGCGCTATGCGCCAGCACAAGCCCGGTCACAGTATTGTTTAAACCCATGCGGCCAAACGCATAGAAAGTTCCGATCGCAATCAGGATCACCGGCACAATCATCGGAGTGATCAACAAGGTAAAAAGCCATCTTGCTGCTTTATGCCCTGATACGAACAAAGCATAAGCTGCCATGGTGCCCACCGGGGTGGCAAGCAACATTGTCAACAAACCTGTTTTTAGTGAAGTTGCAGTTGCGCGCATCCATTTGTTGGAGCTTACATATTCATCATACCAACGCGTTGACCAGGTCTCTGGCGGGAATTCCAGGTACTGGGAACTGGAGAAAGACATGGGTATGACAATCAGAGTTGGCAATACCAGCAGCAGCATTATGATCGCCGCAGTAATATAGAGCCAGAGTCGACTGCCATGACTAATGCGTGTGTCAGTTGCCTGTGCGTTCCACCAGCTCATATTTATCATCGCCTTCCGAACAAAGCATCATCCAATCTAAACACGCGTCCAACCAGATACAGAACCAGCAGCGTTGCAATCAGTAGTACCACACCAAGAGAACTGGCTGCACCCCAGTTGAACTGATTTTCCAGTATTGAAGTGATTTGTGTTGCTACCATCGCCACACGTCCACCACCCAGTACTGCAGGCGTTACGTAAAAACCCAGACACAGAACAAAAACAATTAAGGTTCCGGCGATCATTCCGGGTAATGACATCGGAAAGTACACTTGCCAAAAGGCTTTACCGGGAGTGGCACCGAGATTTGACGCTGCGTGCATTAGATCGCGATCTATTTTTCGCATGGCGTTATACAGCGGCAGCACCAGAAACGGCAACATGATGTGCGCCATACCAATCAGTGTGCCGGTCAGGTTATGTACCAGCTTCACTGGTGTATCCCACAAGCCGATATCGATTGCAAACTGGTTGAGCAGACCCTTGCGTTGTAACAGTACCAGCCAGGCGTAGGTGCGTACCAACAGTGAAGTCCAAAACGGCAGCAGCACGGTCAGCATAAACAAACCGGCCCATCGAGCCGGCAGCTGTGATAAAAAATATGCCAGCGGATAACCCAATAACAAGCAGATCAATGTGGTCAGAATACTGACCTTGAAAGTATTTAGAAAAACACGGTAGTAGGATTTATATTCAATCATCTTGGTGTAGTGTTCTAATGTGAACTGACCCTCATCACCAATGAATGACAAATAAAATAACCAACCAACCGGAATTACGATAATAAAAAAAATAATACACAAAGCGGGGATCGCAAGACTCAATAGACCAAGCGACTCGCGGCGTGATTGTTGTAGCAGTTCACGAGCATGCAAACCATCTGTTTGCTCAGATTGCGCCACTAGGTAAGATCACCAGCCGGTATCACAATGACATCCTGACGATCTAACCTGACCACAACCGGCCTGCCATTTTCAAAATTCAGCGCCTGAGACGACGTACCGGTCTCAAAACGAACAGTAATTTCAGTGGCGTCTTCAAGTGCAATAATGACAAACGCAGTCTCACCCTGAAAGACGCTTTCTTTAACCATACCTGTAAATTTTATTGAGTCACCCAGATCAACTGTATGCTCCGAGATGTGTAATCGCTCCGGCCGTATCGCTAACACCCAGTCGCCACTGTGATTGTTATCCGGTACAGGTGCTATCAATTTATCCTGAAACAGCAATTCACCGCTTCCGTTGCGGCTCAATGGCAACATGGTTGATTCACCGATAAAATCTGCCACAAACACGTTAGACGGTGCGTTGTATATCGCCTCCGGTGTATCTACCTGAACGAGTTCACCATGATTAATCACCGCAATACGATCAGACATTGTTAACGCCTCACGCTGATCATGGGTGACATAGACTGTTGTTACACCCAGCTGCCGATGTAATTGCTTTAGTTCTATTTGCATTCGTTCGCGCAATTTTTTATCCAGCGCTGACAAAGGTTCATCCATTAACAGAATTCGGGGTTTAAACACAAAAGCGCGTGCCAGTGCCACACGCTGGCGCTGCCCGCCGGAGAGTTGATCGATCCTGCGATCACCAAGTCCTGCAAGCTGCACAGTTTCAAGCGCTTCGTCCGCTTGCCGCAGGCGCTGCACTTTACCTATGCCGCGCAATTTAAGTGGAAATGCGATGTTCTGCGCTACCGTCATGTGCGGAAACAAGGCGTAACTCTGAAACACCATGCCAACATCGCGCTTATGAGGCGGCGTCAGAATAACTTCTGTATCACCGAAATAAATACTTCCCGCATCAGGTCGGTTAAATCCTGCTATCGCCATGAGCAGTGTTGTCTTGCCCGAACCTGACGGCCCCAACAGAGTTAGAAACTCTCCGCTGTGTATATCCAGACTAACCTGATTCAGCGCGTACAGCTTGCCATAACGTTTTGTCAGTTCACGAATCCGGATCGGCAATGCGGCACCGTGGCCTGCAATCGCCTGATTACTCTGAACACTCAACGTGATTCGCCTTTGCCAAAAGTTAAACCCCGGGGCAAACGGCCACCGGGGTAATCATCAGAAGCTGATGATCGGATTACTCGCTCATCATCTCCAAATACAATTCAAGTGCTTGCTTGCGATGTTCTGCATACCAGTCGAGACTAACCGGAAGCATCAAAGGCACATTTTTCGGATGAGACGGCAGTGATTCAATCAGCTCTTTTGGTGCTGTGGAGATTTCATAGGCTTTTTTATTTGTTGGCCCATAGGTGATATAAAAAGGCAGATTTGCCTGATACTCAGGCTTAGATACCTCAGCCAGAAACTTCATCGCGACCTCTTTATTGGGCGCTCCTTTGGGTACGGCAAAACAATCGTAGTCGAGCAATGCCTGATCGAGTGAATATCCCACTGTTGCACCGTCTTTTTTGGCATTATCAAAACGACCATTCCAGCCAGTGGTGAAGTCGACTTCAGCGTCTTTCATCAACTGAGCCTGCATGGCACCCGAGTCCCAGAAGACTGCTAT
>CAYLZS010000474.1:0-21268 GCA_964388065.1 uncultured Granulosicoccaceae bacterium
GATAAAAACGCCTCCCAACAGCACAATAATTGAGTGAAAATTGAAATCGAATTCCAGCACACCTTCCCATTTAGCCGCAAAGACAGACGTCTGGAATTTTTGTACCAGATTAACCAGAACAACCAGCAGGATCAGGCGCAGACCGACAGCGATACCGATGCCCCATTTTCGCACCTTCGCCTGTTGATGCGCCGGTGCTCTTTTTGACTCGAGCGAGATGTACAGCAGATTGTCGAAACCCAGCACCGCCTGCAGTAAAATTAGCAAAAACAAAGTGACCAGATTGTCTAACGTAAAAAGATCCATCGCGCTTTCCTGTGTTGTGGCAAACCTCTCGATCGGGCTTGCTCAAGTTGTTTATTTGTAGACCAGAGTTCGGTGAATTCGCTAGTGTCGCATTATTTGGAGATCAGCGATTTAACGTTTGAAAGTTGTAACCCTAATTGTGGTTGAAACGAAAAACTTTTGGGGTGCCGGACACAAAAATATAGTGCGGTTTGCAATCCGGCTAACCGGCCTGAGAGATGACCTGAGAAATAACATCAGAAATGCAAATTTGTGAAAAATAGCAGCCTGAGATTGGTATTAATGCAGCAATGCTTGCATGTTGTAGCAAATATTTTCATATAGCAAAGCAGCGATGAAATTGGCGCTCTTTTGCCGTATCCTGTGAACGAAGAGCACGCTTTGCAATCTGAATAACTAATGGATAATCATCAAATTCTACAAGAAGGTGATCTAGTTCAGTGGTATCGGATTGAAAAAGTTCTTGGTCGCGGCGGATTTGGCGTCACCTACCTCGCGACAGACACCAATCTCGACCACAAGGTCGCTATTAAAGAGTATATGCCGGGCTGGGCGGTAGCGCGCCAGGAAGACAACTCGCTCGTACCGATCAGCGATGAAGCCCGGCGTGATTTTGATGTCGGCGTAGGTAACTTTTTGCGCGAAGCGCGCACGCTGGTGAAGTTCAGACACCCAAATATTGTTCGCGTCATGACGGTATTCGAGGCCAACAGCACGGCCTATCTTGTCATGGAGTATGAAGAGGGCGACGAATTCAAGTCCTACGTACAACGTGGCGATGGAGTTGATGAACAATCACTTCAGTCACTTATCCTGAGTATTGTCGACGGCCTTGACCAGGTTCATCAGTACGGTTTTCTGCACCGTGATATCAAACCGGTCAATCTCATTATCCGCAACGACGGTACACCTGTGCTTCTCGACTTTGGTGCGGCGCGCCCGACTGACGGAGAAGCAGCAAAGCACACAGCCTATGTCTCTGCTGGGTACACACCGATAGAGCAGTATCAGGAAGGGGAGGGTATGGAGGTCGGCCCGTGGACCGACATCTATGCACTTGGTGCAACGTTGTATTACGCAATAAGCGGTGAAACTCCAATCGGCCCAACCGGTCGGCTGGCAGCACTGGTGAACAAATCACCAGATCCGCTCGAACCTGCCAGACTGGTCGGTACCGGTCGCTATAGTGAGTCCTTTTTGGAGGCTATTGATTGGGCACTGTGTTTCAGGCCATCGGACCGGCCACGTGATCTCACCGAGTGGCGTGAGGCCTTTGGTGAGCAAGAGCCCCCGGTGATTCAACCACGGCGGGTGTCCTACCAGCCGGAGTCATCGTCTGTAAAAGAGTATCGGAAAGATAGCAGCGCGAGTACCGATCGCACGCGTTCGCGAAAATCTTCCACTGCACGCTGGGCTGCGGCACTGGTCTCTTTAGTTGCAATGGTGTTGGCCGGCACATGGTTTTTCCGTGACTATCAGCAGCAAAGTGCATTGAAAGATCTATTGCAGCAAGCGAATACCGAGTTCGGCAACGGTGACTATGTCGACGGTGCGTTACCACTGTACAACAAGGTACTGGATTCCGCACCGGAAAATCAGGTAGCAAAATCCAGACTGTTGGAAATAGAGGCGATATACAAATCAAAGATAGAGTCTGCAATCGATAACGGTGAGTTTGAATTGGCAGAAACTTCCCTGCAAGACTTTAAGGTTGTCTCGACCGATTCAGTTCTTGCCGATACATTCGAACAGCGGATAAAACAATCTCGCGACAGTCAGGCCATCGAACAGCAGTTTGATGACGCACTGGCACTTGATGCATCTGGTCAGCACCGGGACGCGCTCATCATGCTTGCTAAGTTACGCACAGTCCGGCCGGATGATCCGCGGATTTCAGAAATAGAGTCATCAGCGCAAAGTGCACTTGATAGAAGCAAGGCGCAAAGACTACTACAGGAAAAAGAACAGGCGGAGAAGCGTCGTGTAGAGGAACAGACCAGAAAGCGCATTGCTGATGCCAACCGTCGACAAAGACAACGCAGAGATACCTATAACAGCTACCTGGGCAATGCCGAAGTCGCTGTCTCAGAGGGCGATATTGTCTCGGCCAGACAATGGCTTGATGACGCCCGCACGCTGCAGATCAGCGACGATCGGTTGTCGAGTCTTGAATCACAGGTGGTGGCCCAGGAGGCCTTTCAACGCAAGCCGCTGTCTGAGTACGAGGTCAGTTATGCGACCGGGCAGTTCAATGCACTGAGAAGCGCTGTAGAGTCCAAAAATCAGCGAGTGATTGATTCGCTTTCAGAGGGCAGTCCCAGTCGGGAAGGTCTGTTTGGCACTTTTTTCAACCGGTATACGCGGCTTGATGCTGACATTATCGATATAAAATCGGGTACTGACCCGAAGCGTGTTACTGCCAAACTGCGTATCAAGGCGATGATTATGCCCAACGGCGACATCGTCTACCCGTCACCGGCCTATCGGGATACCGAACTCACGCTCAACCGGCAACGCTATGGCTGGTCGCGGATTGTCTGGTAATTCACTGGTTAAATCGGCTGGTTTAAAAGTGTCAGTCGGGCAAACCCCTGTTCTTTTTGAGGCCTGATCGGGTGTTTTAGGTCAAAATATGCAATCTGCCACCGGGTGTGTTCAAGTGCTTTGAACACATTTCCGCTGTGTGGTATTGTCATGACATAAAGCACCATCACCTTGAATTTTAGCGGGAGGCAAGCGTCATTAACAACAGCACACAAAACCAACTCTCACGAATGCATCGCTTGTTGGCATCTTTTCTGGCGATCGTGCTGTTCGGTTCTCAGGTCATGAGCCAGTCTTTATACGCCCAGACTCTGAAACGGGACCCTCTGGATAACTCTGTCCCCACCATTCGTCTTGTACAAAACGACCCGGCCCGACCCAACCCGTTAGAGAACAACCCGGGCATCCCGAGCAACTGGCCTGGTGAAATTGATATTGATCCGCCTGTTATCGATCATGAAGCACTGGAGACCGGAATACCTGGACAAACGCAGCAGTTCAGCGCACTGGTCATTGATGATCGAGGACTGACGCATGTTGCTTTGTTTCATCGTGACAGATCGGGTGCTCAGTACAGCAGGGTTGAGATGGAACAGGTTGGCAGCACCAGTGAATATACAGTCTCTATTGAAACATCGGTTGATCAAAATAGCATTGAGTACTACATTGAGGCGCTCGACACTGGCGGCAACCGGGTGCTTAAAGGGTTTCCGTTTTTTCCACTGGTGCGACAGCTTGAACCTTTGCCCGGTACTACAGCGGAAGTCACAGAAACCTCCGGGCCGGATAAACGAATAATCTATGTGATTCTGGGGGTAGCTGCAGTAGGTTTGGCAGCGGTATTACTCAGTGGTGGAGGAGGTTCTGACGATCCGACAGTGGAACCACCGGGAACTGTGCCAATCAATATTACCGTCACTCCTCCGCCTGTAGATCCGTAAAACTTTCCGACGCTGAGTTATCGAGCAACAGAGATAGCAATGCCGTGACTGTATTTTTGTTGTGGCGCCAGTTTCTGAAGATCGGGCTTGGTTTCAAAGTCTCCGCTTGAATCTATAAAATCACTGGTGCCAAGCCAGGGTTCAATACAAACAAACGGTGCGCCGGGTTTAGCCCAGATTCCCAGGTGAGGTGCACCACCTGTATCTACGGTCAATAATACTTTTCCATTGCGTTGCAGGCTGATGTGTTTGGATTTGATGTTGCGAAATACCAGCGCATCGTCATTAAATATTTCTTCGCTTAATTTGAAAGTACCGGCAGCAGTTGAATTTTCAGAGCATGCGAATGCCTGTGGTTTTGTGTCCAGCAGCCCTTCATTATTTAATTGGTATGTCGCAAGGGACTCTGGGTGATCAAAAGAAATTTCATAATCACGGAAGCTGTACTGATCGTTTATTTCCAGTGCAAAAGCCGGATGCGATCCGATGGTAAATAACATGTCAGTGTTATCATGGTTAAAAATGTCATAGCGTACGTCAATGCCTGTATCGCTCAGTGTAAATCTCACCTGCAGTTCAAAATTCCATGGATAAACTTTTTGCGATGTATCGTCTGCGGTTAAACGCAATGCAATACTCGATTCTGACTGCTCAATTATTTCAAAGGTTGCATGTCGGGCAATGCCGTGGCGCGGCAATTCGTATCGATTGCCGTGGTACCTCATAGCACCGTTTTTTAACGCCCCGACAATCGGAAATAGTATTGGTGCACGCCCGCTCCAGAACTGTTCGTCGCCTTGCCACATTAGCTCGGTACCTTCTGATACCAGACTGCTTAGCTCGGCACCATCCGGGTTAATTTCAGCGCTTAGATGATTGTATTTTATTTTGTGCACTGGCAGGAACTCACGACTGGTTCGATGAAGTCTGTATTGTACGCAATCACTGCAAGTGGCGTATGAAAGGCCGGTTCAACAGGCTGTGATTTCGAAAAAGCAAGGTCGCGGCATCGAACCTTTAATACTTCTGCAAACTGTAGCCGGCAAGGTCTGCTTATGCGCTGAATCGTCTGCGAGAAATGACTGTGAGTAACAGCAGAACTAATGTCGAGAAACCGCTGAGCTTGCCTCCACCACCTGAGTCAGTCGATGCCAGGTTTGACTGATCGTCGCTGGCGCCATCGTTTTGCAGTATTGCAGTATTGTTGTCGCTGTCAGGTTCTATCGATTCAACTATTTCGGAGTCCAGAATAGATTGTGGGATTTCGTTGATTATCTCGGGCTCGGTAATTTCAATCTCTGGTGAGTCAGAGTTAATGATCTGTACCAGAGCGGGATTCGGAGGATTGGCAAAAAGAAATTCTTTTTGTGTCTCACTCCAGTGGGCAACACTCAACGGATTCAGTGCACTTTGCAGTGTTCCGCTTTCTGCCGGAAGTCCCAGTAGCTCGCCAAAATTATGTGCTGTTGCAAGTTGCGCGTAGCCCGATATATTTTGTTGTACATAGTTGTTGCCGATCTCGGCTGCGGCATTACCCCGGAATAGAAAGGTTGCCAGGTTATCGTCAACGCCGAATGTTTCTGCATTATCTGCAAGCCAGGCTGATGGCGATGTAATTTCCTTTGACTCCTGATACACGAGTTGTTCAACCCTGAGTGACAAACCTAATGAGTCGAGGGCTATACCGTCCATCACATGCAATGTTTCCAGTGCAAAGATATGGCCTAATGTGTCCAGCCCTACAGAATCACCCGGTGCATCGGCGTAGACAAAGCCCTCGTCTATCAGTGCCGTGACTTTCACCTGACGTGTTGGTTGCAGTGTTTTGTTTTGTGATGGTGTGCTTCGAACTTCGACGACGTTATCGCGCTGGTCACGATTGATCGAGTACACCCGATCCGCTATCCGAAATGCACCACTCCAGATTCCGTCGTGAAAGGTGATGCGGAACCAGTGAGCCGGTACGTCACCCTGACGGTCCTGCGTATTGACCAGTGTGCCGGTAAAAAAACCGACTCCATCGAGATTCAAGCTCGGTTCAACAGTGCTGCTGATTTCGCTGCCAAATTCGGTTGATGGCATGAAGACCGGAATGTCGTCCCGGATTACCTGAGAAGGCGTAAATATGATGTCGAAAACGGTACTCAGACCGGCTGCGTCGAAGAAGCTGATCTGTGAAGTGGTTGGCGCCAGCGTGATGCTGGTTACAGTCCCTGCGGCCGTACCGTCAACTTCACCAATCTGGCGAAAGCTGTCGAATTGTTGCGCTGATGAGTTGCTGCTGACTACATAAAGCATCAACACCAGCAGGGAGGATAAAAACCGCCGCATGGTTTGTACTCGGTCTAAGGTAAAGTTCGCTATTTCCAGGCGAACCTGAAACGAGCTGTCGTTAGTAAGGTTATCGCGCAACAGGAGTATCCCTTGAGCTTAGGACATGCTGATTAATCTGCCGGGAATTCGTTGTTTGTTAATAGATTGTCAGTGTGTCTGACAATGCAGAATGCGGGTGAAAGCTGGTTTTCAGGCACAAAAAAGCCAGCGTGACGCTGGCTTTCAGGTTATTTGAGGTGGGAAAAGCTAAATCCGGCCACGCTGGTTACACAGTTTTTAACACTTGTATGACCTGGCTCTGGCTGACAGGCTGATCCTTATCTTAGGAAGGATAGTCGCGCGTAGCGTGCCCTGTGTAGATTTGGCGTGGGCGGCCAATTCTGTATTCAGGATCACTGTGCATTTCGTTCCAGTGTGAAATCCACCCGACCGTTCTTGCCATTGCGAACATCACTGTGAACATGTTCATTGGAATATCCAGTGCTCGCAGAATGATGCCTGAGTAGAAATCGACGTTCGGGTAGAGTCGACGCTGCTGGAAATATTCATCCGCAAGTGTCGCCTCTTCAAGTTCCCGTGCGAGTGTGAACAACGGCTGATCGCCATCGAGATCATCCAGTAGTTCGTGGCATAGTTTAGCAATAATCTTGGCGCGCGGATCAAAGTTTTTATAGACGCGGTGACCGAAGCCCATCAGACGGAATGGGTCATTCTTGTCTTTGGCACGGGCAATGGTGGTTTCGATTGTCTCACCAGATTGCTCTATGTCTTCAAGCATATTAATTACTGCTTCGTTCGCACCACCGTGTGCCGGGCCCCAAAGACTTGCTACACCTGCGGCAATCGATGCAAATGGATTTGCACCTGAGCTGCCCGCCAGCCGGACTGTTGAGGTACTGGCATTTTGTTCGTGATCTGCGTGCAGAATTAGCATAACTTCTAGTGCTTTTGCTGCAACCGGGCTTTGCTGATATTTCTGTGCCGGTACTGCGAACATCATATTCAAAAAATTCTCTACATAAGTCAGATCGTTGTCCGGGTACATAAAAGGCAGACCGCGATGATGACGGTAACAGTAAGATGCGATAGTCGGCAGCTTGGCAATTAGTCGGTGTGCAGATATTTCACGATGCTTTGGATCATTAATATCAAGAGAGTCGTGATAAAAAGAAGATAGTGCGCCGATAGTGCCGACCAGCATTGCCATCGGGTGAGCGTCGTATCTGAAGCCGTTGATGAAATCTCTGATATTTTCATGAACCATCGTATGGGTTTTGATGGTGTTGGTAAATTCTGAGAATTCTGTTTTATTTGGCAGCTCTCCGTAGAGCAACAGATAGCACACTTCGAGATAGCTGCTCTTCTCGGCCAGCTGATCGATCGGGTAGCCGCGATGCAGTAGAATGCCCTGATCACCGTCGATAAAAGAGATGGCACTCTTGCAGCTGCCTGTCGCGCCGAATCCCGGGTCGTAGGTGAAGTAGCCAGTCTCTTTGTATAAGTTCCCAAGAGAGACACAACCCGGGCCGTGCGTTCCGGTGAGCACTTCAAGTTCTGCGGTTTTTCCGCTTTCGTTGTCTGTAAGGGTTACTGTTTTATTTGTCATTGACGGAATCCGCTTTTCGGTGCCCTGGATTGGCAAGTTGGTATATGCGCTGAAGGCAGTGTGTCCTATCATCTGGACTGGATAGTAGTGCGCAGACAGGCTCGTTCGCCGATTATAAGTCATTGTTGACAACGGATTACAATTTTTCCTGTTATCCGATGCTGGTTTCGCTGGAAACCGATCGCTGAGCGCTATTTTTATAATGGTTCCAAGTACCTCCGTTGATCTTTATCTTCGCAAAAAAAAATCGCCGGAAGGGCATGGATTATAGTCCGAGTGTTGTAAAATATCCGGCTGCACACCTCTGAGCGAGGTTGGTTCGGTAGTTACTCCCGATCGTAACTGGTCCGCTATTACAGACCTCTCATTGTAAGTCCGGCGACCTGGCTAAGTTATCCGTATCAACAATTAAGTCCAGTCACGGTTTTATCGCATAAGGACAGTCGAAGCTGTCACCAGGAACTCTCATGTCTTCAATAAAAAAAGTCGTCCTTGCCTATTCCGGCGGACTCGACACATCAGTGATTTTGCGCTGGCTACAGGATGAGTATCAATGCGAAGTGGTGACCTTCACCGCCGATCTGGGTCAGGGAGAAGAGGTAGAGCCGGCGCGTGCGAAAGCAAAGTTGCTTGGCATCCGCGACGAGGACATTTTCATTGAAGATCTGCGTGAAGAATTTGTCCGTGATTTTGTTTACCCGATGATGCGTTGCAACACAATTTATGAGGGAGAATATTTGCTCGGCACCTCAATTGCCCGACCGTTGATTGCCAAACGGCTGGTGGAAATTGCCGAGTCGACAGGCGCTGACGCTATCTCTCACGGTGCGACAGGCAAGGGCAACGATCAGGTGCGTTTTGAACTGGGTGCTTATGCGTTGTCACCCGATGTGAAAGTTATCGCGCCGTGGCGAGAATGGGATTTAAACTCCCGAGAGCGTTTGCTTGCCTATGCTGCTGAAAGGCAAATACCGATAGAACAAAAGCGAGGCGGTAAATCGCCTTATTCGATGGACGCCAACCTGCTGCACATTTCATATGAAGGTGATCAGCTCGAAGACCCGTGGGTTGAAGCGGAAGAAGAGATGTGGCGCTGGACTGTCGCCCCTGAGCAGGCACCCGATGCAGCGCGCGAGATCACCTTGTCATACGTTGCGGGAGATATTGTTGCGATCGACGGTAAGGCAATGTCACCGGCTGAGGTACTTACGCACTTAAATAAAGTTGGTGGTGAACACGGTGTCGGTCGCGACGATATCGTTGAAAATCGATACGTCGGTATGAAGTCACGCGGCTGCTATGAAACACCAGGTGGTACCATTATGTTGAAGGCGCACCGGGCGATTGAAAGCATTACACTTGATCGCGAAGTAGCCCATCTTAAAGATGAACTGATGCCTCGCTATGCCAGTGTGATTTACAATGGTTACTGGTGGAGTCCTGAGCGGGAAATGCTGCAGGCCGCGATAGATCACTCACAACAGTTTGTTAACGGCGATGTACGACTGAAGTTGTATAAGGGTGCCGTAAGTGTACTGGGACGCCAGTCCGGGGACAGTTTGTTTGATGAAAAAATCGCGACGTTTGAAGATGATGAGGGCGCTTATCATCAGCGTGACGCTGAGGGATTTATTAAACTAAATGCACTGCGACTACGAATTGCAGGGCGCAAAAGGTCTTGAAATGCGACTGATCGAGCTTAGATTGGGAACATAAAATTTCGTTAATAATGTCTCGGATTTGCCATTTCTGGTTTAAACTCAGCAGGTGGAAATTTAAATCCGTACGATTTCTCTAAGGGGATAAAAGTGGAAGAATCATCAAATGTAAAGAAGGTTGGTGCTGGCGTTAAGGATATGGGTAAAAACATGCCAGATTTCGTCAAGAATATGGGCGGTGCGGATAAAAACATTCGTATGGGCGCTGGTGGTGCTTTGGTGCTGGTTGGTCTGTTCGGCTCGAAGTTCTGGCTGTTTTTAGGACTGATATTGCTTGCTACCGTGTATTTTGGCATTTGCCCGATCTACTCGTTCCTGAAGCATGACACGCTGAAATAAGCTGTATTTGTAGATTTTGATTTAAAAAGTGCGGTGCAACTTTATGCACCGCATTGTTTCCCTCCAATGGCACCGCCTTTTGCCGTTCGCCAGATCAACAGCGTGAATACTGTTCCTGGTTATTTAGTTCTTCGCTGAACCACAGCTTATTATTCGCCAGGCACAGACACCGCTTTTATATCAACAACTGTTTCCAGCTTGCCGACGTAATGCTTTCGGTATGGTTTTGTGCGCCTGAATCGACTACGCTTACAGGATGTTTCAGAATCTTTACAGTGGAAAGCGACCACGCCGGTTCGCCTCGCTCGTTGGTTTAGCTCTGTTTGTCTCTGCCTGCCACCAAAGCTGCGGTGGTCCTTTTGCGGACTTTTCTGCACCGGGTGGTCTGGTGGTTGGTGCGGTGATCAATGCGCCCGGCAGGCCGATACTTTCGTCCTCTGACCGATGGCGCTACGCCGATCAGCTTGCCTCGTCAATTCTTGCAGCCAACCCGGAAGTCAGCGGCAATATCGATAGCTACGAGTATCTGGCGCGACGTGTTGGTGCACCACTTGGTCCACTGCTTAAGGGATATCGTCTGGAGGGTGATCTCAGCACTGATGCGCTGGACTCACTGAAGAGTGCCGAGCTGCGACGCAGGTATCTGATGCTGGTCAGCATACTGCCAGAGGAACAATCTTTTCCATTGAAGCCAGATACCAAGCCGGTTATTGGCAGGTTGAACGGCGAGGTTCATGACTATCGTGACCAGAAACGGCAGACGATTCTGCTTACCGCTGTACGTGTTCAGGTATTCGATACAGTCTCTGCACGCAAAATTTCTGATTACGTTGTTCGCAGCGATGATGGCGGTCGAATATTGGCGAACGAAAGCAATTCTCGTGAGTATGTTGGCAACTCTGTTTTTGCATCGATAACAAACTCTCTTTCCAATGCACTCAATGGTTCAGCCGATGGAAAGTATCCTCCACCTCCAAAGCGAGATGATGTACTACGGCACATCTGGAATCGCGTAGCAGTACAGCTTCCCGGTGGTATTTTCTAGCGCAAGTTAGTCGGTATTTTGTAGCGTTCGAATTGAGTCTTCGACGAATAGCGTCATGCAAATGCAAGCCGGTAGAATTGCGCTGCCCGACTCCGTAACATGAAGGGATGTTACATAGAATCATCTTCTTTTGAATCAAAGCGTCACTGTAATCGGTGCCGGAATCGTCGGTATTTGTAGCGCTCTGCACTTGCAAAGCCGCGGCTTTAAAGTAACGTTACTCGATCGGCGCCCTCCAGCATCGGAAACTTCTTTTGGTAACGCAGGTGTTATCAGTCGTGGCTCGGTATTTCCTGCAGCTGCACCAGGTATTTATAAAAAGCTCCCCGAAATATTAACCAACCGCAGTCGTGAAGCCCGCTTGCACTACCGCTACCTTGGCCAGTTATCGCCGTGGGGCAGGCGAATTCTCAAAAATGCCAACACCGATAAGTTCGAGCAAAACATTGCGGTGTTAAATGCGCTGGTAGGTCTTTGTCTGGCAGAGCACAAAGCATTGCTTGGTGAGTGCAATGGCCTTGATCTGCTGCGTGAGAGTGGCTGGATAAAGTTATTTAGAACCGCTGAATCATTTGAAAACTCGGCTGTTGAACAAGACTACCTTGAACAAAGTGATATCGACTTTGAACGGCTGAATAGTGATTCCATACAGGAATTTGAAACTGGTCTTAATCCGATATTTACTGCCGGACTCTGGATTAAAAATACTGCCTCAGTTAGCAACCCGGGCACAGTATGTAATTTGTATGCTGAAAAATTTGCTGAAGCTGGTGGTGAAATTGTACTCGACGAATTGAAACAGCTGGAATGGTGCAATGGTCAGTGGCAAATTTCCTGCGAGAATAGTAAACGTGTTGTGGATTCTGTAGTTGTAGCACTGGGTGCCTGGTCAAAGGTGGTATTGGAACAGTTGGGCTACAAAGTCCCTGTGGTGGCAGAGCGCGGGTATCACATGCACTACCAGTTGGACGAGGGTGTGCGTCTCAGCCGACCTGTCTATGATGTTGATGGTGGCTATGTGATGTCACCCATGCAGAAAGGATTGCGAGTCACTACCGGTGTGGAGTGGGGCTCTGAAGAAGCCGAGCCGACACCTGTGCAGCTTAAGCAGATACACCCTTTTGTGAAGCAGGCAATTAACATTGCCACTGAGCTTGATCCGGAACCCTGGCTTGGTCGCCGACCGTGCACACCGGATTCACTACCGGTTATCAGTGCCGCGCATAAGCATAAAAATCTATGGGTGGCGTTCGGGCACGGTCATATGGGTTTTAGTATGGGGCCGATTACGGGCAAGCTCGTAGCGGACTTAATAACTGATCAGACACCGGCACTCGATACTGACGCGTTTAAATTATCACGCTTCGGGTAGAGTGAGTTTTAATGTCGAGGTGAACAAGCCGGATCAAGTCGTTTGCTGATTCCGACGCTCTTCCGGTTTCATCGCAAACAGACCCTTGATATCTTCAAGAATAAGATAATTGCACGGTATCAGGATCAGTGTAATCAATGTGGCGAACATAATGCCGAACCCGAGTGATACGGCCATCGGAATAAGGAACTGCGCCTGAGTGCTTTTTTCGAAAATTAATGGCATTAGTCCGAAGAAGGTTGTCAGTGAGGTGAGCAAAATGGCTCGAAATCTCGCGACACCGGCAACTCTTACTGAGTTGGTGACATTCAGTCCTTCAAGTCTTCGGTTGTTTACAAAATCGACCAGCACCAAACTGTCGTTGATGACAACACCCGACAAAGCAAGCATACCCATATAGCTCATAATACTCAGGTTCATGCCCATGATCACATGACCGAGAATCGCGCCAACCACACCAAACGGAATTACCAGCATCACCATTATTGGCTGGACGTAGGAACGCAGCGGGACGGCAAGTAATGTGTAGATCACTGCGAGTACGAAAAATATACCGGTCCTCAAACTGCCAAAAGACTCGCGCTGTTCGGCAGCTTCACCCTCCAGCGAAAAACTGATGTCAGGGAAGCTTGCCAGTATCTCTGGCATGTCAGCAAGGAGTTCGCGTTTAATGGCTTCGATATCAGTGTTTTCTTTGTCGATATCCGCTTCAATATTTACAGTGCGCTTGCGATCGACGCGTGTGATTGATGAAAAGCCACGTCCGATATCAGCATCTGCCACCTCAGAAAAAGGTACATTGCTGCCGTCAGGTGTTCTGATCATCATGGTTTGCAGATTATCGAGCGACTGTCTTTCACTCAACGGGTAACGCACCACCACACGGACATCATCTCGGTCACGTTGAAGTGTTTGTACTTCAAAACCGAAGAACGCCTGTCTTACCTGTGAGGATAGATCGGACAGTGTTAGTCCGAGTTGCTCGGCTGCGGGTTTGATTTCGAGAATTAATTCCTGCTTGCCATTGGCAAAGGTGTCGGTGATGTCTTCAATACCCGGGTAGGTGGCGAGCTTGTCTTTGGTTCTTTGTACCGCAATCTTTAAGCGATCAAAGTCACGTCCTCTAAGCCTGACGCTAACCGGTGAACCACCGCGGCCGATCTCTGCACGGTAGTTTATTTCTTTAGCGCCCGGGATGTCTCCAATGGCACGTCGCCACTGCATGACCAGTTCACGGCTGGTAACCTGCAGCGCTCTTTCTTCCGGTGGGGTGATTTCAAACATCACACGGCCAACATGTGACTGGCCAGCGTTACCACCACCAGCGGATCCTGCCGTCGACATAATACCTTCGATGATGCTTAATCCGGTTTCCGGATCAATATGTTTTTTCTGCAGTTCAACAGCCGCATTGTTTATTTTTTCAATATGCTGCTGTGTCGTAGCGAAGGGCGTGCCTTCCGGCATGACAAGAGAAGCTCTCGCCACTTCACTTTGGATGCGTGGGAAAAATACAAACTTTACATGTCCCGCGGTAACCAGACTGAAGACAATAATCGCAGTGCCGACAAAAACCGACAGGGTCAGATATCTCTGACGCATACAGGCAGCCAGACAGGGTTGATACCAGTGTCGGATCATCCATTCCAGTCCGTCAGCGATCTTGCGTTGAAAGCGAGATAACGGATTAGGTCTTTCCGGTTTATGGAAGTTCAGATGCTTCATATGTGCCGGTAGTACAAACTTTGACTCAATCAGTGAAAACAGCAGTACCGGTATTACAATCATTGGTATTTGAGCGAAAATTTTTCCACGTACACCATCGATCAACAGTAGTGGCATAAATGCCGCCACGGTAGTTAACACCCCGAATGTCACCGGGATCGCGACCTCTTGTGCACCTGCAATAGCGGCTTCTGTCCGGTTTGGGTTGCGACGCATATGTGAGTAGATGTTTTCACCCGTTACGATAGCGTCGTCAACAACAATGCCGAGCACTAAAATAAACGCGAACAAACTAATCAGGTTGATTGTCACGCCAATAGTTGGCATCAGTGCCAGGCCACCCATAAATGAGACCGGTACACCGATAAAAACCCAGAATGCAACAGATGGTCTGAGGAACAGAGCCAGCAGCAGAATTACCAGCACACCGCCCTGCAGGGCACTTTTATTTAACGTTTGCAGTCGTGCTTTTACAATGCGTGATCGATCACGCCAGTAGCCTATAGTGACGTTGTCCGGCATGGTCGATTGCGTATCTTCTATGTAGTCCTTGACCTCCTGTGCGACAGTAATAGCGCTTTGATTGCCAGAGCGGAATACATCAATTTCTATGCTGCTGCTACCGTTAAAAACCTGCGCCAGTGAGTTTTCATCAAACCCGTCACTAATACTTGCGAGCTCGGCAAGTGTCACTCTGGTGCCGTCGGCGGAACTGATTACCGGTATGCTTGCGAAGTCTTCAACGGTCCTGCCTTGTCCCTCTGTTCGTATAAGTACTTCACCACCAGCGGTTTGAATGGCACCTGCTGAGATATTAAGTGATGAATTACTGATTGCGTTGGCAACGTCTGCAAACGTCAACCCGTATTCGATCAGTGTTTTTTCACTGACTTCTATTGCCAATTCGAAGTCGCGCACTCCGGATAAGGTCACCTGGGTAACACTGGGCAAAGCTTCGAGATCATCACGTACACGACTTGCCAGCGTACGCAGCTCTCTTTCGGCCAGAGGACCGGCTATCACTACACTGATCACTTCACGTGTTCTGGCGATGGTATAGACAGACGGGTTATCGGCATCTGCTGGAAATGTGCTTATTTGATCGACGCGCTGTTTAACGTCGTTCAGTACGTCGTCGACATCGGCAGTAGAGTTTACGTCAATGCGCACTGTGCCAAGATCTTCGGCGGCGGTTGATGTAATCGTTTTTATGTCTGTTAAATCTTGTACTGCTTCTTCAATTTTAATATTGATCGATTCTTCGACTTCAGTTGGCGACGCTCCGCGAAAAGGCACACGAACCGTAATTGAATCGAGTTCAAACGATGGAAATACCTCAAGCGGCAGTCTGTTGTTTAATGAAAACAGGCCCCAGAATACGATCCCAATCATCAATAGATTGGCTGCAACTCCGTTGCGGGTAAACCAGTTTATTAGTGCGTGCATGGCACAATATCTCTGCGAATAGTTATATCGGGTGCGTACAGGTTATTTTGCGTTCTTTGCAATATGCTGTTTTAGCCAGGCAGGTACTTCCTCACCGGCTGCCATGCGCTCCTTGATTCTTGCTACTGCATCGGGTGGCAGGGCTTCACCGGCATCAACCATTTTTTTGAGTTGTTGCATTCGATCATCCTGATTACCACCTGCTTTACTACTGGTATTTGGGTTGCCACCAGAAGGTTTGCCGCGCTGTTCCTGCTGTGGTGCGACGCCATCAATAGTTGCCTTGACTCTGGTGCCGTTGGTAATGCTGCCAAGCGCTGTGAGATTTAATACATCACCGCTATTAAGTCCTGAGCTGATGACCGCGACTTCTTTATCTTTCCATGCAACCACAACTTCACGGCTTTGCAGTGTGCCAATGTCATCAACCAGTAGTACGTTTTTGTCTTCGCGTAACGCAGATCTTGGTATAACAAAAACGTTATCGAGTGTTACTCCGGTAACTTCGGCTTCGACAAACTGACCGAATTGCAGCGGATTCTCCAGTGTATAGGGGTTATCAACACGTGCGACAGCATAGTACTGTCGGCTGCTTGGGTTGATGCCTTCGCTTCGTTCCATCGTAGCGGTCCATTGTTTGCCTGAACCGCTGACGGATTCCCGTAACTGTATGAGCTGTCGATTAGCTATCGCAGCATTCATGTCAACAAACTTCATTTGGTTGCTGGTAAACGGCAAGCGTATTTCAGCACTGCCCGTGGTGTAGGTTTGCGCCAATGCAGAACCTCGGTTGACGAATTGTCCCAGCGCTACCTCGGTAGACCGAACGCGGCCGTCATACATTGCTCTGATGTTTGTACGTTCGAGATCGAGTTGTGCGCGTTGAACCTGCCCGTCCGCACCTTCGAGGTTAGCTCTGGCTGCGGCAAGCTGCGGTTTGCGCAGAGTTAAAGCCGAAGGACTGCCTTTGCGACCGAGTTTTTCCCAGTCTCCAGCCGCCTGCTCAGCACGTGCCTGCTCCTCTGCCAGCAGGGCCCGGACCTGTGCGTAATTGGCTTTTGCCAGTGTCAGTGCTATTTCGTAATCGCGCGGATCGATTTTGGCCAGCACGTCGCCTTTGCGGAAGCTGCCACCGATGACGAAATTTTCTGAAACTTCGGTGATGCTGCCGGCAACTTCCGCCACCAGCGAGCCTTCAATCGCAGCGCTGACTTCACCTTGTGTTTTTAGCGTTACCGTGTAGCTCCGGGGCTGAAGTCGCGTTGCTTCCACCGCTGTGGACGTTTTGAATTGCGGGCGGGTTTTTGCTTCTGGTCGGTTAGCGACAACCGTTTTTGCAGCCAGAACGCAAAGCACCACAACTAGCACGGGAAGGAGGATTTTTAGTAAAAGTCTCATTGGCTGGCTTTGTTTTTTATCCGTTTACTATTTGTAGAGTATAGAAGTGTCTGAGAGCCGCTGTCTGGAAATAAGTTCGTTTTGTCGGCCAGATTAGCCATCTGATCGTGAACAGCTTGTAGACAATTGATAGACAATGCAACACCATCGCTGTAGTGACTGCCCGGCACTGGCCCCAGCGGGTTTCAGGCGCTGCCCACTGCTTCACTGTGCAATAAATTCGCAAAAGCGTGCGGGATTACTGTGGGATGCAATGGATATGAACTACGCTTTATCGGTAGTCCTAAAGAATTAGCCAAAAATGAAAGCTCACAGTCTTCGAAGTAATGTAGTCTGCCTGGCGATTGCGCTCAGTCTCTCTGCCTGTGGCGGTTCCTCTGGTGGTGAAGTTGGCGGCGGTAATGCGGGAGACATCGCACGCGATGAGTCGACTCCGCTGGACGATTTCCCGCTGGCGGCAGACAGCGTACAGCAAGACGACGAATTTGCCTGCGCTGCGGAGTTTGATGTCGCCGAATTCTTTCTGACCGAAGTTGACCGGCAGTGGTCCTGTCAGGTTACTTCACTGGCGGGAATCCAGTTTGACGAACTGTTTTTCGATCGCAACGGTACGGCGGTCTCTGCGAATGATGGCATCTTTTACTGGAATCGAAATCTTCCAGGGTTGGAAGTTAATCTGGCGTCGCCGACTCTGCCGTCCATGTTGATGTCAGGGATTAGTTCTTCTAACACAGTGCTGATGTTCGACACAGTAACTCCGTCAGGTGAGGAGCAATCCTTTGATTGTGTACTGGTGTCACGCGAGGTTAGCAGCCAAACGCTTTAGCAATATCTGTCGGTACCTGAGTAAGCATGCCTGCAGTTTGAGTTTCTTACGCTGGCTGTTTACCAAGAATCATGTCTGATGCTTTTTCGGCGATCATAATTGTCGGGGCATTGGTATTGCCGGAGACTATCTCGGGCATAATCGACGCATCAACGACCCGCAGCTTGTCGATGCCATGTACCTTTAACTCGTCGTCTACGACAGCGCTTGCATCGCTACCCATCTTGCAGGTACCAACCGGGTGATAGATTGTCTGGCTGTACTTGCGCACCGCTTCCTCGAGTTCTGTCTCTGACTGATACTGGTATCCCGGTACGTATTCATCGAGAATATAGGGTTCCATAGACGGTGCGGAGGTAATCTTGCGTGCGACTTTCAAACCGTTCACCGCAGTCTTAAGGTCCAGATCGGTAGACAGGTAATTGGGTTGAATTGACGGATATTGCTTTGGATCGCTGCTCAATATTTTTATTTCGCCACGGCTTTGTGGCCTGAGCTGACAGACAGACGCGGTAAAGGCCGAGAAGTCATGTACGCCTTCACCTGGTTTGTCAGCGCTGAGTGGTTGCATATGGAACTGTATATCAGGTCGCTCAACATCCGGTGATGAGCGTGTGAATATAGTCACCTGGCTTGCTGCAAGTGTTAGCGGACCGGTGCGAAACAAACCGTACTGTATACCCACCTTAATTCGCTTTAATACACTGTTGAGTTCGTCATTCAGTGTTTGCTCACTGGTTTTATAGACTGCACGTATTTGCAAATGATCCTGCAGGTTTTTGCCAACACCGTGCAGATCGTGCAGGACCTCAATGCCAAGTGACTGCAAGTGTGCGCCTTCACCAATACCTGAACACTGAAGAATTTGTGGTGATCCAATGGCACCTGCTGACAAAACTACCTCTCTGCCTGCCAGCGCTTTGTTAATAACACCATTATGTTCGTATTCAATACCGAATGCCTGTCGATCTTTCACCAGTACGCGATGTGTCTGTGCATTGGTGATGATCGTCAGGTTTGAACGCTTGCGAGCAGGCTTTAGAAACGCTTTTGCGCTGCTGCAACGAAATCCGTTGTGTGCTGTTTGCTGGAAGTAGCCAATACCCTCTTGTTGCGCACCGTTGTAATCGTCGTTTAACGGAATCTGGCATTCGGAGGCACCGGCAATGAAGTGATCGGCGATCGAGCGGCGCAGACGCAGGTCAGATACTTTTAATGGTCCGCCTGTGCCGTGGTATTTGTTTTCACCGCGCGACTGGTCTTCGGATTTTTTAAAATAAGGCAGTACGCTATCGAAGTCCCATCCGCGGTTACCAAGTTCTGCCCAGCGGTCATAGTCCTGATGCTGGCCGCGAACATAGAGCAGCCCGTTGATTGAGCTTGACCCGCCGAGTACCTTGCCGCGCGGCCATTGCAGACTGCGGTTGTCGATACCGGGATCCGGATCGGTCTTGTAGCACCAGTCGAACTTCGGATTGTGCATGGTTTTGAAGTAGCCGACAGGTACATGAATCCATGGATTACTGTCAGGGTTGCCGGCCTCCAAAAGCAGGACGCTATTGTCCGGATTCTCTGACAGCCGATTGGCCAGAACGCAGCCTGCAGAGCCAGCACCGACCACGATATAGTCAAAAGCAGATTCGGTACGCGCTTGCATGGTTCACCGGGGTCGAAATAATCGATCAAGATGCTCAATTATAGTGTTGTTTTCAATAGCCAGCATCGCAGTCCATTGAATACCAGCAGCAATTCGTTTTAGCGGTGTTTATCAGATCGCAGCTTCGCAGGGGGTGCGAATTGTATTTTGCTACACGGGCGGTCAGAATTACCGGGCTGACGGCAGTTAATCATCAATCGAGAGAACACAATGCAAAGACTGAGTGGAAAAAAGGCGTTTGTCACCGCCGCAGGTCAGGGAATCGGACGACAGGTTGCACAAATGTTCGCAGCGGAAGGTGCGACTGTCATTGCAACCGATATTAATCCGGATTTGCTTGAGGGTCTTGACGGTATTGACTCACACACGCTGGATGTCACCGATGGTGCCGCGGTAAAATCTGCGATAGAAAGTGCCGGGCCACTGGATGTACTCTTTAACTGTGCTGGTTTTGTACACAATGGCACCATGCTCGAGTGCGATGAAGACGACTGGAACTTCTCGATGAACCTGAATGTGCGCTCTATGTACTACACCATCAGGGCAGCTCTACCCGCTATGATTGAGTCCGGCGGTGGCTCTATTATTAATATGTCATCGGTCGCATCCAGTCTTAAGGGTGTTCCCAATCGCTTTATCTACACCACTACCAAAGCTGCTGTTTTGGGTCTGACCAAGTCAGTGGCCGCGGACAACGTGACAACTGGTATCAGATGCAACGCCATTTGTCCTGGCACAGTTGAGTCGCCTTCACTACATGATCGATTGCGAGCGACAGGTGACTATGATGCGGCAATGATAGATTTTGTTGCACGCCAGCCCATGGGTCGATTGGGTACAACCGATGAGATAGGACATCTGGCGATCTATCTGGCCTCTGACGAGTCTGCTTTTACTACCGGCCAGGCTCATATTGTTGATGGTGGCTGGGCTCTGTAGAGCGTCCTCAGTAAAAGCGTTTAAATTTATCAAAACAAACCACAGGTATTGCAAATGAAACTACTACGACACGGACCTGTTGGTTCAGAAAAACCGGGTGCACTCGACAGCGACGGCACTATCAGAGATTTATCCGGACATATTAATGATCTGGATGGTGCTGCGTTATCTGATGCATCAATCGATAAGCTCCGTGCACTGGATCTTTCCAGCCTTCCGCAGGTTGATGCAGGTACACGGCTTGGAGCCTGTGTTGCCAATGTTGGCAAACTGGTGTGTGTCGGATTGAATTATTCAGACCATGCCGCAGAGTCGGGTCTGGAAGTACCACCAGAGCCGGTACTGTTTTTTAAGGCGACTTCAGCAATAGTCGGCCCCAACGATGCGATAGAAATACCTAAAGGAAGCGAGTCTACTGACTGGGAAGTAGAGTTTGCGATAGTCATTGGTAAAGATGGCAAATACATCGAAGAATCCAACGCCCTGCAGCATATTGCAGGCTACTGCGTGGTCAATGATGTCTCCGAGCGCGATTTTCAGATCAAGCGTTCAGGGCAGTGGGTGAAAGGAAAATCTGCCGATACGTTCGGACCGATGGGCCCCTGGATGGTCACCAGAGATGAAATTGCAGATCCACAGACACTTGATATGTTTCTCGATGTCAACGGTGAATCGATGCAGCGCGGTTCTACCAGTACCATGGTCTATCAGGTGCCTTTTCTGGTGTCGTATATTTCACAGTTCATGAGCCTGCAGGCGGGTGATGTTATTTCCACAGGCACACCACCAGGAGTTGGTATGGGCATGAAACCACCAACGTACCTGAAAGCAGGTGATGTAGTAACGCTTGGGATTGAAGGTCTGGGCGATCAACGCCAGGAGGTAGTTTCTCACTCCTGATGAGGTGTGCTCGGGTTTAATACAGTTGCATATGTGAGGGACTGTCAATCTCGCCTCAGGCGTTCTACAATAGCGAGGCAGGCTAGTCTGTGCGCCCGTAGCTCAGCTGGATAGAGTACCTGGCTTCGAACCAGGTGGTCGGAGGTTCGAATCCTTCCGGGCGTGCCATTTA
>CAYLZS010000475.1:0-4493 GCA_964388065.1 uncultured Granulosicoccaceae bacterium
CATTTTGAAGACCGATTTAAGGGGCTTGTGGGTTCGAAGCATTCGCTGAAAAACCTGATAAGTTTGTTTGGATTAACAAGAAGAGCAAATCGCAGCAATAGTACGCTTCTGTTTTCCTGACTACGTCAATCTGAAATCAGAATTTTTCACTGTTGATTATTGCTATCGACGGATTGGTCCTGCGTGAGTAGCTGAAAACATCAGCGAAACACAAAAATATCGGATATTTAAAGGCGTATCCCTTCTTCCTGGTAGCGCGAACAGGTCAATAATTATCGATTCGACCTGTGTCGAGAGTAGGCCAGGGCCTTACACGATTTTTGTTTCTTTTTTACAGCGACTGTCCCTATATATTGGCGCCTATATATTGATAGCGCAAAAGAAGACACTAACGCCAAAGGCTATGCATTGTTTGATATTGACCGTGAAACCCTGACCCGTTTAAGTGACAATTCACCGGTAGAGGCTTTGCTTGGCCCGGCGGGCTCAGTGGCTTTCCTGCATTGCAATATTGTCCATGGGTCGGCCAACAACATATCGCCATACAGTCGCACAGTTATGTACTTTAACTATAATGCTGTGAGCAATGCCTGTACCAGCACCGAGCGCGCCTGGCATCACAACAACCGCGATTACACACCATTGCAACCTCTGGCAGACAACTGCCTGAGTACATAACATTGCTGTGAGGAGGTCACGCACCAATTATTCGATGCTAATAATTTTTACGGAACTCTCCAGGTCAAAAAAAAATC
This sequence comes from uncultured Granulosicoccaceae bacterium, assembly GCA_964388065.1. GTDB lineage: Bacteria > Pseudomonadota > Gammaproteobacteria > Granulosicoccales > Granulosicoccaceae. Next base: position 756 of record CAYLZS010000475.1, read on the forward strand.
CTCCGGCTTTACCGGAGGACAGTTACTGAATAAAGACGGCTCAGTTCTGCAGCGCACCCAGGTCGTTTCGCTGGTTGCTGCCTACAACGACTCCGTTACCGTCGATGTAAACGTGACCGCTCCACCGAACTCCGCGATTAAAACCGGCCCGCGAGGTGTAATCGAAATTACCTTCGTCGACAAAATTTGGATCGGTAACAATGATGCCGTTACTCACACTATTGTTGTTCCACAAAGCGTTCAAATTGACCGAACTCCACACAAGGTTGTTTTGCCAGAAATTACCTATTCCATTGGATTCGCTGGCTGCATAAGGTGAATTGCCCGGAGCAAAGCTGACAAAGCGTGACACCAACACATTATTCAAAACATGGTTAAAATCGGAATTCTGTATGCTCACCTGTCCGGCGTTAGTGTATTGGCCACCGGGCGTAAACGTAAACTGGCGATTGCCTATACAGGTATTGTTCTTGACAGTTACACGCACCGCCTCGAAAACCTGAATGCCGCTTCCGCCGTTGTAGTTGCAAATATTCCCTTCGACCAACGTCCGGAACTGGTACTGGGGAGTATTACCATTGCGATCTCCCAGAAATTGCGGCTGCGTGTATTTATAGTCATCGAGAATGATACCGTTTCCATCGGTGATTCCGGTGTTTGGATTTGGAATTATATTTCGGTTGTCATGGCTGACGTTACGCAAAATTTCGATGCGCCAGAATCGGAATTCAGGAGGATTATCAAATGCAATGGGCTGGTAGACCGAAATTCCACTGTGCTGGTCCGAATTTCGATGGCCGTTGTTGTGCGTAGTGTTTTCATGGACGCGAATCATGTCTGAATGGTTGAAGCTCACTCCGCCTCCACCACCAAAGGCAAGTTCGTTGCGCAGCACGTCGATATGGTGTGCGTCGCGGAAAAACAATACGGGTGCATCATTGTTTTCATCACCAAAAATGCGCAGGTCTTGGAAACGGATAAAGGAACCTTCAATATCGATATTGCCTTGAATAAACACCTGCCCCCGTGTTTCGGCTCGAATGTTCGTCCAGCGGTCTGTCCAGCCATCGACGCGGCCACCACTCGGTCGCCTTACACGGGCGATACCATTGCCCGCCCCTTCATTGCGCAAATTGTAATTGCCGTTAGCAATAGTCAGAGTATCACCAGGCTCCAGCTGTGACAGAGCAAAGGTTACAGTTCTCCATCGACTGGAAAAGGTGCCGGCATTACCGTTGTTTCCGTTGTTGCCATCAACCCATCGATCTGCCGCCCGAATATTGTTAGCGCCTAGTAAAATTAAGGCAACAATAAGAAACTTACCTAAGAGTTTGTTCATTGCTTGGTCCATTGAAATTCTCCTGTAAAAAAGATGTCACTGGTGACATACATGGCAATAAAAAAGGAGCAAGAAATCGCGTCGCTTTGCGGGTGTAGTTTCTGGCATGTTACCGAGTATCACAAGCATTTTTTTCTTACTATTGATATGTTTAATGGATAAATCATTCCTATGTCATCGCTGATATTACTATGGTATTACTATGACAGGCATGGTTTTACTATGTCAGGCATGATTAAAGAAAAATTGAGGCACATTGCCCTGTGTAATGTTTAAATAGCGGGCAATGTATCGGTGTCGTTAGTTGTAGAAGTAACTCATGCCAAAACCACGAAAGCTTCAGATCTCAGTCGAAAGACAGGTCAGACAGGCGCGGTGACACTGATTCAGCGTTTCGGTAGTGCACTCAACCTGAACCTGCGTTACCACCTGCTGTTTCTGGACGGTGCGTACACGCAGGGAGACCCGGATCGGCTGTAGTTCCGAAGGTCACGAGAGCCAACGAGTGCTGAGCTGACGGCGCTGGCAGAAACGCTGGCGAGGCGAATAGGGCGTTACCTGACGCGCCGGGGTTATTTGACGCAAGATGCCGAGAATAGCTATCTGGCAGAGGGACTGACAGAGGGAGGGGCGGTAGAAGAGTTAACCGGCTCATCAATCACGTATCGCATAGCAGTGGGGCCACACAAAGGTCGCCCGGTGTATCGACTGCAGAGTTTACCGGCAGCGCAACCGGAGGAAGTGCGAATGGAGGCGGGCAAGGCGGGAGGTTTTTCGCTACATGCCGGCGTATCCACAAAAAAGGGCCAGCGAAAGAAGCTGGAAAGGCTGTGTCGCTATGTGAGCCGTGCGGCGGTGTCAGAAAAGCGCTAGTCGCTGACACAAAATGGACAGGTGCGCTACGAGCTGAAGACGCCGTATCGGGATGGGGCGACTGGGCGGCACTCCGACACGTGATCATCGATCCACTGGATTTCATTGCAAGATTGGTGGCGCTGATTCCGAAGCCGGGAGTGATCCTGGCGCGCTACCATGGGGTGTTCTCTCGGGGCGGCCTTCCGCCGAACAGCCGCTGGCGTGATCAGGTGACGCCGGGAAGCAGGGGCAACGGGGCTGCGGTTCAAACAGAGCATCAGGAGGAAGGTAAGGCGAAGCGTCGGGGAATGAGCTGTACGGAAGGCCGCCCCGCCCAACGGCTGAAACGGGTATTCGCAATAGATGTGGAAGTTTGCCCGCACTGCGGAGGCGGTGTGAGGATAATCGCGTGTATCGAAGACCCGGTGGTGATCAGGCAGATCCTGTCGCACGTGGAAGCAAAGCAGACGTGTAATCGACAGCCGGCGGGAGACGTGCCACCGAGTCGGGCGCCGCCGCCGATTGGGTTAGTTGGGTAAAATCGAGGTCACGGCATCCATCGCTGGTGTAGAGTCGTTTAGCTGGAAGGCGGGGTATTGTCTATTGGGTGTATGGAACCTGGAATTTGGAGGCTATTTCACAATGCTGCCGGTGAATATCCGCAGAACAGTGTGCGAGCGAGGGAAATTCGACGAAATAACAGGCTCAGATTGACCCTTGCAGCTCCTCGGTTACTGCTGGTGATGGCGAAAAATAGCGTTTATGCTTCCTATACTTCAACATACATATCATTGCTCACAGTCGTGGCACCGATGTAGTAACAACCGCCATGCGAGAGTTATTGATAGAGCACAGACGAACAGAAGATCTGAAAAAATATTTTAAAATTGCCAACCTGATCCTTGCAGCACCTGATCTCGACTACGGTGTAGTTCGACAACGCCTTTTGGCAGAACAGTTCGGCACAGCGTTTGGTCAGATTACCGTATACACAACCAGCGGTGATAAAGCACTTTCTCTGTCGCAGTTTTTTTTGCGCAGTATCCGCTTTGGACTACTGGCCTCAACCGACATAAATACCAGAGACAGTTCAATACTTGAAAACGTTGGCAATGTTGGCTTTATACTCGCCACAAACATAAAGTCATTTACTGGTCATGACTATTTTTTTAGCAACCCGGCTGTTAGCTCAGACCTGCTCACCGTTATCAACCACTCTGCTAAACCCGGTACAGCACTACGGCCATTGACGCATCAAGGGGGCAATTTCTGGTTGCTCAATAAAAACTACCCTGAATCTGTACAAACTGCACAAGCAAAATAAACAGAGGTAACTTTTAGTTTGTACCACATGACCTTATCCGTCTGAACAGGGCCACCATCTAGCCCGGATAATTCATAAGGCGACGCGAGTCTTCAGGCAAAGTACTGCATTTGTAGAGTTTCATTTTATTTCAATGTCATGACTCATAAAACAGTCTGTCTATTCGACTCCAGAAGCCAATAGCGCGTCACATCTCACCCGATCCGCATCGCTAGTGGCG
>CAYLZS010000476.1:0-1631 GCA_964388065.1 uncultured Granulosicoccaceae bacterium
TTTACCGGATACTCGTGGTTGGTTTTGGCGTAGATGCTTTGTGCTGTGTCTGATGACATAAACTCCAACAGCTTGATTGCGTCATCGCGGTTTGGAGCACCTGTGGTTAGTGATGCACCACTGATATTCATATGAGTACCACGATTTTCCTGGTTGGGGAAAATAACATTGACTGATTCTGCCCAGGGGATTTGACTGTCGTCAGCCAGCATCTGACCCATGTAGTAGCTGTTGATAATGGCGATGTCACACTCGCCCTGCGTTATTGCTTTCACCTGAGCACGATCATTGCCCTGCGGTTTGCGCGCGAGATTGTTTTTTACGCCGTCCAGCCATGCGGTCGCGTTATCAATGCCAAGGTGGGCGATTATTGATGCGTTTAATGCAACCATGTAGGTGTGCTTGCCACTGCGTGTGCAAACCTGGTTTGCAAATTCAGGCTTGGCGAGATCTTCGTAGTCTTTAATTGTGGTCGGGTCGATCCGGTCTTTGCTCGCAACTATCAAACGAGCACGGCTGGTTAATCCAAACCAGTGACCTTCCGGATCGCGAAATTCTTCGGGTATATTCTGCTCAAGTGCGTTATTGCTCAGTGCTTGTGTGAGGCCCTGATCAACTGCCCGGTACAGAGGGCCGCTGTCAGTGGTTAAGAGAATGTCGGCCGGGCTGTTTCGGCCTTCGTTTTTTAGCCGTTCAACCAGCCCTTTTTTTGCAAATACTGTATTAACTTTGATGCCGGTTTCTGCAGTGAATGCATCGAACACGGGTTCAATCAGGAACGGCTGGCGGTATGAGTACACATTGACATCAGCGCTGCTAATAGCGGGTAGCGCGCTGGTGGCCAGTGCCAGCAAACCAGTCAGCGAGAGCATTTTCGGAGACATTCAGCAATCCGTCGTCAAACTAATTAAATGAGAAGGGTAATGCGAATAATTCTCATTGTCAATTCAGATAGGCCATTCTGATGCCCGATACACTAAACTGGCCCAATACAAAATTGGCCAGACATAATGGCCAGTCATTAAAAGATTCGGGAGCAGTGTTTTGTTGAGTAAAGAGAGGATCGCCCTGTGGGATCTGGGCAATGTGGTGGTGCAGTGGAATCCCGACAGAATTCTGCAGATGCTGAGCTTACCCCCTGACAAGTCAGCGGTGCTTGAAGACCTGCTCAGTGGTGGAAGCCGCTGGCTCGATCTTGATCGTGGTGTAACCGACGAGGCCAAAGTGGCAGAGCAAATCGCCGCCGAAAGCAGTCTCGAAGTAGATGAAATGCTGCAGTGCTTCGATACCGTGCGTGAATCCCTGGTGGACTTCCCCAAAAGTATCGAGCTGATTGGAGAGATGAAAGCTTCCGGTATTCGGCAATATGTACTTTCAAATATGTCGGCGTTGAATTACGAGTATTTGCGATTGCGCCCTTACTTTGATCTCTTCGACGGTATTGTTATTTCTGCGACTGAAAAACTGATTAAGCCGGATACAGCGCTGTTTCAGCTTGTGCTGGATCGCTATAAGCTGGAAGCGTCGCAAATGGTTTTCATCGACGATAGTTTGCCAAATATAGAAGCTGCCATGTCAATAGGGATGAATGGCGTACACTTTAAAGCGAGCGATGACTGTTACGCCAGAGT
>CAYLZS010000477.1:0-2237 GCA_964388065.1 uncultured Granulosicoccaceae bacterium
GGCCGGCAACACCGATGGGTGATGGCAATACCAATCGATAGTAACTATGCCCGAGTGAGGTTAAGGCGAGCTCGGCAAGCTCGATCAGTACTGCACGACTACCTCGTTCCGCCAGTACAATAACTGACTCTTCAGCACTGATCCGGCAACGTTCAAACACACGCACAAACGCATCCAGCCAGACAGGTTCAGGCGTCATGCTCATCAGAGGTCTCTCTCACGATAATCTATAGCTTGCAGTGTATCCCAATTGCTCTAATACTGTCGTCACCACATCGACTCTCAGTGCGGTACAAATAAAACGCTGAGCACCACAGAATTCGCTAATACATGGTTAACAGCTCTTCCCGCCGCAACCGAAACAAAGTTGATCGTGCGCCTCAAACCTCCTCTGCGGCCACACAAACGGCAGCAAACCACGTTCGTCAATCTAACAGCAAACTCGGTATTTTGTTTATGCTGGGAGGTATGTTCCTGTTTTCAGCAGTCGATACACAGGCCAAGTTTCTCACAGATACCTTCCATCCGGCACAGATTATCTGGTTCAGACAACTGGGGCTTTTAATCGGTGTTGTGATTTTAATTGTCTTAAAAGGCAGATCCGTACTCTCTACCCGTCAGCCACTATTGCAATTTACTCGCGGCGGGCTTGCTATCTGCTCTGCTGTGCTTTTTGTCTATGCCATACGTCATGCAGAACTGGCAGACGCAGTAGCCGTGAGTTTTGTCGCCCCGTTCTTTCTGACCATACTCGGAGCATTATTTCTGGGAGAAAAAGTGGGCATCAGACGCTGGAGTGCTGTGGTCGTCGGATTTATTGGCGCAATGATTATCATCAGACCCGGAACAGATGCAGTACACCCGGCAGTATTGCTGGTGGTGCTCGCAGCATTTTTTTACGCACTGCGACAGGTCATTGGCCGCAAACTGGCCGATACAGACAAAACGCACACTACCATTGCGTATACGGCAATCGTCGGCAGTCTGTTAATCACCCTGCCAATGCCTTTTGTCTGGAAGCCACCTGAGAGCAGCACGCAGCTTTTACTGATAGTCAGTATGTCTGCAATGGCTGCTGTTGCTGAAGTACTTGTTATCAGGGCACTTGAAGTTACAGAGGCCGTTGTCATTGCACCGATACACTACACACTCATTATCTGGGGTACAATGTACGGCTACATCGTCTTCGGTCATTTCCCGGATATCTGGACCTGGGTAGGCACCGCTGTAATCATTAGCGCCGGTGTATTTACTTTAATGAGAAGCCATCGCAAAGCATGACAAAGAAAATTTTATGTATTGGTGAAGCCATGGTAGAGCTGTCACTTGGCAGCGGTGATGATATTTCTCTGGGGTTTGCCGGTGATACGTTAAATACCGCAATCTACCTGAAACGTTTTTTTGGAGAATCTGCCCAGGTATCCTACTGCACCGTTCTGGGCACCGATCCATTGTCAGACAGACTGGTCAATTTTATAGAATCAGAGTCAATCGATACCAGTACTATCAGCCGCTCGGAACAACGTGGTGTTGGCATTTATTCAATCTCTACTGACGCTAACGGGGAACGCACGTTCAACTACTGGCGGGACAATTCGGCTGCAAGAACCCTATTTACCGACGGTGTTTTCAATACACTGCATGGCTTCGACGTGATTTATTTCTCCGCGATTACACTTGCCATTTTGCCAGATAATGTTCGATTGAAATTGCTGGAAAAACTGGCAATCCTGCGAACTGAAAGCAACACTCTGGTAGCGTTCGACTCCAACTACCGACCGGCACTGTGGGAATCTAAATCAGCTGCCAAAGCCATTATTGATAAAGCCTGGAGTATCACCGATATAGCTCTGCCTTCAGTTGATGATGAACTCGCTATATTCGAAGAGGCAAACGAAGCTGCAGTCTTAACGCGATTCAATAACTACAGCGTAACAGCAGGCGCTTTAAAGCGCGGTGCCGCCGGCCCGTTGTCGCTTGGCCAAAACACACAGGAAGAAGTAAACATAACCTACCCCTCTGCTAAAAAAGTCGTCGATTCAACCGCTGCGGGAGACAGCTTTAACGCAGGGTTTCTTTACACCTGGCTGGCAGACAATGATCACTCCGGAGCACTTCTGACAGGACACAACTGCGCGGCAACTGTTATCGGTTATGCCGGTGCAATAGTGCCTATGGATAGCTGGCGCTAGCGGCAGAGATGCGTATTCTGGCATTCAGTGATTTACATTGTGATC
>CAYLZS010000478.1:0-3501 GCA_964388065.1 uncultured Granulosicoccaceae bacterium
ACACTCATTGGTCAGGCGATGCCTATGGCTCACCATTAATACACGACGCATGTGCCACATTCAGCTGTCGCGTACACCAACGCCTGACAGCCGGAGACCATATGGTGCTGATCGGTGAAGTGCTGGACCTGGAATGCAATAATAAAAACGGACTTGGCTATGGCAGCAACGGTTACTTCAGTCTGAGCAAAGAACAAAAGGCCGACACTTCAAATCAAAGCGGCATCACTGGAATCACCGGCGCTATTGTAAAGACAGGCAACGAACTACTGGTAGTGCCACAGGGACAAAAGCTAACGCTACCTGAAATAAAACAACAGGGATCAGACGGTGCTCGCAGCGCACTGCAGAAACACTTTATTCAAAGCGGACTGGATATTACGCTCGGCCCTGTCTATTCAATTTACGACGACACTGGCAACGGAAAACGCTACACCTACTTTCTGGGTAATACTTCAGATAATACCGATAATAAATTAGGCACGTTCACTTCAATAAATTCGCTGAACACCGACTCTTTTAGAGACGCTGCGCAATCTATCATGATGGATCGCTTTGTCACTGAAGTCCAAAGTGATGTGTTTGGGCTTTATGTTGGCGACACTGAATCTGGTGACGTTCACCACCAAAACAAACACAGGACCAGCTGATGCAATTTTCATTATTCGCACACATGGATCGACAGAATAACAAACAGACGCACACACAGTTGTACGAAGAGTTTGTCACGCTATGCAAAATGGCAGACGACGGCGGCATGAAAACCATCTGGACAGGTGAACATCACGGCATGGAGTTCACCATTGCACCCAACCCGTTTATCACAATCACAGACCTTGCAAGACACACCAAAAACATCAAGCTTGGCACCGGCACCATCATCGCACCATTCTGGCATCCGGTGAAACTTGCCGGTGAAGCTGCAATGACCGATCTGGTGACGGGTGGCAGGCTCGAACTGGGGATTGCTCGCGGTGCCTACAGCTATGAATACGAGCGACTGATGCCAGGCATGGATGCCTGGCAGGCAGGTCAAAGAATGCGAGAGACAGTTCCCTTGTTACGTAAACTCTGGCAAGGCGACTGCGCACATGAAGGCGAGTTCTACCAGTTTCCGGCGACTACGTCAGCCCCAAAACCTGTGCAGGAAGGTGGCCCGCCAATCTGGATCGCGGCACGTGATCCCAACAGTCATGAGTTTGCTGTACATAGTGGCTTTAACGTACAGGTCACACCATTGTGGCAAGGGATTGAAGAGATAGAAACGCTCATGCAACACTTCAAAGATGCCTGTGACAGCTACAATGGTTCCAGACCAAAAATTATGCTGCTGCATCATACTTATGTCTCCAGTGACAACGCAGATACAGATACTGCCGCGGTAGAGTTAAGCAAGTTCTACAACTACTTTGGCGCATGGTTTCAAAACAAACGCACTGTGTCGCAAGGCCATATCGATCCACTCACCGCAGACGATATTCAAAACAACAAAATGATGTCTGCTGAGAATTTAAAACGTGATCTCACCATTGGCACATCAGCAGAGGTAATCGATCAGATAAAAAAATATGAAGATCTCGGTTACGATGAATTCTCGATGTGGCTCGACAACGGCATGACCTTCGAACGAAAGCGCGATTCGCTTAGCCGATTTATCAATGAAGTGATGCCTGCGTTTTCTTAAGCGCCCCAGGCAATAGCCCCGGATAGTTACCAGAGAAATACTATGAGCAATCTTCCCCACTATAAACTGTATATCAATGGTGCATGGTGCGATGGTGGTGACGGCAAAACAGAACAAACCATCAACCCAGCAACCGGCGAACCCTGGGCCACCTTTGCCTGCGCTTCAGCCACCGATGTGGCAACCGCTGTCAACGCTGCGAAAGCGGCACTTAATAACCCCGAGTGGCGGGACATGCTGCCAACTGCTCGCGGCAAACTGCTTTACAAGCTTGCTGATCTAATCGATCAGAATGCAGAAAAGATTGGCCGCGTAGAGACTACTGACAGCGGCAAGCTTGCTACGGAAACAATTGCACAGACGCGTTATGTAGGCGACTACTACCGATATTTCGCAGGCCTTGCAGATAAGATCGAAGGTGCAGTACTGCCGATAGATAAGCCGAACATGCATGTCTTTACCAAACGCAAACCCATTGGCGTGGTAGCAGCCGTTGTGCCCTGGAATGCACAGATGTTTTTAACTGCCACTAAACTCGGCCCGGCCCTCGCCGCGGGTTGCACCGTTATACTAAAGGCATCAGAAATCGCACCGGTACCGATCCTTGAATTCGCAAGACTTATAGAGCAGGCAGGACTTCCCGCGGGGGTTGTTTCAGCCCTCCCCGGTGATGCTGAAAACTGCGCTATCCCACTCACAAAACACAAAGACATTGATCGAATTGCATTTACCGGCGGTCCTGAAACTGCCCGTCATGTAGTGCGAAACTCTGCAGAAAATTTTGCTGTTACTTCACTGGAGCTCGGTGGAAAGTCTCCCATTATTGTTTTTGATGACGCCAATATTGAAAACGCGGTGAACGGATTGATTGCAGGCAACTTCGGTGCATCTGGGCAATCATGTGTTGCAGGCTCACGCGGCTTTATCCAACGCGGTATTTTCGATCAGATTACATCAGAAATTACAGCACGCGCTAAGCAAATAACAGTTGGCGACCCGCAAGATACAAACACACACATAGGCCCACTGTGCACGATCGCGCAGATCGAACGTATAGAAGACACCTTACAAAAAGCGACTCAACAAGGGGCGACGATCAGAGCCGGTGGAACAAGAACCAATGATCTGCCGGGCCACTATTTCAACCCGACACTGGTTGAATGCAGCAATGCCGGCAACGAGACCATGAAAATAGAGATGTTTGGTCCTGTGATGTCGCTATTGCCATTCGACACAGAAGAAGAAGTTGTAAGCCTTGCCAACACAAGCGACTATGGTCTTGGCTCCGGAGTATTTACCGAAAACATTGCCACGGCACACCGCGTATCAGACCAACTTCGCTCAGGCATCTGCTGGATCAACACTTATAGAGCAGTATCACCAATCGCACCGTTTGGTGGCTTTAACCAATCGGGCTACGGGCGCGAAGCGGGCATGGACTCAATAATGGACTACACACGCACGCAAACCACATGGATTAACACATCCGACAAACCAATGGCCAATCCGTTTGTAATGAGATAACGGCCGGTTCAGGGTTGATGGGCACCTCTCGGCACTTTGTGTTTTGAGGCCAGAAAATTAGCAATAAGGAATTTAATTTTTTCGGGAATAAAATTGGGAGTGACCGTGTTAAATCTCTGGAGAATCGCATTTTTCTACAAAGATACGGTTGCCGATCAATGATCGGTGTAGATGAAAGAAAACATAAAATTTATTTTTTGATTAACAAGTGCGGCATACGTATGTGCAGGCGAATATCTGGTTACACAGATAAAGCTGTTGACATCTGTACAAGCGCGAGAGAGGTTTTTTAC
>CAYLZS010000479.1:0-5483 GCA_964388065.1 uncultured Granulosicoccaceae bacterium
TGCAGATCTTGATCATGAAATATTTGGCCCGGTTTTGCATTTGGCAAAATACGCAGCCGGTGGTTTTTTTAAGGTAATAGAAGACATCAATGCCAGTGGTTATGGCTTAACATTCGGCCTGCATACCCGGGTCGATGAGCGAGTACAGGATGCGGTAACTGCTATTGAAGCGGGCAATATTTATATCAACCGGAATCAGATTGGTGCGATTGTCGAATCACAGCCGTTCGGTGGCAAAAAACTCTCTGGTACCGGACCCAAAGCAGGCGGGCCACACTATCTGCTCAGGTTTTTAAAGGAACGCGATACAAAGAGCGATACAACTAAAACGTCCAATAAGCAATTAAATGATAAGCAATCGGGAACTGTCTCGCTGCAGACCGCAAGTACCGGCGAGCCATTGATACCTCATATAAAATCACTGCTTGATACACTGCCAGATCAATTGCAATTTTGCAGTAAAGAAATAACCAACGCGTTAGAACATGCCAAAGCTCACTTTCATACGACTATAGATTTACCCGGACCTACCGGTGAAAGCAATCGCCTCAGCATGGAACCGGCAGGCACAGTGCTATGTCTCAATGGTGGTAACGTTGCTCACTGGCTGGCACAAACTGTTCAATGTCTGGCACTGGGTAACGCAGCTATCATGGCCGGTGCAGATTCAGATGAATACAGTGTGGTCATTGCCAACTGGCTTAAAGATTATAATACCGGCACTCTGCAGGGGATCGATGCAACAGCAGATTCCGAAGCTTTAACAGAAGTCCTGAACACTACACATTTGGATGCCGTGGCCACAGCCGACCTGCCGCAGCTTATAAAAGCTGTGCGAAAAACACTGGCAGATCGAAGCGGCCCCATAGTCACACTTGCAACGTCACTTTTTGATATCAGCCCGTTGATTGACGAAAAATCACTCTGTGTAGATACTACTGCCGCAGGTGGTAACGCGTCTCTACTGGCAGCTGCAAGCTAGTAACACACAACTCATACCGGAAAGCTATACAGTATAAAGTCAGACTTCTCGCCATAGGTATCGTACAGTTTTCTTGCTGCCGCATTGAAGTCCTGCGTTAGCCAGCGCACGTTTGAAACATTGTTGCTGCGTGCAAACTCAAAAACGTGGTCAATCAGCGCACGCCCCACACCACCGCCACGGGTATCGGGCTCAACATACAAGTCGCTCAGGTAACACACCAGAGACCCGCTCAGCGATCGATGCATCAGCTGGTACTGGGTAAAGCCGATCACCTGACCCGTGCTATCTGACGCTAGAGTGCACCAGAAATTTTCTTTTTCATCTTCTATCCACCCCCAGGTAGCAGCCAGACCTTCGTCGCTTACCTCAACTTCGTAAAATGCAGCATAAGCCAACATCAGTTCGCGCCAGCGCTGCTTGTCGCCGCTTACCACTGGTCTCAGTTCAATCTTCACGCCCATAAATATCCCCCTTACTCTGCATAATACTTTAGCAAAGCGCACTGTAGATTGTGTGATAAACCCATCCATGACGCACGCAGGTAAACCGCTTGTTGATACCGATTTGATGTTACCCTAGTCTGAAATAAGTGATTATTGACCGGCCATTATTAAGAACCCGGCCCTCTCCCGCACAATGTAATTGGTAAACACATGGATGCTAAACAAAGCGAAGCACCGTCAACGAGCTTTTCATCTGAAGAGTGGCAACTGCGTGTCGATCTTGCCGCTGCATTCCGGCTGGCAGTACATTTCGACTGGCACGAGTCTATTGCCAACCACTTCAGTGCAGCCGTCTCCGATGACGGCAAAACCTTTCTGTTAAATCCAAAGTGGAAGCATTTTGCCACGATGAAAGCGAGTGAACTGCTGTGCCTTCATGCAGACGATGAAGACACCATGAACCGACCCGACGCTCCGGAACCGTCAGCCTGGTGCATTCACGGAGCAATTCATGCAGCAGTCCCTCACGCACGTGTACTGCTGCATTGTCACCCGCCCTACGCGACCGCACTGTCCTGCCTTAAGGACCCGTCAATCAAAGCAATCGATCAGAACACTGCACGGTTTCATAACCGGGTGGCTGTCGATCTCAACTTTGGCGGCATTGCAGATGACGCCGACGAAGGCAAACGAATTGCTGCCGCGTTAGGTAATTATTCGATCATGATGATGGGTAATCATGGTGTATCTGTGGTTGGTGAAACCGTTGCCGAAGCATTCGAACACCTGTACTACCTGGAACGCGCGGCAAAAACGATGGTACTGGCCTACTCCACCGGACAACCATTAAGCATTATGGATGATGATCTGGCTGAAGAGACAGCACAAAGCTGGGAACTGTATTCAGACTCTGCTTTTGCACACTTTGATCAGCTCAAAGAAATACTCGATAAAACCGACAGTTCTTATCGTGAATGATGTCTAGGATTCCTGAGCATTGGCAAGGCGACTATTCAGCAGGTCGCCTGTCTGACTGAGGATCGGATAGGCAATCGATGCAAACAGAGAATTAATTTGTCGCAGAGCTCGCGCCGTATCAAGGTGAATGCTGCTGCTCTCAATACTGTCTACGGCACCCGCACGCAAACGCCTCAGGTGGCGAACGTTGCTTTTTCTTTCCTGCTCACGAAGTCTTTCTTTCTTTTCCACAAGCTGTCTCGCAGAGATTCTGTCACCTGACACCAGTACATTCAATGCCAGCTGCATATTGGTTAAAACCTGCTCGTGTAGTTTTACCAGCTCATCGCGTCCCGCTTCAGAGAACTCAAGTTTATCCTTGTGTTTGCGGCTGGCCAGATCCAGCATGCTCTTGCTGACTATGTCACCCGCCGCCTCAAGACTGATAGCAAAGTTGGAAAGCTCGACACTGTGGTTGACGTCTTCATGGCTCATTTCACTGTCACTGAGCTCTGCCAGATAGAGTTTTATAGATGAGTGGGCTTTGTTGATTTCACTATCGAGATCACGCAGACCAGTCGCTTTTTGCGAGTCATAGTTGTCATAATAATCCATCACCGGCCGCAGCATTAACTCAACAATATCACTCATGCGCAACAACTCACGTGTAGCACTGGCGAGCGCCAGACGTGGCAGATGCAGAACGCTTCTGTCCAGAACACTGTTGCGGTTAAAACTGTATTCACTGTCAGCTGCTGTAACCGGCTCGGCTACCAGCTTGCTCATTAGATATTCCATCATGCTCGCCAGCGGCAGAAAAACCAGTAACAACATAAAATTAAACAGCACATGGCCAGCTACAATCCAGTTGCCGGGGTTGCTGCTGTTTAGAACGAATTGCGGTAACTCATAAAATCGCAGCAGCATCAGAGCACCAACAGCACCACAGGCACGACACAACAAATTTGCCATGGGTACACGGCGTCCTGCCGCGTCCTGTTTGCGCGCAAGCCCGACTGCAATCAAACCCGAGCCAAGATTACTGCCCAGCACGAATGCCACTCCAACCATCAGCGGCAATACACTTTGAGTAACGAGTAACGCAATTAACAATACTGACGCAACACTCGAGTGCAGCATCCAGGTAAGCAAAACCCCAAACAAAAAAGACGCAATCATGTCGTTGTGCAGGTAGGTCACAACCAGCGGCAGAAATTCACTTTCACGCAACGGCGCTGTAGCTTCTGCCATCAGTCGCAATGACAGCAACACCAATGCAATACCTAAAACAATCCGACCGGCCTGATAGACCACACGTCGCTTGCCACTTAAATACAGTGATCCGCCGATCAGCAACAACAACGGCATCAGCCAGTCGAGATCAAAGGACAGTACCTGCACCACAATAGCTGATCCGAGATCGGCGCCCAGCAAAAGTGATAATCCCTGCGTTACCGATATAACACCGGCACTGGCAAAATTTGCAGACAATAAAGCCACTGCAGTAGAACTCTGCAACAACATGGCAACCAGCCCACCGATCGCTGCTGCTCGCACACGACCACTTGTTGCACGCCTGACCATGCGTCGCATAACGCCACCATTGATTTTCTCAACACCGGTACGGACCATACGAACAGCCCACAGCAACAATACAGCTGCGCCGGCAAGATTGATAAGCAGAACAAGTAGTTCCATGGCAGGATACGGTGGGAAAATTCAACGAGTGAGGAATACTCACGCTTCAAGAATTATTCCACAGAATTCAATACGTACAACACTAATGGCAGCACGTAAGCAGATGGAGAGTCAGTATATTGACCGATTTGAATGCAATTGAGGCTGTATAGACAGATGAAATGACTGTCTGCCGGATCAGTTCATCTACCGGCTAAACTTTAACCCAGGCAGACTTTTCAGATGATTTATATATGGCATCTACTACACGCTGATTGGCGTAGGAGTCTTCCAGTGAAAACAACGGTTGTTTTTTACCGGCACACACACGGGCAAAAGCTTCAACCTGACACTGATACTGATCGACGCCGGTGTAGCTGAAACACCGTACTTCGGAGTGATCCTGATTGTGCAAACGCAGTTCATCACCGGCATAAAGGTTTGAATTAAACGGAGCGGTCAATTCAATAAAGCCTTTGTCGCCATGAAAAGCGATAGTTTGTCGCAGGGCCATTTGAGTTGACACATAAAAACTGAGATCAAAATCCTCAAACTCAGCCTGTATGGTTGCATAGCAGTCAGTTTTAAACTTCGGATCAAATACCACTGTTGAGTGCAGCCGGACAGGTTCTGCACCAGTCGCGAATCGGGTGCCTACAACAGGATACACTGCAATATCAGGAATAACACCACCACCAAGTTCTACCATATTGCGCATATTCGTGGCATCAAGATTATGATAGGCAAAAGAGGCCTGCACATGGCGTAACTTACCAATTGAACCTTTACTGATTAGCTCCCTGACCTTCAACCATTGCGGATGGTACGTCACCATAAAAGCTTCTGACACCACAACTCCATGCTTGTCTCGTGCTTTTATGAGCGATTTAATTTCCGCCGCTTTTAAAGCAATTGGCTTTTCGCACAACACATGTTTTCCTGCGGCCGCAGCTTTTAGAGTCCACTCGACATGTTGCGAGGTTGGCAGAGGTATATAGACTGCATCGATCTCATCTGACTCCAGCAATTCTTCATAAGAACCGAAGGTTAGCGGCACATCAAACTGACGGGCGACCTTGCGAGCCTTTTTTCTGTCTCTGGAGGCAATTGCCGCAACCATGCAATTAGAGGCGTTTTGAATGGCTGGAATGACGTGAGCTACA
The DNA here is from genome assembly GCA_964388065.1 of uncultured Granulosicoccaceae bacterium. Lineage (GTDB taxonomy): Bacteria > Pseudomonadota > Gammaproteobacteria > Granulosicoccales > Granulosicoccaceae. The sequence goes on from CAYLZS010000479.1 coordinate 5,226, forward strand.
CCAATATTTGCTGTAGAGACAATACCGAATTTAAGCACTGAAATTCCCCGGGAATTGCGTTAGTTGTGCATTATATTCTTTCATATACTTAATCACTTGTGCAGCACAATTTTTGACAGATCGGCATAACTTACTTTGTACTTTCTCATAAAAAAGCCGATGCGCCGGGAGGAGAGTTCGGCATCATCGGCTTTAGGTAGTTATAAGTGGAAAAGCCAACGCAGTTGCGATTGGCTTTTCACGGTGCGGTTAAGCTTA
>CAYLZS010000480.1:0-3670 GCA_964388065.1 uncultured Granulosicoccaceae bacterium
TGGATATGCTGTTGCGACGACACGCCGGTAAGCCCGGTGCGTTACCGATCGTTCTTGTAGTTGTGCCACAGCTACTTACAGAATGGCCGATAATCAGCGTCAATACCTGCGTAGGAAGGACCAAACACGGATAGCGCTTTGTGTGGCACCCATATTCTTACCGGAGACAGCGAACGATAACAGTAAAATTACACCGGTAATAATAAGCATTACCACAGCCAGAGCTGCACCCAGTGGCAGATTGGCATCTCCAAGTGCCTTGTCGCTTATATTTACTGTCATGGTCCAGTCCGATGGACGGCCCAGCATTGTTGGCATCACAAATACACCGAGCAGATACACAAACATTGTGAGGCTTAGCGCGATAAGGTTTTTTGCAAATATTGGCTGAGTTACGTGGATCGTAACCAGATGTGGTGGTGTACCTAAGGTCAGTGCTGCTTCTTCAGTACTTCTGTCGCGACCGGCTGGCTGCGGGTACAGAATAATGGAAACGATAGATAACCCAAGTGTTACCAGACCAATCATCATTGCGCCAAAACCCGGGGATAGTGAGCGCGGGTTTTCCCACAGGCCCGTTATTTCAAGCAAGCGAGGAATACCGGCACTCTCGGAGAGGAGAATCAATCACGAGAATCCAACAATAACCTCGCTCAGGCACATTAGTGACAGTAAAAACAATACCCAGAACAGCTGCCACTTACGGGTAAGTTCAACAATAGCCAGCACAGCAACAAAAGCCAGAAACACACGGGTTGCGCTGCAATCGTGAGCCTGTGTCGATGGACGTCGTAAGTGCTACAGGCTGACTGGCATGGGCGGGTGCGGAATGTCCCGTTTTTCCTGTGCAATATTCCGTTACAAGTCGGTTTCAGTTAGCCTGCGCGTTGTGCAATAATTAAGATGCAGTCCTGGCAGTCTAAGTACCGGTCAACGTACTTTTATGGAGAAAACATGAACACTAAATTTCGCAATACTGTATTTGGTCTTACCGCTACTGCAATCGCCTGGGCTCCTGTTGCTTTGTCAGATGACGAAGCCAGTGAAAAAGCAATCAAGGCACGGCAGGGCTTAATGCAAGTTTACAGTTTTAATCTCGGTTTGCTGTCTGCCATGGCAAAAGGCGAGGCGGATTATGATGCCGAAGTTGCGGCACTTGCTGCGACAAATTTAAGTACGGTTGCGGGTATGAACACCGGGGCCATGTGGCCACAAGGCTCTAGTAACGAAGACCATGAAACCCGTGCACTGCCTGAAATCTGGTCAACCTTCCCAAAAGTTGCTGAGAAAGGACAAGCTCTGGCTGATTCCAGTGCAGCGCTGGCTTCAGTTGCAGGCGACGGCCTCGATGCACTGAAAGGTGGCATTGGCGATGTCGGCAAGAGTTGTAAGGGCTGCCATGATGATTTTCGCGCTAAAAAGAAATAGGTTTGATCTCCTTTTTTCCTGCGCTAATTACAGACCGTATTTGACACTGGCATTTAAATGCAACGAGTGTTGATTTGGGACATATGGACCAGACTCTTTCACTGGAGTCTGGTTTTTTGCGTTCTGTTTTTGTTGTTTAGCGGAAAAACAGGCAACGGTTTTTACGAATGGCATCGCTACGTTGGCGAGGCAGTGGTTGCGCTGCTGCTGTTTCGAATTTGCTGGAGCTTCTTTGGCAGTGCCAACAATCGGTTAACTGCACTCTTTACGCACCCGAAAAAAAGTATTAATCACATCGGGGCATTGATTCGTCGTGATGTTGCCCCGGAACGGGGACATAATCCGGCCGGTGGCTGGGCGGTACTTTTAATGCTCTTGTTGTTATCGTTTCAGGCACTCAGCGGTTTATTCATTGCCGACGAAGAAGAGTTTATCGAGGGTGCGTTTTACAACAGCATTCCGGGTGACTGGTCTGAAGAGTTACTTCAAATGCATCACTTCAACTCGGGACTCATTATAGCGATAGTGGTAGCGCATATTTTAATGATAGCTATCTATCATTTTTGGGGTAAGACCAATCTGGTTAGAGGAATGCTCACTGGTCGGACCCTGTGGCCTGATGGTTCGCAGGCACCCGCAGTGCGGTTTCGACACTGGAGTGTCGGGCTCATAGTCGCGTGCTGTATTTTTGCGGTGGTCGGTTTATTAACCGGATGGTTTAGTTTTTAGTAATTTGTAGGTTCAGGTCTGGTAGCTCACCAGTCATACTGGTTTAGTGCATGTGAGGGCAGCAAGTTGGGACTCCGTTTTTTTTCTACTAAAAACAGAGAGCCGCACCTGGGACCATTCCCGCTGGAGCGGTTACATCGGATAGATTTACCGGCTGATTTGTCGAACGTTCCGGCTTTTCAACCTCTCGATTTTCGCAACCTCCAAACACCTTATTCACTCGTTAATGCGATGGGTGACTACCAGGCCATGATGGATGTTATTCGTGATGGCGTGGTTAACCCGAATCTTGCCGCAGCACCGGAAGACCCTGAAGAGCGATCCAGACACCTTAAGTCGTTCGGATACTTTCAGGATGCATCAATGATGGCGGTTTGCAGTTTGCCAGAGACTGCAGTGCTCAACACGCCAACCCGCAACCCGGATGTCGATCGACTCGGTCACGACATTCGAACAAAGCAAACCAAAACACTGGCGTCCGGCATCGATGAAATTATGGCGGGCTTAAAAGAATCACTTGAGCGGCCTCCGTCATCTATTGAAGAACATACCCATGCGATCGTTATACTGGATGAGCATTTGCGGCCGCCAAAGCAGGATGAACCGGGTGCTGAGTGGATACTGGATGCACAGGATCATCGCTCCGCGCTGCGTGCAACTGAGACCGCTGTAATCCTTGCCAGTTATCTCAATGCGCTGGGTTTTCAGGGTAAGGCGCATACGGCCACCTCATCTGATGTTGATACTAACAAACTTGCAGTAGCAGCAGGGTTGGCAACCGTTGAAGAAAATCAATTACATGCACCATGGCTGGGTAGTGGATTTGGATTAGCGGTCGTAACAACCAATATGGAAATCGCAACTGATAAACCGCTGGCTCCGTGGAGCGAGCAGCCATGGTTTAAAACTAAAGGCCCTGCCTGGTGGATTGGCGGGCACACATCGAAGAATGGTTTCAACAGAGATCCGTATGCAAAGAGAGAGTATGTCGCAGGGGCCCATAGCTTTGAGAAACTAAAACGAGTTGATACCCCGACAACCTTTATTGATGAAGAGCGAGTAGCACGTGTTCCCAAACGCACCGATATGTTTGCACGTTCGCAGTTCGGTGATCTGGGAAAGAAAGTTCAGACCGGAGCACTGGGTGGCTGGTACGCGCGCAAGAACGCACCGGCAACTGCACAACGAAGAGCTCTCGGTGCTTTTGTATTACTGCAGGACGGTGTACCGGAAACGCCAGAAACAAAGCCCGCAGATGCCGTGCGCAATGCTGAGAATGTTAAGGCTGCAAGTTACTTTCTTGGTGTTGACGCAGTGGGTATTTCCCGGTGCCCGGACTGGACCTGGTACAGCCACGATGCCACCGGTGCAGAATTAATACCTCCCCATCACAACGCTATAAGCATGATTATTGATCAGGGCTTTGAAACCATGGAGGGTGCCAGCGGCGATGACTGGATTGCTGTCTCTCAGTCTATGCGCGCTTATCTGCGATTCTCTTTACTGGGTGGGG
>CAYLZS010000481.1:0-14085 GCA_964388065.1 uncultured Granulosicoccaceae bacterium
ACTGATAGCAATTTCGGCGGTAGGTATGAAAACCAATCTTAAGCAGGTGTTGTCTGTCGGCAGTGCTGCAATCATACTGATTGTTAGTGAAACTCTTTTTATCGCTTGTCTGGTACTGGTCGGTATTAAATTATTAAGTTGAGCTACACAAACAACCAGGATCAGATCTTTCATCGCAACACTAACAAAATAATTCATTCGCTAATTTAGCAATACAAAGTTGCTGTACATAAGACTGGACAGCGGCATTGCCACCGTCCAGCCTCTGACACTCTATCTCCTGAGTATGATGTCGACACGGCGGTTCAGCTCGCGACCTCTGGCATTGCTATTGTCAGCAATTGGTCGTGTTTCCGCGAACCCGTGTACTGACAGAGACTCGGCATCAACACCACCAATATTTTTCATGTGCCTGACTGCCGCTGACGCCCTTGCCGATGACAGCTCCCAGTTTGTTGGATACCGTTTGCGCAGAGACTTACCGATAGCATAAGAGTCGGTATGGCCTTCAACATCTATGCGCCAGTCCGAATAGTTAGTAAGAATTTTACCTATTTTGGCCAGTACAACCCCACCCTCACGGGTCAATGATGCATCACCGGTTTGGAATAGATTGCCTGAGCCGAGTGTAATAGCCACTGCCCGGTCATCATCAACGGACTGTACTCTGGCGTCATTAATACCAGCCTGTACCAGTTGCCGTTCGATATTTTCACGCAGACTATTCGTTTCATCGGTCAACGCCTGAGCGTCTGCTTCAAGACTGACAGCGGTTGCATTGAGCGTCGTGATTGTCTTTCGCTCCTGCAGTAACTTTCGACCCTGCATTATTAGCTGTGCATCAAGCGCATCGATTTTGCCACTCGCTGTTTCGTAGTCCGACTGCAGCGTTGATTTTTCCTGTTCAAGCAATACGTTGGAACCTTCAAGCTCAGCAATAGTGGATTGCTCTCTCTCAAGAGATGATTCAAGTTCAGCAATCCTGGTTTCGTCGGCTTCACCAGCGGACATTGCGGTCTGTAAGTCACCTGTCAGTTCAGTGATTTTCGCATCCCGACTTTCTAACTCATCTGCGGCAGCGCTTTTCTCAGTGTTTAGAACTTCTATTTTCTGTGTCAGCTCCTCTTGTGTTTCAACCAGCCCGTCGCGCTCTTTCTCAAGATCATTAAACTCCCCCAGGGCAACGTTGAGTTTTTCATTTGTTGATTTAAGCGTCTCTGCACTCTCCTTTAGCTGCGTGTCCCTGTTGGCAATGCTTTCCTGTGCATTTTTAAGCTCAACATCAAGATCGTCGATACGCTTTTGTAAAAGCATGGCTGACTGACCTGCTTCTTCATTTGCTTTTTCAAGCGAACTCACTTGTTCTTGCAGCGTAGCTATTGTTTCTATCTGTTCTGCTACTTTTACATCTTGTTTCTCTAACGATGTTTCAGCTTCATCTCGAAAACCAAGCATTTGTGTTAGCTGCCCGGCCAGGTCGGTGTTATCAGCGGTTAGCCGCTCTGTATCCTGCAGACGAGCTGCACGTGCCTCTGCCAGTGCTTGCGTGGTGTCGTCCAGATTAGTTTCCAGTTGCTTTTTTTCATCAGCTAGCGATGCAACCTCACCCTCCAGTTTCTCTACCTGTGATTCGAGACCTGTGATGGTGGGTGCCGTCGCATTCACTTGCTCCAGCAGCTTTTCGTTTGTGGCGGTGCGCTCTAAGTTACGTTGAAGAGCATCATCACGTGATGTGGTAATTTCCTCTATTTTTGCCTTCAGCACGTCGATGTTAGCAATCGACTCTTCGTTGCCAGTTATTGTTGTGCGTGCCTGTTCAAGTTCTGCTTTCAGCTTTACTTCCCGTTGCAGTGTCTGATCACGCTCAGTACTGACCTGTTCGAGTTGCTCGATAAGTTCAGAGGCAGAATCGATTGCTGCATTGCGATCGCTCGTCGCGCTGGCCAGAGACTGTTGTAGCTCAGCCGTATCGACAGGTACGTCACGCAGCGCCTCTACTTCTGCTTTGGACACTTGCAATTCATCCTGCAGTTGACCAATTTTCGTCTGTGCTGAGTCGTATTCGCCTTGCAGCTGTCCAATCTGTGACTGCGCTGAATCATATTCGCCTTGCAGCGAAGCAATTCGATTCGTCTGCAGCTCTGACTCTTCCTGCGCGCTATTCAGCTCCAGTTGCAGATTGCCACGCTCCTCAGCAACCACACGACTTTTTTCTGAATCGCTACAGTATTTTATCGAGCCAAGAATAAGTGCACCCATAAGCACCACAGGTAATGCAAACCGCACGAACCAGGAATTACCTGATTCCGCAGCAGCAACGCCACCCGAGGTGTATACAGTCTGGCGCACGGGTTGTGCGTTCGCAGGCTTTTTCCCGGTAGAGTCGGCACGCGTAGAATTGACCGGAGCGACAGTGCCCCTGGAATTAAGCAGAGTCGCAAGTCCTGCAGCACTATTCTCTGCAGTGCCATGGGTTAATTCTGATTTTAGTGCCTTAAGCACGCTCGGAGATACGCCAGCAAGAACGTTCTTAGCCTGAACCTCAGTTAGATCGCTCCCCGTCCGCACTTGTTTGACAAGCCGTCGTTCGCCTTCATCGCCAACGATCAGGTTTAGTTGCGCACTTGCTTCATCTGACGATGAAGCTTTATTTGCAAGTTTAACTGCATCTAAAAGATTGACAGCATTGTATAGTCGTTGCCGCCCATCTGAATCTTTGGAAACGCTTACGAATTCTGTAAGGACGCTATCAACAGCGGCATCAATGGTATTCTGCTGCTTGAGGCCCTGCCCCGGTATTTCCTTGACAATTGCCGAAGTACGCAACTGCTTCTTAACGATATTGCCTATTTTGGTATTCATAAATCCATTCTTTTTCGAGATACCTCCCTATGATATTCAACTGCCTCACTGAATGTGCCTCGGAATAGGTTAAAACATGTGAAACGCAGCAAGTTTCGCTACTTAGCCGACAATTCAACAATTGGTCTAACATGAAAAACCAATGACATCCGGGTAATGACCAACAGAAATACAGGTGTCACCGACTCACGGCAGGGGTAATGAATTGTGCTTCCGCAGCGTTTATAACCAGGTGCGATTTTCAATCAAAAAGACAGTGGTATAACAGCGGCACACAGCAAATGTGGTGCGGCTTCTATAATGAAGATTCAATACCATGGTGCCTTTTCGCGCAGATATTTCTAGGCTTTTTCTACACGGTAGTTTTCAATAAACAAAACGTCAACGCCGCCGCGAACGAGCTCATCAAGGGCATCTGCCGGGTGGCAGACAATGGGTTCTTCGTGTTTGTTAAAGCTGGTATTAATGCCGAGCGACAAGCCGGTCAGCTTCTTGTACTCCTGCAATGCACGATATACATAGTGATTGTCTTCGGCATTCACAGTCTGGGGTCTTGCGGTGCCGTCCACATGCACAATGCCGGGTGCGGCCTTTTTTCCATACTCCGTACAATCAAAACACAACGTCATAAATTTCGCCGCATGCCGACCTTTATCAAATCGTTCAAAGTACTCTGCAGCATCTTCCTCGATGATGATGGGAGCAAAAGGCATGAATTCCGTTCGCTCCAGGCGCTTGTTCAGCCAATCCATCATTGTCGGATCTGTGGGCTCTGCAATAATTGACCGCTGGCCGAGAGATCTCGGTCCGTACTCCATTCTTCCATTAAACAAGCCAACCACTTTTTTGTCAGCCATGCAGGCTCCAATTTCCGGAGCCGGATCATCAAGACGTTTAAAGGTCACCGGGTACTTATTTAAGGTATTGAGAATAGTTTGCTCATCGGTCTCGCTGCCCCAGTAAACATTCGATATCGGTTTCGGCTGCAGGTGTATTTCTCTTGCAGTTACATCCAGTGCCGATCCGACGGTTACCCCACCGTCACCCATATGCGGGTGAATGAAAATATCATCAACACATTCCATCTCGAGAATAATCTGGTTAAGTCGTACATTGGCAAAAGTGCCACCCGCCAACGCCAGTTTGTTTAATCCGGTTTTTTCAACAGCAGAACTGATCACGCCACACAGTGATTCTTCAAGTACTTTTTGTGCACCATAGGAAATTTGATGAATCGAGTAACCCTTTAAAGCCTTTGACAGGGAATGGTAAGCATCACCAAACAAGATATGTTTCTTGTTTAAAAAGGATGGTCTGGCGGGATCGTGACCGTAGAACTCAGACAATATTTTATAAGTGTCCTCACAGGGATCATAAGCAGCCAGACCAGTAATTTTTCCTCCATGTCGAATTGGATCAAAACCACAAAGATTGGTTATCAGAAACCAGAAGTTCCCTGCAGAATGCACGCGCGGCCATTCGCAAACTCTCTCAAGCTTGCCGTCTTTGCCGGTGTATATACTGCCAGCCAGACCATCACCGCCTCCATCCGCGGTGACTATAAGTGCCTCGTTAAAATCAGAGGTGTAATAAGCCGAAGCTGCATGGCTGCGGTGGTGATCGACGTATTCCACAGGCGCTGTAATACCGGCGGCGGTAAGATTTTTTTCGAGTAACGGTTTGTTCTTACTCAGCACACCAAGTGCAATCTGCGAGGCTTTTACAAAAGGTGGCGTTGCTGTTACCGGACCGAGCAGTTGAGTTGTTTTTGAGAACAACTTTTGAAAAAACTTGGTGTCATCAATGTCTGAATAAATAGGATAGTCTGCGGTTTCCACCATCGATCTGAAACCAACACTGACACGATCAATATCAGCGGGTGTTATGCCAGTGGTTTCAAATAAACTTGCGAGTGAAAGATCCGGAAATCCGAAGTGCAGTTTCTTACGCGAGTACCGCTCCTCGTTTGCGGCAAATACAGGCTCACCGTCTATCAGTAAGCAAACACCAGCGTCTTTGCCATCATGTATACCCAAAACATTCACTTCAGAACTCCCACTAACGCTTTTTCAGGGTGCTCCACAAGCAATAAAATCCGGCTTCGCCAGTTTATTCACCTGCAAATTCCGCCTGCAGAACGCAGCACAAGCATCCATGCAGCAGACGATAACATAAGTAAGATACTTCGTCATGACAGTACGCGAACAACAGCACGCTTTGCTCATTTTCAGATGAGCATTACAGAGATGACTTAACCCAGATAACTTAACCCTGATAACTTAAGACCTGAGTTCATCGGCAATTCACCAATCAACAGGCTGGATGGCTCAAACGAGCACATCGCTGTAGACTCCCACAATCTACACTTCCAGATATCACAGAGTTGAAAGGCCAACATGGCAACCAGACAGACAAGATGGGATAACACTGCCTACTTTTCCGGCAGCGATGATCCAAAAATCGCTACAACCGTGGAATCGTTGCGAGAAAAAATCGCCTCGCTGTCCTCGCTTTGTGAACAGTTCGCAGAATTGATTGACAATCCGCCAGCAGCCACTGATCTGTCTCACACAGTTGAGCAACTGGAAAAGGTTTACAACTCGCAGGTATCAATCGGTCAAGTGCTCAGCAATACATCAATGTTTATCAATAGCTGCCTGAGTGTTAACGCACGAGATACTGCCGCCAGCACCTGGCTGCCTGGCTTGCAACAACTCGGCGCACAATTGAAAAACGCAACGCAACCGATGTTCGGATTTCTGGCTGTTGCAGATGCAAAGGTTATTGACCTGATGAACGAAAATTCAGTCCTTGGCGATCTGTCTTTTCAGATTCAGCAACTTCGTCAAATGAGTGATCAGTTGCTACCGGTAGCACAGGAGCAGCTGTTAACCCGTATGGCTGTTACCGGACTGCATGGCTGGGGCAATCTGTACAAAAACCTGTCTGGCACCCTTCAATGCACGGTGGGCAATGAACAGCTGGGACTGGCAGCTGCATTCAACCAACTCAGCAGCGAGCAGCAAAGTATTCGTGAACAGGCGTGGCGAGGCATCAACACTGCCTGGACCGAGAACGAACAGGCGGCTGCATCTATTCTCAACAATATCAATGGATGGCGAATCGAAGAATCCGGACAACGCTCTCATACCCGTGCGTTGCACTATCTTGATAAAAGTTGTCATACAAGCCGTATCAGTCGCAACACACTGGACGCAATGATGGAAGCTACACACGCCAGTCGCCATATTCCTCAGCGTGCATTGAAGGCTATGGCGAAGTTACACAACGTCGAACAACTCGGCCCATGGGACCTGATGGCGCCGGCGCCGATCAAAAGCAGCGGCTCAATAAACTTTAACGATGCAATAGACTTAATTGCAAAATCGTTCTCTCAATTCTCCAAACCGATGGGTGATTTTGCGATCGAAATGGCAGAGCGCGGATGGATAGACAGCGAGCAAACAGATAATCGCAGCACCGGCGCTTACTGCGGTTCGTTTGCCAAACCCCGACAGCCCAGAATTTTCATTACCTATAACGGCACAATGACAAATGTCATCACCCTCGCCCACGAACTCGGCCACGCCTGGCACAACCGGGTAATGGAAGACATACCGGAAGCTAAAATACGCTATCCAATGACCCTGGCAGAAACAGCGAGCATTTTCGCAGAAACGCTGGTACGCGAGTCACTGCTCAACGCCGCCAGTGACAACACACAACGACTTGAAATCATGTGGTCCGAAGCAGAGACAGCAGCAGCACTCATGCTAAACATACCAGCGAGATTCGAGTTTGAACAACGACTTGTAGAAACACGACAGACCAACTTCGTCACAGCCGACACCATGAAAGATATGATGCGAGAAAGCTGGCAACTCTGGTACGAAGATTCACTCTCAGAATATGATGATATGTTTTGGGCCAGCAAGCTGCACTTTTCGATATCGGGTTTTGGCTTCTACAACTACCCTTATTTGTTCGGGTATCTTTTCAGCCTTGGAATTTACGCACATAAAGATCAGCTGCAACCAGGAGAAAGCTTCGAAGAGAAATATCGAAATATTCTACGCGATACCGGATCGATGACAGCGGAAGCATTGGTAGAGAAACATCTTGGGCAGGACATCCGCACACCGGAATTCTGGTTAAACAGTATTGGTATTGTTGAGAGATCGCTTATGCAGTTTGAGGAACTGGCCAATGCCGCCTGACACAATAAAGATTGTTGCAAACCAACCGACTTTAACAGACCAACCGGGAACAACCTAAACAGCAACCGGTAACAATCCACACCACCGGGGCAGGCCACAAACTGAAATTCCCCTTTTTGCTCACGAACGAAAAACCAGAGGCACTGTCTATTTCATAACAGGGTGTATAAACCAGAGTATAAATAGTTCGGAACCTGGAGCAGCACTAACCGACAGCAGCGCGCCGGATACTATAAATACCTGAGCAATACGCGGATTCCAGATAAAAGGAGATTTTCATGCTCGCTCCGGCAGGAAAGTATTTCACCGGCACAGATCAGCGTGATCCACTCAGAAGCGCATTAAAGCGCCACGGTGAACTTGCACCTCGACAAACAGCGGGTCGCTTGTTTTCAATCGCCTGTGTGTCTTTGGAAATCACACAACGCTGCAATCTCGATTGCACACTTTGTTATCTTTCAAGCCGTGCCGAGATGGCAAAAGATGTACCCCTGCCTGTTCTCTTTGATCGCATTGACTCAATCGCAAGTCACTACGGTAAAGGCACATCGGTACAGATCTCAGGGGGCGACCCGACACTTAGAAAAGTCGAAGACCTTGAAAGTCTGTGTCGCCACATACAAAAGCACGGTATGCGATCCTGCCTGATGACAAACGGCATCAAGGCAACACGCACAATGTTTGAAAGACTTGCACAAGCCGGGCTCAATGATGTCGCTTTCCACGTAGACCTGACACAGGAACGAAAGGGTTACCCGACCGAAGAATCTTTAAATACCGTGCGCGAGGAATACATACAGCGTGCGCAGAAGCTCGGACTGCGCATACTGTTTAACACGACACTTTATGACGGCAACATCAAAGAGCTGACAGCACTGACCCGTTTTTTCAGACAGCAGGCAGAAAACATAAGTCTCATCTCATTTCAAATGCAGGCTGACACAGGTCGTGGTGTCCTGCGCGAACGGGATAATATCGTGACGCGTAAGAACGTTGTTGCAGGTTTGTCTGCCGGTCTCGACACAACACTGGATTTCGATGCAGTGAGTGTTGGACATTCACAATGTAATCGATACACCACCTTGCTTTGTGCCGGTGGCGATGTACTGCCGGTGCTGACCAACACCTCTCTAATTGAAGATTTAATAGCAACGCTCGATGAAAGCGACGCCAGGGCGAAAGGGTATCTCGATGTTCGCGCACAAGCGTTCAATTTGTCGCGTCGTCACCCGGGCCTTTTCTTTCGCTTGCTATTCGAATCCGCTGGCTGGCTCTGGAAACTGCGGCGTGGCATCTGGCGAAGCCGTAAAAGACCACACCGTATGAGTATTTTGATACACGATTTCATGGACGCATCAAAGCTTGACCGGGCACGCTGTGAATCCTGTGTTTTTATGGTTGCGACCGAAAATGGTCCGCTTTCAATGTGTGTACATAACTCAGAGCGAGACACCCATGTGTTCACTCCAGCCCTGATGCAAACCAGCAATGGCCTGCGCTGGTGGGACGCCGAGAGTGGAGAGCTGGTTAAATCGCCACATTATAATGAATTGATACAGGAAGACCTGATACCGCTCAAACGACTGAAAGGTCGAATGCGTGCCAGGGTCGATGCTGTTCGACAATCAGGAGACCGTTGATGCGACTATTTATCTTTTTTGCGCTGGCATTTGTACTATCAGGTTGTGCGACTCTCGAGAGAGCTGCTCTGCCTGAGCCGGTTCTGCTCGAGCAACAGTGGCGCAATGCTTCCGCAACCGCAACGGTTGAGATCGATCAAACCGCGTGGGATGACTTTCTGTATGAATATGTAAGCGCAGACGACGCAGGTGTGAATCGTGTGGACTACGATAACGTGACAGAAACCGATCACGACCTGCTTCGAAACTACATCTCAAACCTTGAGCAAACCAATACAACAACACTAACAAGAGACCAGCAGCTCGCGTTCTGGATAAACCTGTACAACGCTAAAACAGTCGATATTGTACTCGATGCCTATCCGGTCGAATCCATTCTTAATATTAAGGACGGGCTCGTTCCAACCGGTCCGTGGAACCGCAAAGTCACTCAGGTAAATTCAAAAGAGCTGAGCCTCAACGACATTGAACATCGCATTATCAGACCCGTATTCCAGGACGCCCGCATCCACTACGCACTTAACTGTGCGGCGGCTGGCTGCCCGAATTTGATGATGCGCGCCTGGCGCGCAGAGACACTCGAAGCAGACCTTGCAGCTGCCGAACGTGCCTATGTCAATGACCCGAGAGGTATACGTTTCGAGACAAACGGACGTCTGACGCTGTCAAAAATCTACACCTGGTTCCCTGAAGACTTCGGACAGACCGAGACTGAACTGCTACAAGTCCTGAGCCGCGCTGCGAGTCCGGAACTTAGAGAAAAACTTACTGGCCGCACCAGTGTTGATCGCTACGAATATGACTGGTCGTTAAACGACTTTTTGTAAGTTCGAGAGAGGCTATTCCGCACGGAGAAAATATAGCCTGACATGGGCGGCGATTCCTTCCATTGCAATCGCTGCCCTTAAACAAGCTTAACTCCCGAAAATAACGAGACTTGCTAGTTAGCAGTACCCATCACCTGAACTTCGGCAAGTGAAAGTGTGCCGTTTACATTCACTCGTACCGTTCTGCCCGTCTCGTTAATATTGATAGTGTTTGACGGTGTTGGTGCGCTGGAATAGCTTTGTGACCAAACAACATTACCACTGTCATTTAGCACCGATACCGTATAGTTGGACAATCTCGATACACAACAGTTATCGGTTCTATTGTGAATAACGATCTGGTCTATATCACTGGTTTGTGAGAGCCGTACTTGCCACGATGCACTCGCGCCCGGAGGCACCGCAATGGAATTAGACCTGCTGGCGCACACTGTGACAGGCACTGGTAAAGAGAAATTTGAGATATCGCCCAATGCAAAATTATCACTGCAGGCACAATCCAAGGCGTTGTTTTAATAGAGAATATAATTGCGAACGAGTCTTGCAGAAGTTACTCCGGCGACTGTCTTAGCATTCAGCACCGGGTTACAACCACTAAAAATCACTTGACCTGATTGGACCGGATCACCCATTTTGTCCGTTATAGGCTGTTACATCTGATCAGTTGCCTTATCCCTGGTTACAAATTAGGACTTTAAATAATGTCCCGAGCAGAGCGACGCCGCGCAGCTAAGCTGGCGAAAAAAACTAAGGTTGAGAACGATCCCGTCTCTCTGAAAGCATCTGTTCATAAGTGCTACAAATCCGGCGACCTTATGGGGGCGAGAAGTTTGATGATGCGCTTACTCCGGCACACACCACAAGATCCGGCCGCTCTCAGCTTTGCAGGTATGCTCGCGAGTGAAACGGGCGATTTGAACAAAGCGATTGACTATTATTCAGCCGCAGTCGCGTTGAAGCCAGGCAATGAACTCAACAGCGCACTTATCAATACATTGCAGGCAGCAATGCACGCTGCAATGACTCCAGCCACGAGTGCAGATGTTCCGGATCTGGCAGAGCGCTTATTGGCCCGAAAACCTCAGTCGCTTGAAGCCGTCGCGTTTCAATCAATCGCGCTAACCCACTGCGGCTGCACGGACGAGGCAGCAGCTTTATTGGGAATGCAGGCGTTAGTCGAAGTCCGTGACCTTGAACCACCCGCGGGCTGGCAAAGCATGGATGCTTTTAATTCAGATCTGGCTAAAGCCATTTCGAGTGACCCATCGATGGCAGTACCAGACAAAAACCACCCGACTTATCATAATCGGCATCTCAAGATCACTGCACCTTTCGATATTGCACAACCGGGCCCGATAGCCGCACTGACTGACTTAATTGAAAAAGCCGTTATCGATTACCGCGCTTCTCGCTCCACACTTGATCATCCTTTCCTGACACGTTGGCCGGCATCTTCAGCTTTGGAGGCATGGGGTACGCTACTGGAAGGTGAAGGTACAGTCGATGCTCATATCCATCTCGAAGGATATCTGGGAATGGTTTATTACCCGGAACTGCCACCCGAAGTTTCTGAGGGGCAGGGCTGGCTGGAGCTCGGCCGTCCACCGGATGATTTTCCGTTGCAGGTCGATGCGATCACTCAACTGATCGAACCAGCTCCGGGGCGGTTGGTTATGTTTCCGGGTTATCTGTTCCACCGAACCACGCCATTTAATTCACAACACAGACGCATCTCCGTGGCGTACGACGTGGTTGTGCGGTAACCATTACTGAAATGCGCATTGCAATGCCCTCGAACAGTTAAAACTATCGAGCATCCCACCATAGTAGACAGCGTTCACGTTTATTCATGTACTCGTGATTGTTTGTGCAACTACGTCATAAACTAAATACTATTTTTGCGAGCTGTGCAGATTTTAGCTCGCTGAAAGCGGAAGCCTGTTTCTGAAAATCCAGCCAATTTAACTTATGGTTCGCCAGCTATACCCAGCTTACGCAAATGGACTAACGGCGACAACATGGTCTGCTCCAATCACACCGGACAGGTAAACCTCGACTACCAAACTGGTACAGAGAAAAATAAGTTGCGTTCAATGATGCGCAAACATCTCTGCGGACCTCTGATTTGCGCAGTTCTTTTCATTCCAGGTGTCGCCAGTGCCCAATCCGAGTGCTTGTATGAAACAAGAGGCACCACCTCACCAAATACCAGCGGCACTCCAGTTGTTATAAACCCTCTCACGGGAACCCTGGTGTCAGCAAATTTCTTCGACAGTGGTGCTATAGATCCACCTTATCGTGACGGGCTGGAGTTTGTCTCCGTATGTGTCGAAGCACCTGATCAAAATGGCAACACCAGAGCAATTATTACCACTGATGTCGGTCTGGATGACGACACACGAATTAAGGCCTATCCGCAGTTTGCTGTCGGTACAAAGTTTGGCAATCAATTCGAAACTTCGTTCAGATTCTACTCAAACGCCGGGCTTGCTGCAGAACATCAGTGGCCAGTCACTGCAGCTAATTTAAGTGATGTTAATAGCAATTTTGAGCTTGCCAATCTGGAGTATATATCAAAGACCAGAGGGGTTGGTTTACCCGCGTTCAGCAACAATCTCCCAACCATCACCGTCACGCTGGATATTGATGAGCAGAACGTTGTCGGTGCAGAACGAGATGTAATGCTTGAAAGCTGGTTTTACGATACTTCTGCAAACGCAGACTTACTTGGAACCAACCTGGCTACAGGTTTGCCAGTCGTAAACACACTAAACAATATAGTTGGTGTTGGTCATCCGCACTTCGCAGAACTGGATAACACGCTACTGGAAATGATGGTCCATATAGGCCCGCTTAGCCGCAACGATGTGAGCCTGGCTACCAGAAACCCGGGACAAAGCCAGTTAACAGAAGTTTTTAGCGGCAAAGACTCCGACGGCGACGGCATAGATGATCATTTCGATGTTGATTCACATGTAAACGCAGGCACTGACCTCTATCCACAGCCAGGTATTTATTCCAGCGGAGTAGATGAAAACGGTGACGGTATCGACGATGCCGATATCCTGCCAATTCAAATCGGTTCGTTCTTGTACAGCATTTGGTATGGAGAGTCCTTTCTGTCACCGATTGTTATTTACAGCCGGGAAACAAACTCAAGCCGTCAAAACGATTTTGATCCCTCTACACCGGATATGAATTTATCCACTGAAGGTGAGATAACCCTGCCGTGGAACGATTTTCTTAATTACACGATGAACAATCTGCAGCCACAACTGCAAGCGTTAAATGTTGACTGGGCCAGTGGCCCGAACAATTTATTCTCCAGAATATCGTTGCCAACCGGAGCCATAGGCGGTATTGAATTTGGCGTTGAGCCGCAGATTAACGGATTCTCGGATTTACCCTACTCAGCCATCATTAATAAGTTCGACGTACAAATAGATGGAAAAGGGTTTGGACTCTCCGGCACTCAACTGCCCGATACTACCGCACCGACTGCAAGCGTTTCATTGCCTGTAAATTTGAGCTCTATATTTCCTGCCACCACTGACATAGTCGGTATATCTCAGGATTCTGAATCCGGCGCAGACCGCGTCATTGCCAGGCTTCAAAGACTCGACACAACTCCAAGCCAATTCTGGAACGGCTCTGTCTGGACCACTACTCCCGCCAATGTTGAAACCGCAGTAAGTTTGGATGGAACATCCTGGGTTCTTCCCGGCGTCGATCTGAATAATGTCGGAACTTATAGAATTCGCGTAAGAGCAATTGACTTCGCAGGCAATATCGCAGATTTTAACGACAATCAAAGAACTGATTTTATCGTTATTGGTGCAGACATCATAGCCCCGACCGTTGCAACCACTTCACATACAGATAACACTACCGTCACTCGCGCTACCACTGATGTATTCGGCACTTCCTCCGATTCTGTGTCGGGTGTAGAGCAAGTCCTTGTTCGACTTCAGAGGCTCGACACAACTCCCGGACAATTCTGGAACGGCGCTGTCTGGACTACTACTCCTTTCAATGTGCAATCTGATGTAAGCGCCGATGGCACTTCATGGAACCTTCCTGACGTCAATCTCAATAACGATGGCTCTTACAGAATTCGTGTAAGAGCAATTGACTTCGCGGGCAATGTTGCTGATTTCAACGACAACCCAAGAACTGATTTTATAGTTTTTGGTGCGGACGTCACGGCCCCGACCGTTGCAACAACGTCGCACACAAATAACGCTACTGTCACCCCTACTACCACCGAGGTATTCGGTACTTCCTTCGATTCTGAATCCGGCATAGAACGCGTCTTTGTTCGACTTCAGAGGCTCGATACGACTCCCGGGCAATTCTGGAACGGCTCTGTCTGGACCACTACTCCCGCCAATGTTGAAGCAACCGTAAGCGCAGATGGTTCTTCATGGAACCTTCCCGACGTCAATCTCAATAACGATGGCTCTTACAGAATTCGTGTAAGAGCAATTGACTTCGCGGGCAATGTTGCTGATTTCAACGACAACCCAAGAACTGATTTTA
>CAYLZS010000482.1:0-22442 GCA_964388065.1 uncultured Granulosicoccaceae bacterium
GGCTGAAACCCTTAGTGAAAAATACAAGGCCTCAGCCGAACTTATCGAATTTCCTTGCTGCACGATAGGCGTACCAGTAATTTCTGATTGGTGTCAGACGAGTTACCCGCTCGACCACAGAGGTATCATCTTTACACATAACCTGCAGCAGCTTCATCTGCAGCGACATATAAATGTACAGCGATTTATACCTGCCTCGCATGTCTTCAGGTATTTTTGTTATATGGGTTTCCAATGCACCGGAGCAGTGCTGCATTTCCACATACAGTTGTTCAAGTGCCTTTGTCAGAAATGCTTTTACTTTTTCGTCAGCTGCAGTCGGTGTTAGCAGGGCAGGACTTATATCTTGCGTGTCCAGAACTGACATTGGCAGACAGAGCAAACCGTGATCCACATGTTCGCGAAGGTGGCGAAAGCATCTGAACTTAGATAATGCCACCCCTGCATCGGATACAATCGGTTCATCAGTCTCTGTAGAACAGAGTAACTGGCAGGCAGCAGCACCGGTCGCCAGATGAAATTGTTGATTCTGTTCGTCGCTGGACGGGCTGCCTGAATCGAGTAAGGTTCCATAGCCATTCAGTAAAACTTTTAAGCGCTTAAATGTTGTTTGCAGAGTGTGGCTATTTAAATTGGCCGGTGGTGAGGTATTTGCCAGAGCGACCATAACCGGATGATTAAATGACTCTTTCTCAAGCTCTTGTCGCCACCATTCAAGCTTGTGCTTAGCGACTTCTATTTCACGGCTTTGAAAACCAAGCTGGCTGAATATTGATACCAGAGCAACGATCAGGCGTTGTTGTTTTTGTAAGTCTGAGTCGCTGTGAAGTAGCGCGTAGTATCTGCCGCTGCCGGCTGGTATGGCTTTATCGATCCATTCGTCGACACCATTACTCATGGTGACAACTAATGCTATGTAGAAAAGCCCTGTAGAAGGTAGTTGAGTGTGGCGCTATTGAGTTGGATTGATGCATGGTTGGCAGAGGCGGTGGTGCCTTGCCCTGCAATGCTTCAAACCGCTTCCGGTTCGTCTGCAGTTGTAGTGATTGCTGGCAAGTCAGGCAATTGTTTATGTAGGAGGTCGAGCTTTTTTTGTGCTCGTGATTTATGTTTTTCTGTTACCAGTGTGCCAATCAGTATATCAAGTCTGCGAGCAAGGTGGGTTTTTCTGTCATCTTCAAAAATTTCAAGGGCCGCTTTGTAAGCGCTGTCGGATTCGGATAAAAGTGCTGCAGGTATCTCTTCAGGAGGAACAGGGCAGACGGACCTGAGCAAGTCACTGACAATCGGGTACTCAAGCAAAGTGAGTCGCTTTTTTCTTCGAGCCTCTTTTTGCATCATCGTGCTCAAGCGCATGTCTTTGTCACCGGTGGGCAGTGCGCGTTGCATAGCAGAGGTCATAACTTCATTAAGTGACGCCAGTGCATCTTTTTGCTCTACGAGATCGGCCGCTAATCCAAAAGCGGTGTTCTGGCAGGCGTCGAGCTCTTTTTTGACCGATGTAATAGAGTCTGAGCAGGCACCTGCGGTCAGATTCACGCTGCGATGGATCAGGGACTCCAGAGACTTGTTGAACTGTAGCAGTTCATTCTGATCTCTCGCCTGAGCCTCGGTGATATCGAGGTCAGTTGGAGGCGTTGTGCCAGTGAAGTACTGCGGGTTGTCATGCCGTCTTATCAGGTGGCGTTCCCAGGCACCCGGCCATTTGGAGAACGAAGTGTTCATATTGTATTAGCTCCACTGCTTCAACCAACCAGAGACGACTACTACAGGCTCGATTCGCCCATGTTAAAGAGCGATAGGCTGGTATCAATTTCACGGAGTATAGATGGCTTATTGAAACTTGCTGTTCGAGCTTGAATATTAAGACGCAACGAATTGGTATTAACTGCTGGCAGTAAACAGCAAGGAGGTTACGCAACATCGATATATTCAAGTAAATCCGTAGGTTGCAGTAAGTGGAAATCGGCACCCCAGCTTTGTGTGTCGTCGGTTTTAGTGTCGATGTACCCCCAGCCCGCTACGAAAGTTTGCATTTCAACCGCGCGACCTGCAGCTATGTCTCTTTCTGCATCGCCTATATAGAAACATTCTGCCGGATCAACCGATGCTCTTGCGCAGGCAAGCCGCATGGGTGCCGGGTGGGGTTTGGCATGAGTGGTTGTATCAGCACCCACTATGCTGCAGGCACGGCTCGTCAGGCCGAGTGCGTCAAGTAGTTTCAGAGTTGGTGCTTCAGGCTTGTTGGTAACGATGCCCCATGGCAGCTTGTATTGATCGAACGTATCGAGGACTTGATCTACACCAGCAAAAAGATGGCTGTCACTCGAGACGTCTTCTGCATAGGTTGCCAGAAACTCAAGCCTTAAATCGTGCATTTCAGTCGCGGGGTCGAGCTCAGGAAAGCCAAGCTTCAGTAACGCAATAGAACCGTGCGACACACTCGATCGATAGTCGTCAGGGCTGACTGTGGGACGATTGCGTCTGGTCAACATTCGATTCAGTGCACCACCCATGTCTGCGGCTGTGTCAACCAGCGTTCCGTCGAGGTCAAAAAACACAGCTGCAGGTGTTGCAGTCATGGTGTTGAGGTAAACATCATGTAGTTCACATCAACGTTGCCACCGGTAGAGTAGGTTTTGCTGAGTGGCTGATAGTGCATGCCGGTTATGTCCTGAGTTTGCAGTCCGGCATTGCGACACCAGCCAGACAGCTCGGATGGTTTTATAAAGCGGTTCCATTCATGGGTGCCGCGAGGCAACAAATTTAGAATGTACTCGGCACCGACAATGGCCATTAACCATGATTTATTGTTGCGGTTAAGCGTTGAAAAGAATGCAACACCACCGGGCTTTAACAGCCTCTCACACGATTGCACAATATTTTCTGGTTCAGGTACGTGTTCGAGCATTTCCATGCAGGTTACTATGTCAAATGACCTTTCATGCTTTGCAGTATATTCCTCGGCACTGCAACACTCATAGCTTACGTTGCTGATACCGCCTTCCATTGCATGTAGTGTCGCAACTTCCAGTGCGGGCTCGGACAGATCGATTCCTGTGACGGTAGCTCCTGCTTTTGCCATCGACTCCGACAATATGCCACCCCCACAGCCAACATCCAGTACGCGCTTGTTTGCGAGCGGGGCGTGTCGGTTAATGTACTCAAGTCGCAGCGGATTAATTTCGTGCAATGGTTTGAATTCACTTGACTGATCCCACCAGCGGCTGGCGATTTCACTGAATTTGTCTATTTCTTTGGTATCGACGTTGGTCATGATGTTCCCATACACTCTTGTTCTGCTCGTTCTTTCCGGGTGGTGAACAGAGCTGTGGAGTCTGAGCCGCCAAGTTATCATAAGTCGCCGGCAATTCTTTCGATGGTATTGGACAAATTTGTCCGCTGAACGTGAAAAGTCTTGCAGTTTTGGTGCATTTGGCTGTGTTGTTTTGGTGCGGGGTTTTGCACAGACATTGGGGCTTTTCGGGTGACAATAGTTAATCTGTCCTGGTGTCTTAAAACTAACGTATTAATAAGGAGTATGTGGTACAATTCGGGGATTACAGATAGTCCTTCCAGATGTGGTCCCTGCAACTGTTTTCCCGAATCACTACCCCACTTATTACCTGAGTAAAAATGTCTGATTTTGCAAAGGAAATCCTGCCGGTAAATCTCGAAGACGAGATGCGCCAGTCGTACCTTGACTATGCGATGAGTGTGATTGTGGGTCGTGCTCTGCCAGATGTCAGAGACGGTCTTAAGCCAGTCCATCGCCGCGTGCTTTACGCCATGAGCGAGCTAGGTAACGACTGGAACAAAGCCTATAAAAAATCAGCCCGCGTGGTCGGTGATGTTATCGGTAAATACCATCCGCACGGTGACACGGCTGTTTACGACACTATTGTCCGTATGGCGCAGCCGTTCTCTATGCGCTACATGCTGGTTGACGGGCAGGGTAACTTTGGTTCGATCGATGGTGACTCTCCTGCAGCAATGCGTTACACCGAAGTGCGTATGGCGCGCATCGCGCACGAGTTGCTTGCAGATCTGGATAAAGGCACCGTTAACTTCACCACCAACTACGACGATTCCGAGACAGAACCTGCTGTACTGCCCGCCCGCATACCCAATCTGCTTATCAATGGCTCTTCGGGTATTGCGGTGGGTATGGCGACCAACATACCGCCACATAACATTACTGAAGTCATCACCGGTACGTTAGCGATGCTCGACAACCCGGATATCACACTGCCGGAACTGATGGAGCATATTCCGGGTCCGGACTTCCCGACCTACGGCATTATTAATGGCGCTCGCGGGATTCGTGAGGCTTATGAAACGGGTCGGGGACGCGTTCACGTCAGAGCCAAAGCATCTGTTGAGCACAACGAAAAAACCGGTAAAGACACCATCATTGTGACTGAGTTGCCTTATCAGGTGAACAAGGCGCGGTTGCTGGAAAAAATAGCCGAGCTGGTCAAAGACAAAAAGATCGAGGGCATCACCGAGTTGCGCGATGAGTCAGATAAAGACGGCATGCGCATGGTTATCGAACTGCGTCGTGGCGAGCCCGGTGACGTGATGCTCAATCAGTTGTACAAGCAAACCCAACTGCAAACGGTATTTGGCATCAACATGGTTGCGTTGATGGACGGGCAGCCACAACTGCTTACACTGCGTGACATACTCGATGCGTTCATACGTCATCGTCGTGAAGTAGTTACCCGCCGCACTATCTTTGACTTACGCAAAGCGCGTGAGCGAGCACACATACTGGAAGGGCTCGCTGTAGCGCTTGCCAACATCGACCCGATCATTGACCTGATCAAAGCAGCACCCAACCCGCCAACTGCAAAAGAGCAGCTGGTCGCTGGTGTCTGGAAGCCGGGCTCTGTGGTCGATATGTTAGAACGTGCCGGTGCGGCAGGATCAAAGCCTGATGATCTTGGTGATGAATTCGGCATGCTCGACGACGGTTACCATCTGTCACCTGCACAGGCACAGGCTATTCTTGATCTGCGTCTGCACAGACTGACTGGTCTTGAGCAGGACAAAATCCTTGATGAGTACCGCGAGATTCTCACCAGGATCGAAGGTTTCATGGAAATACTTGAGAACCCGGATCGGCTGCGTGAAGTAATTCGTGAAGAGCTGCAGGAAGTGCTTGAGCAATACGGAGATGAACGCCGTACACAGATCATGATTGATCACTCCGAGATGACGGTCGAAGATCTGATCTCTGACGAAGATGTGGTCGTAACACTATCGCATGCAGGATATGCCAAAGCTCAGCCGCTGTCGGACTACACAGCCCAAAAGCGTGGCGGCAAAGGCAAGTCTGCAACCTCAATGAAAGATGAAGATTTTATCGATAAGCTCTTCGTCGCCAGTATGCACGACACTGTATTGTTCTTTACCAGTGTCGGCAAAGTCTACTGGAAGCGCGTTTATGAATTGCCAATTGCCAGTCGCGGAGCGCGTGGTCGGCCGATTATTAATCTTCTGCCACTGGAAGAAAATGAAAGAGTCAGTGCCGTATTAACGGTACGCGAATACGCTGAAGACCAGTATGTATTCTTTGCCACCAGAAACGGCGTTGTTAAGAAAACTTCTCTGGCTGATTTTTCACGTCCGCGTGCCAATGGAATTATTGCCATTGATCTGCGGGTTGATGATCAGCTCATCAACGTAGCACTCACTGATGGCGGCCAGGACATCATGCTGATCTCAAGCAGTGGTCGGGCAATGCGCTTTGATGAAAGTGCAGTACGCAAGATGGGTCGAACCGCTGCTGGTGTGCGCGGTATACGCATCGCAGAGGGAGAATCTGTCATATCACTAATTGTGATTGAAGCTGAAGGGGACATTCTCACTGCAACGGAAAATGGCTACGGTAAACGCAGCCAGACAACAGAATACCCGACCAAAGGCCGTGGTGGTAAAGGTGTTATCGATATCAAAACCACAGAGCGCAACGGCGATGTAGTCGGTGCCGTCCAGGTCCAGGACAGCGATGAAGTGATGCTTATCACCAACAGTGGCACACTGATACGAACCGCTGTTGACGGCATCAGTGTACTGGGTCGCAATACTCAGGGTGTCAAACTGATCAGAACCAGTGATGAGGAAAAGCTGGTTCAGGTGGTCAGAGTTGTTAATGAAGATGACGACGAGTCTGTTGAAGAAGCCGAGCAGGGAGCTTCTGACCCAAGGTCTGCAGAAAATGAGACTGCAGAAAATGGCACCGCAGAGAATAGCGCTTCAGACGATAACGATTCGGATGATTCCAGCGCTGACAACACTGAAGACAATCCAACCGACAACTAAAGCGATTGTATAGTTATCAACGAGTGTTAATTGATTCGGATTAACACCTGTTGTGTTGCTCACACCGCGAAGACCAGCCCCATGAAGTGATCAATTATCTCTGGACACTAATTAGTCGCTGCTGCACAATTAACAGTCGCTTTATTATTCGATGCCCAAACCGCGAAACCTGTTCACAGTTCACCTGTTGACTCCAATCACAGGGTTCTGGAAGCCACTCGTAAACCCCTTTGACTCCCCACCATTTTTTTAATGGAAAAACATGCTGCACCAGATTCAAACGATCAATAATATTTCCCCGCTTGGCCTTGAGCGTTTCGATTCATCGAAATTCGGTGTTAGCGAAGATACCACCGAGCCAGATGCGATCATGCTGCGCTCACAAAAAATTCACGAGATGGAGTTTGACACCAACCTTAAGGCCGTTGGGCGTGCTGGTGCCGGAGTCAACAATATTCCGGTTGACCGTCTGACAGAGATGGGCGTGCCCGTCTTTAATGCTCCGGGGGCTAACGCCAATGCAGTAAAGGAGCTGGTGATTGCGAGCTTGTTTATTGCACAGCGCAACCTGGTGGATGCAGTTTCATATACTCGTGGATTGCAATCGAGTGGTGATGAGCTCGATCGCGAAGTGGAAGGCGGCAAAAAGAAGTTTGTTGGTCACGAGTTACCGGGCAGAACACTGGGAGTTATCGGTCTGGGTGCTATCGGTGTTGAGGTTGCCAACGCGGCCATAGCGCTGGGTATGAAGGTAGTCGGCTTTGATCCCGGGCTCACTGTCGCCAGCGCCTGGAAGTTAAACCGCGATGTCGAACAGGCGACCAGTGTTGATGAAGTTATTTCAAGCAGTGAGTTTGTAACGGTTCATGTGCCATTGATAGATGCAACCAGAAACCTGATCAACGAGCAGAGCATTGCCAACATGCCTGACAGAGCAGTGATTCTGAATTTTGCGCGATCCGGAATAGTTGATGATGCGGCTGTAATCAAAGCGCTTGATACGGGTAAAGTGAAAAACTACATCACTGACTTTCCAACCACCGAGACCATTGCACATCCGGGAGTTGTTGTGATGCCGCATTTAGGGGCATCTACTGCAGAAGCTGAAGAGAACTGTGCGATCATGGTTGCAGATCAGTTGCAGGATTATCTTGAAAACGGAAACATCCGCAACTCGGTCAACTTTCCATCAGTAGAGCTTGCGCGCAAAAGTGATTATCGCCTGTGCCTGATCCACAAGAATGTGCCTGACATGGTTGGCCAGATCTCGCACCAGCTCGGGCTGTCGTCGGTTAACATTGAACACATGATCAACGAATCAAAGGGCACTGTCGCCTGTACCCTGATTGATACTGCCAAAGAAGTACCTGCAGATACACTTAAAAGCATATTTGCAATTGAAGGAATGATAAAAGCTCGCCAGATTTAACCAACAAAATGTAGGGTGGATAAGCTTGCGCATCCACCATGGATACCTGGGTTGATGTATGCGCGAGCTTATCTACCCTGCGCTTTTTGTCGCTGTCTCTAAAAAAAATAAGTTTCCGGATGCCCAATAGCTATTAAGGTTTTTCCGGGCAGATATAGTTTCAACACAAATAAAGGCACACCGCGAAAGGTGTGCCTCGTTAATATTTTTGCTTCTGTTATAGCAGCGTTTAATAACTCACCTGGATTTATCTGACTTCGAGCTCAACTCTTCTGTTTTGCATACGGCCTTCGGCGCTGTTATTAGATGTCACCGGGCGACTTTCACCATAGGCGACTGCGCTGATACGGTTTATGTCTACACCGCGACGTCCCAGATATAACGCAACTGTGCGGGCACGCATTTTTGATAGATGATGGTTTGCGATTGCAGAACCCGAGTTGTCAGTGTGTGCGGAAACAATAACCCGACGGTTAGCGCAACCGTTAAGCGTGTGTGCCACGTTGTTTAGCTCGCTGGATGCGGCACGAGTTAGTCGTGCTGAACCGTTGCTAAAAGTGACGTCGTTTATTGTGCCGTTGAGTTGTGTGCACTCGTCAGCTCTCTGGTCAATTCTCGGGGTGATTTGGCTGAGCTTTATTTCGCTGTCGAGATTTGGTTTGCGTGCCGTCGGGTTGGCTTGTGCCAGCGCAATGGCTTCAGCATTTGTCAGCTTATTTGCTGATGGTTTTGGTAAGGCTGCCTGCAGTACCGGGGTAGCTCCCGACTTTTTTAACGGGGTTGCTGGTGATTTCGGTGCTGCCGGTGTTTTAGCAGCGAGTGCCAGGGGACGACGCTTTGGCTTTTTACCAACGCGGTATAGAACACCGAGCTGACCGTACTGTACGTCGCCGTCGAAGGCGGTTGCGTCGGCGCGGAAACCAAAGCCGCGACGAGTGTTGTACTCAACGCCTAAACCAAAAGACCCGCGCGCCGTGCTTTGTTCAATGAACGGTACATCGCCAACCGGTGTGTTTTCGATTTCGTTGTAGCCGATTCGTGCAAAACCGTTCCAGCCGTTTCGACGATATCTGCCAGCAGCCTTACCTGCGTACAACAGTGCGCTAACACCATTAACATGAAAGTTTACCCGGCCTTGTGGTGATATGGCGGTGCTTCCGAAGTCAGCTGAATGTAATTCGACAGACAGGTTTTTAAACAAATCCACACCTAACGTTACCTGACCGGCGGCGGCAACTTCATCAGCGACGTCAAACCCGGGTGCGGCACTGGTATCAGGGTTTATTCGGCTAACGCCAAGACCGGCACTGGCATAAACTGATGGGGTAAAGCCCAGTTTATTAATATCTATTGCTGCGGCAAGTTCCGGTTCTGCTGCTTTTTCTGCCTTCGTAAGCGATGGCAGCAATGCGTCTTTTTTATCTTCCATTTTAACCGTAGCTGGCGCAGGTGCAGGCTTTGCTGCAGCTATAACGGGTTCCGGCAAAGTTTTGCGCTGTGCAGCTTTTGCTGCAGCTTCAGCAACGAGAACTGAACCTGATGTCTTCCCTGATTTTTGCTTAGTGTCGTTGGATGCAACTAACTCTTTCTGCGGTGCCGCAGGTGTAGTCAGTGCAATGTATTCTGCTTCAGAGACTGTGTAGTCAATGATGTCGCGGTTTTGCAGGCCTGCGCAACCTGCTGTAACAGCGATTGGCAACACCAGTGCGATACATTTGACGCGTGACAGGTGAGTCGACTTTGTATTGATCGGTGAGTGTTTTGAAAGCAATGACATGCTAAAAATTCCGTGAGCGCTGTTAGGTATTCGTGTGTTTAAACTGTCCGGATAAATCGGGAGTTCAGCATCAGGTACCGGCAGCAGGTAGCGCGCCATCGGGTGGGTCACGATTCACACTTTGCGCAGAAGTTCCGGTCGGCAAAGCCCGTCGGTTGCAGTACACTAGGGTTTTCGCGGCAAGCTCAGCCAGTGTGGCCAGCCATGACGGCCAGCCTTACGGCTTGCATTACGGCCAGCCATTACGGCCAGTAAGCGCGCCGGCCAACGCCAAACCGATGTTTCTATCCTGAATTCAATGACTCAAAACATAACCATCGTCGGCGTAGGCCTGATTGGCGGCTCGTTTGCCCTTGCGTTGCGTGAGGCAGGGTACGAGGCGCGTTTTGTTGGTGTCGGTCGAAATGAGCAGAGTTTGCAGCGCGCAGTTGAGCTCGGCATTGTCGATAGCTACTGCACATCACTCCCGGAGGCGGTAGAAAAGAGTGATCTGGTGCTGCTCGCAACACCTGTGGGTGCGATCGATACCGTGCTTGAAAAGATGGCACCGGCGCTCGGGTCGCACACAATAGTCACTGACGCCGGCAGTGTGAAGCAGAGTGTGATTGAGTCTGCCCGCCGGCATCTGCCAAATTTTGAGAACTTTGTGCCGGCACATCCGATTGCCGGTACGGAACACAGTGGAGTAGAGGCGGGCTTTGCATCACTGTATCAGGGTAAGCGCTTAATTCTGACACCGGTTGCTGAAACATCTTCGACCGCTTCAGAGCGTGTTGCTGCGGTGTGGAAATCCACCGGTGCAATCATTGAGCAGATGGACCCACAGCATCACGATTCGGTATTCGCAGCCACCAGTCACCTGCCGCACATGCTAGCATTCAGTCTGGTCGAAACACTGTATCGAATGGACAAGGAATCACCTGTGCTGCATCACGCGGGTGGCGGCTTTGCAGACTACACAAGAATAGCGTCGAGTGATCCGGTGATGTGGCGAGATGTTTGTCTTTACAATAGAGACGCGTTGCTTGCTTCACTCGGCAAGTTCAGGGACGGGCTCGACACGCTGGTTAATGCTATCGATTCAAAAGATGGTGAGACACTTGAACAGCTCTTCGTTACAGCGAAACGGACCCGAGATACCGAAGTGTTGCGTTCTGCAAGTTTAGAAAAAAAGTCGAAAAATTAAACCAGCGAGAAAATGTAAGTTGTGCGATCCAGTCAGCAAGTATCAACCATGAAAAGCACTAATACCCAAATCGAAGCAGGTGGCAGCATCAACGGAGTCGTTACCGTGCCCGGTGATAAGTCCTGTTCACATCGCTCGGTTATCTTTGCTTCTCTGGCTGAAGGTGAATCAAACATCAGCGGTTTTCTCACTGGTGAAGACAGCTTAAATACCGCCAAAGCTTTTTCAGAGATGGGTGTCAGCATAGAAAAAACCGGTGATACATCGCTGCGCATTCGGGGCGTAGGTCTGCATGGTTTAAAAGCACCTTCCAGCGATATTTACATGGGTAACGCCGGAACCGGTATGCGTTTGATAGCCGGAATTCTTGCGGCGCAATCTTTTAACACCAGAATCACTGGTGATGAGTCCTTGTCTCGCAGGCCGATGAGCCGGATTATCAATCCATTAAAACAGATGGGTGCTGATATACAGGGCGATGATCAGGGTATGCCGCCACTGCTAGTTAAGCCTGCGAGTCAACTCAATGCTATTCACTACGATCTGCCAGTTGCCAGTGCGCAGGTTAAATCCTGTGTATTACTGGCGGGTTTATATGGTGATGGTGTCACCAGTGTAACGGAACCAGCACCGACACGTGATCATACCGAGCGTATGTTGCGCTCCTTTGGCTACCCGGTTAAAACGGAAGGTAACCACGTTTCACTGGAAGGCTGTGGCAGGTTAAACGCCTGTGATCTTGAGATACCGGCAGACATTTCATCAGCAGCGTTTTTATTAGTTGCCGCGAGTATTGCCAAAGGTTCTGATGTCACCATTACCGGAGTAGGAGTCAACCCGACTCGTACTGGTGTTCTTGACATACTAAAGCTAATGGGCGCTGACATCACTCTGCAAAACGAAAGAATGGCAGGTGATGAGCCAGTTGCAGATATCCGTGTTAAAAGCGCGGAACTTCATGGTATTGATGTTCCGGAGCACCTTGTACCGCTGGCTATCGATGAACTGCCTGTCGTGTTTGTGGCGGCAACTGCTGCCAGTGGAACAACCCGGATTACCGGAGCGGCTGAACTGCGGGTTAAAGAAAGCGATCGGATTGCAGCAATGGCAGAGGGGCTGAAAAATATTGGAGCAGATGCAACCGCCACTGATGACGGTATGATCGTCAAACAGTCAAATATTTCTGGTGGGGTTGTCGAGACACACTTTGATCATCGCATTGCTATGTCATTTTGTGTGGCGGCTCTCTGTTCATCTGCACCAATTACGGTAAAGGATACCCAGCATATTGATACATCGTTTCCGGGCTTCTTTAGTTTGATGTCAGAACTCGGATTGAATATAAGCAGCGCCGACTGAGGACGAGCGGGATGAGTAGTACTATTTCGACACTAGCAGATAAAATTTCCAGTGACGTAACTCCTGCGAAAAATAGTCACAGTAGCTCCGGTATGGCACCCGATGATCCCTCCAACGGCAACAGTAAGCAGAGCTCGAAACTGGCACCGGTGATTACCATAGACGGACCAAGTGGTTCCGGCAAAGGCACTATCGCAAGTGCTGTGGCCGAAAAACTTGGCTTCCACTTTCTCGACAGCGGAGCACTCTATCGGGTCGTGGCGCTGGCATCGTTAAACAAGATGGTGCCGGAAGACGATACGCGTGCGCTGGTTGAATTGGGTCGCACCGCGCCAATTGTATTCAAACGTAGTGGTTCTGGTGACAGCCAGGTGGAACTGGGTGGTCAGGAAGTCACCCTCGATCTGAGACGTGAAGAAGTCGGTGATCGCGCGTCAAGAATTGCCGCCATTCCGGCCTTGCGTACCGCACTTCTCGATCGACAGAAACGCTTCCGGAGAATGCCGGGTCTGGTCGCAGATGGTCGCGACATGGGTACGGTAATTTTTCCGGATTCCGTTCTCAAGATCTATCTGACGGCAAGCCCTCAGATCCGCGCAGAAAGACGACATAAACAGTTGATTAACAAAGGGATAGAAGCTAACATTGCGGGTTTACTCGCGGACATTATTGCGCGAGATGACCGTGACCATAACCGCGAAATAGCACCACTGGTGCCGGCTGCTGACTCAATCAGTATTGACTCTACGCAGCTGACTATCGAAGAAGTGGTCACAAAAGTGCTTGATTTTGCTGAAAATAGATTATAATCGTACTGATTACTTTTGATCTCACCGCTGCAACGGATGCAGTGACCTTTAATCGCCTTGCCCGGGCCTGGAATGTCTGGAGCATTGTATTCTAATCCCTGGAACATCTAACTTAATGTCTGAATCTTTTGCCGATATGTTTGAGGAGAGTATCTCCCAAACCCAAATGAAGCCCGGTGCAATCCTTACCGGCACAGTTGTAGAAATAAGCGGTGACTTTGTCATGGTCCACGCTGGTCTCAAATCGGAAGGTGTTATTCCGGTTGAGCAGTTCCTCGATGAAACTGGCAGTGTGTCGGTTAGCGTCGGTGAAGTGGTTGAGGTAGCGCTCGATTCCGTCGAAGACGGTTTTGGTGAAACCCGCCTTTCACGCGAAAAAGCCAAACGCGCCCGTTCATGGGCAGTGCTTGAGAAAGCACAGGAAACAGAAGAAATTGTCACTGGTGCCATTACCGGCAAAGTCAAAGGTGGCTTCACTGTTGAAATTAATGATATCCGCGCTTTTCTGCCAGGTTCACTGGTTGACGTACGGCCAGTGCGTGACACCAGCTACCTCGAAGGCAAAGAGCTTGAATTCAAAGTAATCAAACTTGATCGCCGCAGAAACAACGTCGTTGTATCGCGTCGTGCAGTGGTTGAATCTGAATACAGTGCAGAGCGCGAGCAATTGCTCGAAAGCCTGCAGGAAGGTCAGGAAGTCACTGGTATCGTCAAGAACCTTACCGACTACGGTGCGTTCCTTGATCTTGGCGGCATAGACGGACTGCTGCACATCACCGATATGGCCTGGAAGCGTGTTAAGCATCCAAGTGAGGTGGTTGAAGTCGGTCAGGAAATGAAAGTTAAGGTCTTAAAGTTTGATCGCGAGCGAAATCGTGTATCGCTTGGTCTTAAGCAACTGGGTGATGATCCATGGGCGGATCTGGTACGACGTTACCCTGAAAACACCCGTATCTTCGGTAAAGTCACTAACATCGCAGACTACGGTTGCTTTGTAGAGATAGAAGAAGGTGTTGAAGGTCTGGTTCACGTTTCTGAAATGGACTGGACTAACCGCAACGTCAACCCGAACAAGGTTGTAGCCCTCGGTGATGAAGTAGAGGTGATGATCCTCGACATCGATGAAGAGCGTCGCAGAATTTCTCTTGGTGTGAAGCAGTGTAAGCAGAATCCATGGGATGAGTTCTCGCAGAACTTCAACAAGAACGACAGAGTCTCCGGCAAGGTTAAGTCAATCACCGATTTCGGTATCTTTATTGGTCTTGAAGGCGGCATTGATGGCTTGATCCACCTGTCTGATCTTTCCTGGAACGATACCGGCGAAGAAGCGGTGCGCAACTTCCAGAAAGGCCAGGAAATCGAAGCTATCGTGCTTGCTGTAGATCCGGAGCGCGAGCGCATTTCACTTGGTGTGAAGCAGCTTGAGCAGGATCCATTCGGTCAGTTTGTTGCTGATAATCCTAAAGGGTCCATCATTAAAGGCACAATCACTGAAGTCGATAGTAAGTTTGCGATGGTCAATCTTGGTGATGGCGTAGAAGGCATTCTGCGCGCCAGCGAGTACGCTCGCGACCGTGTCGAAGATCTCAAAATGCACCTCAAAGAAGGTGAAGAGCTCGAGGCAAAATTCGTCAATATTGATCGCAAAGCGCGTGCAATTTCACTCTCGATAAAAGCCAAAGAGACGGATGAAGAGGGCGAGGCGATGCGTGATTATGCGCAGAGTTCCGCCGCAACTTCTACCACGCTTGGCGACTTGATGAAGGAGCAAATGTCAGGCGATCCTTCGGCAGCAGATGATGCTCCGGCAGATGATGCGCCGGCTCCTGAGTAAATGCGCGGTTTGATAAAAAAGTAGTTGAGTAAGGAGGTGCCCGGAACCGGGCGCCTCTATTAATTGGTGCAATCTCGTGAGCCACAGGCACACTAAACCCCCCGGAGTGATGGCCAATGACAAAATCTGATCTGATAGAAGCGCTAGCTGAGAACCAAAAGCACCTGGCGCTGCGCGATGTTGAACTCTCCGTGAAGAGCCTGCTTGAGCGTATGAGCCAGTCTCTTTCCACCGGCGAGAGAATTGAGATTCGCGGTTTTGGTAGCTTTTCTCTGCACTTCAGGCCACCTCGAATGGGACGTAACCCGAAGTCCGGTGATGCTGTCGCATTAACCGGCAAGCACGTTCCTCATTTCAAGCCAGGTAAAGAGTTGCGAGAACGCGTAAACAGCATTAACGAAAAGGCTGGCGGCGGAAAAAGCGACGGCAATGATCTGCAGGATCAGCCTAAAACCGGAACTGACGCCTGAATCCGGATTCATCATTCTGGATTCATTCCTCACAGACCACGCCTGATAGTTGTTCATACCTGGCAGGTTATACCCACTGGTTCACCCGAACTTCAGGGAAATCTCCACGCAGGTCGGGCTAAGTGCTCGACAATTCGCCAGTTGCAAGTCAGAATTAGACCACAGGTTTCTACCGACATCTAAGTAGCATTAAATCCATGGAATTTTCCTGGTGGCTGGTGTTGCTGGCGGGCTTTGCTGGCTGGTGCATCGGGTACGAAAAACTTCGCCATTCGCTTTCCAATCTACCTCGTATTCTCACCCGCAACCCGGGTTCGGATCTATCGACGCTATTGCCCGATCACAACGATCAGGTCGAGCGCGATCTGGAGCTCAATAATCTACTTGAGCAATATGCGGTCGACGACAACTCCGTTGAACTCTACCTGACACTCGGTGATGCATTCAGGCGCCGGGGTGAATACTCACGTGCGATTGCAGTGCATGAACATCTGCTCTCCAGAGGTCACTTGTCGGACGATCAACAGCGCAAGGTCAAACTTGAAATGGCGCGGGACTATGCCGGTGCGGGTTTGCTGGATCGTGTTGAAGCTCTGTTAAAACCACTGGTTAAAGACAACCCCGAAGATGCGGCATCGCAGGCAAGTTTGCTGCGGCTGTATGAAAAGCAACAGGAGTGGGAAGACGCTATTGAGCTTGCGAGTGTTAGTACGTCAATGGCGGCCGGAGAACGCGCTGCACGAAAAGCACAATACTATTGTGAGCTTGCAGTCATTGCAGAACTTGAAGACAACTTGCCTGCAATGGAAAAGTGGTTGCAGCGCGCATTGAAGTCAGAGCCACATTGCAGCCGCGCGCTGGTGATGCTTGGTCGATACTGCATTGAGCTAAAGCAGTATCGTGAGGCGATTTCAAACTTTGAACAAATTGAAGAACATCATCCCGAACTCGTACCGGAAATTGCCCAGTCCTGGTTTTTTGCTCTGCACGAAGTTGATGATGAAGAAGCACTTCGAAAACACCTGGAGTATGTTCGCGGTCGGCAAAACAGTTATTCCGTTATTAAGCTCGCGCGCGACGCTATCAGCAAGCTGGAAGGTGAGGCTAAGGCGTCTGAGTTTTTTATTGAACAGCTGGCAAAGCGACCCTCCCTTAGAGGCCTGCGTGACTGGGCTGAATTTGAATTGAAATTAATTAAAACCGAGGACCGTGAAAAAGTAGCTGCCGTAGTAGACATGCTGCGTGATGTTACCGACGAAAAGCCAGTGTACCTGTGTAACCGGTGCGGGTATCGCTGCAAGCAGATTCAGTGGCTGTGTCCCGGCTGTGAGAACTGGAACTCTGTGAAAGTAATTATAGGAGCGGAGGGTGAGTAATGAGCTCGGGAGTAACAGCAAGTTGAATGATGCAAAAAAAATCATAGTAGCGCTTGATACGTCTACAGAAAAATCGGCACTCGCACTCGCGGCAACGCTTGATCCCGAATATTGTCGGGTAAAGGTTGGCAAAGAGCTTTTCACCAGTGCCGGGCCGAATATCGTTGAAGCGCTGCAAAAAGAAAACTTCGATGTGTTCCTGGATTTAAAATTCCACGATATACCCAATACCGTATCCGGTGCTGTCAGAGTTGCGAGTGAACTGGGAGTCTGGATGGTAAATGTTCATGCCGCAGGTGGTGAGCGAATGATGGCTGCCGCACGAGAAGCGCTTGATAAAACCAACAGCCGCCCACCGTTACTGATTGCAGTGACTGTTCTAACCAGCATGGAACAAAAAGAACTGCAGGCCACAGGCGTTGCGGCACCGATAAATTCGCAGGTGGAATTGCTGGCAACGCTTGCATTAAAGGCCGGATGCGACGGTGTTGTCTGCTCGGCACTTGAGGCATCACTGCTTGGCACGAAAGTGCCAGCGCTGTTAAAAGTAACACCGGGTATTCGACTGGCGGGAGATAGCGCATCTGATCAACGTCGTATAATGACACCGGTCAAAGCTATAGAAAGTGGTGCAGATTATCTGGTTATTGGTCGATCGGTAACAGGGTCAGCAGATCCGGTTAACACGCTGAAAAAAATCTCAGCTGAACTAGACAGTATTCACCAGCTAACCGCAGGCTAGTATTTTATGTCTGACAAGCAATTTATTTCTGCGCAGTCGTTACTCGAAGACTCATGGCGGCTGGCAGTCAGTATCCTGAAAGACCGATTTCATCCCAACTTTATTGTTGGTGTCTGGCGCGGTGGCACACCGGTTGGAATTGCAGTGCAGGAAATGCTCGACTTCTACGGAGTACATACAGACCATATTTCAATTCGCACTTCATCGTACAGTGGCAAGAGTCGGCTGGAAGCGCCGGTGCGTGTACACGGACTCGATTACCTGATTAACAATATCAATGCGGATGATTCTCTGCTTATAGTAGACGATGTATACGATACCGGTTTAAGTGTGCAGGGTGTGATCAATACCTTAACCGCAAAAGCCCGGCGCAATACGCCGTCAGAAATACGCATCGCCACCCCGTACTTTAAGCCTGCCAAAAACAGAACTTCTCTGACTCCACATTACTACATTCATGAAACGGATAAATGGTTGATTTTTCCGCATGAGATAGACGGGCTTACCCGTACTGAAGTTGTTGAGCACAAGCCGGGTTTGTTGCCTTTTGTGGAAGAGATGGATCGGTTTAACAACAGTATAAAAAAGACCGATCAAAGCGTGTAGGTGATTGGTGCTAAAACCCGACAACATCACAGCTAATCGATCAGCTGGCTGAATTTAAACCGGAAAATACAATGATAGATCTGCGCAGCGATACGGTTACCACGCCAACACCTGCCATGAAAAAAGCCATGACCGCTGCAAAAGTAGGTGACGACGTCTATGGCTCAGATCCAACGGTGAACGAGCTGGAGGCTCAGGCAGCGACTAAGCTTGGCTTCGAGGCGGCGTTGTATGCGGCGAGCGGTACGCAAACAAACCTGATTGCATTGCTTACGCATTGCCAGCGTGGTGATGAGTATATAGTGGGGCAGCAAGCCCATACCTATAAATACGAGGGTGGGGGTGCCGCTGTGCTGGGGAGCATTCAGCCACAGCCAATTGACGCCCGCGAAGACGGTACGTTAGCGCTTGAGACTATAGAATCAGTTATTAAGCCGGATGATCCGCACTTTGCGCGTACGCGACTACTGGCAATTGAAAATACTTTTCATGGTCGGGCGCTGCCAATGGACTATCTGCCGGCAGCTCGTGAACTGGCCGACTCAAAAGGCCTGATACTGCACCTCGATGGCGCGAGAATTTTTAATGCCGCGGTTCACCACGGTGTTGATGTAAAAGAAATCAGTCGTCACTTTGATTCTGTCTCGGTATGTCTGTCCAAAGGACTGTGCGCACCAGTGGGTTCGGTCTTGTGTGGTAGTGGTGAGTTTATTCATCAGGCCAGGCGATGGCGTAAGATGCTGGGAGGTGGAATGCGTCAGGCAGGTTATATTGCAGCTGCAGGTGTGATAGCGCTTGATGAAAATGTCGATCGACTGCAATTTGATCACGACCATGCCAGAGCATTGTTTGAAGGTCTGCGGGATATCGAAGAGCTGCATATGACCGAAGAAAGCGTACAGACCAATATGGTATTTCTTCCTTGCGGCAAACGAGTTGCCACTGAGCTTGCGGCTTTTCTGGAATCTAAAAAAATACTCGTAAGTATTGGTGAAACCATTCGATTGGTGCTGCATAAAGATGTCGATATTGACGATGTGATAAAAGTCACTGCGCAATGCAAAAAATTTTTTAGTTAAGCGTAAATGTGAGTCGGCAGTGCGAGCGATCTGCAGACGAATGACACCACGAGGGATTTTTTAAGGTTATGAATGATGCCTCGAAAATTACAGCAATTGCAGTAGATGGTGGTGGCACCAACTGTCGCATTGCAGCTATAGCAGATAATGGCTGCGAAATTGTTGTTAAAGGTGCGGCAAATGCGTTTACTGATTTTGATGGAACGGTGCAAACGATTACCTCGGGACTGCACGAACTCAGTGGCAACCTGTCTGTTTCGCTGGACGTGCTTACTGATACACCGGCGTATCTTGGACTTGCAGGTGTAGTTGATCAACGAGTTGCGCGTGCTCTGCAGGAATCGTTACCGTTTACAATCGTTAAAATAGAGGGCGATAA
The DNA here is from genome assembly GCA_964388065.1 of uncultured Granulosicoccaceae bacterium. GTDB lineage: Bacteria > Pseudomonadota > Gammaproteobacteria > Granulosicoccales > Granulosicoccaceae. The sequence goes on from CAYLZS010000482.1 coordinate 19,374, forward strand.
AAGATCTGCAGTTTGTGCCGCACTCGGATCTCAGGATGGAATAATTGCACACTGTGGTACCGGCTCTTTTTTTGGGGTTCAAAGTAATAACACGCAGCGTTTCGTTGGTGGCTGGGGTGGTGTCCTTGATGATATCGCATCGGCGCGCTGGATGGGTTGTCGGGCTTTGTCATTGACCTTATATGCAACCGATGGATTGGTGAGTAAGTCCGGCTTAACAGAATCGATCATGGATTACTACACAAGCCCAACAGGTATTCTGGAATTTGCAAGCCATGCCAGTGCGATCGAGTTTGGGCAGCTGGCGAGAAAAGTGTCTGAATATAGTCGGCAAAATGATGTGATTGCAGTGCAAATATTCAATGAAGGTGCTGCGCTGATTGCAGATACCGTATCAAAAATTGGATGGAACAACGGCACACTCTGTATGACCGGTGGACTGGGGCCTGAATACATTCCTTATCTTCCACAAGCTATGCGATGTTGTGTCGCTGAGGCAAAAGGGGAACCGCTGGACGGTGCCATTGAACTGGCTCGGGCATTTAGTCGCGAGGTTAGTCAATAATTATTGTGGCCAGTGAAAGGATAGTTTGTGCCGGTGGTCGAATTTTTAATGGCGTCGAGTTACTTGAAGATCACTGTGCGATTTTTGTAAACGGAGTTTGTACAGATGTTGTTGTAGTAAGTGCAGCGTCGTCAGCTGAAAGAGTTATAGAGCTTGATAATGATGTCTTATCCGTTGGCTACACTGATTTGCAGGTCAATGGCGGTGGCGGCGTGATGTTAAACGACGGTCCGAGTCTGCAGAATCTTGTGACGATAGCTGAAGCCCACCGAAAACTCGGTACAGTTTGTTTGCTGCCAACGTTAATAAGCGACACTTTCGATACTACCGTTGCAGCAATAAACGCAGTAGAGCAAGCCATAGATAAAAATGTTGCAGGTATTGCCGGCTTACATCTTGAAGGCCCGCATCTGTCTGTCGCAAAAAAAGGCGCACATGCGGAACAGTACATCCGGCCAATGGATTCGGCAGATCTGAATGTTCTGCTGGAAGCGGCGCGAGATCTGCCATGTCTGATGGTGACCGTCGCTCCCGAGAATGTCACCACACAACAGGTGAATGCGCTTGCTGAGGCGGGAGTCATAGTGGCACTTGGTCATACCGATGCAAGCTATGACACTTGTGTTGACTATCACAAAGCGGGTGCTCGCTGCGTGACACACCTGTTCAATGCCATGAGCCAGCTGGGCAGTCGTGAACCGGGGCTTACGGGTGCTGCTATTGATTGCGATGCGTTGAGTGTTGGATTGATTGCCGATGGTATCCATGTTCACCCCGCATCGATACGTGCAGCGTGGAATGGTAAATCCGTCAGTGACAGGTTTTATCTGGTAACTGATGCGATGGCACCTGCCGGAACGGATCACCAGTCGTTTACACTGAACGATCGCACAATATATCGGCGCGATGGTCGTCTGACTCTCGCCAACGGCACACTGGCTGGCGCTGACCTTGACCTCACCGGTGCAATCCGCCTGATGCATTATGGGGCAGGAATCGATCTGGAATCGGTTTTACGTTCGGTCACTACGGTGCCACGATCTGTTTTATCTCAAGGTACCAATCCGAATACCAGGGCGGAGTCAGGCAGCACCAGCCTGATTGGCACGCCAATAGAAGACATGATTCGCATTAGTTCAGATCTTCTGTCTGTCGCACCACTTGAGTCTGTGATTCGATAACCGTGCTCCGTACTCATTACCTGTGCGGTTTTTGTTGCTGGTATCGGTAGTCGTGTGAATTTGTTATCTTGCCTTATCTGCATTAGCGTATTAAAGAAATGACCTCAGTAGATTTCCCAATGAGTTTTATATCGGTCGCCGCGTCAATCCGGAAGATGGTGAGACTACCGAAGAAGCGCAGACATACGACCCGGATGATTTAACTACCCATGCAGTTGTTGTCGGCATGACGGGTTCCGGTAAGACCGGGCTTTGCCTCGATATAATGGAAGAGGCAGCACTGAACAATCTGCCTGCAATCCTGATTGACCCTAAAGGCGATATCACCAATTTGCTGCTGCATTTTCCGGAGTTACTTCCAGAAGATTTCAAACCCTGGATCAACGCTGACAACGCGCGGCGCGATGGGGTGACCGTTGATCAGGCAGCCGCGGACACTGCAAAGCTCTGGAAGAACGGGTTGAGTGGATGGGGTATTGAGTCTGACCGCATTCAGCGCCTTAAAGATTCGGTTGAACGTGCGGTCTATACACCCGGGTCAACCTCTGGCAAACCTATCAGTATTCTTGCTTCACTCAAAGCCCCTCAGGCGGACTGGCAGTCTAATCAGGAGGTATTACTGGAGCAGATTGAGGGTACAGTCACCGCATTATTGGGTTTGATTGGGCTTGATGATATTGATCCGATTAGCGACCCCGAACATATTTTATTGTCAAAAATCATTGCCGACGCATGGGCCGCCGGCAAAGATATTGATATGGGCGGACTGATCATGCAAACGCAGAACCCGCCCTTTGAAAAGCTCGGGTTTTTCAGCGTTGATGAATTTTTTCCGAAGAAAAAGCGCATGGCACTTGCCATGAAGCTCAACAGTATTATTGCAGCACCGTCGTTCCAACCCTGGATTACCGGGGAGCCGCTGGATATACAGTCGCTTATGTATACAGAGGATGGCAAGCCGAAGCACAGTATTTTCTACATAGCGCACCTGAGTGAAACCGAGCGCATGTTTATAGTCACTCTGTTGTATTCAGCCATAGAGACCTGGATGCGCTCACAGGCAGGGACCACCAGTTTACGTGCGCTGGTATATTTTGATGAGATATTCGGTTATCTGCCACCAACGGCAAATCCTCCATCGAAAAAACCGATGCTGAGAATGCTCAAACAGGCACGTGCGTTTGGTGTCGGTATGGTGGTAGCCACGCAGAACCCGGTTGATTGACTACAAAGGTTTGTCAAACGCCGGAACCTGGTTTGTAGGCAGGCTGCAAACAGAGCGCGATAAAGAAAGACTGCTGGACGGTTTGCAGGGTGCCGCCG
>CAYLZS010000483.1:0-11220 GCA_964388065.1 uncultured Granulosicoccaceae bacterium
TAAACCGGTTTCTGGAAGAATTGCAAAAGCTGCCTGCCTCAATGGCAGATGCAATAACAGCGCAGTACTTTACTCATACAGAAAAAAGACAGGATGTTGGAAACTTTCATTCCGCACCAACGGAAACAACAGAGACCACTAACAACAGTCACCAAGAGTCAAAGGCGTGAAACTGTCAGTTCGACACAGAACACACTACAGCTATAGCGCATCTGCCAGTCAGTCGTTAAACCAGATTTGTCTTTTACCCAGAAACACAAAAACGCAAAGCTGTTTGCGAACAACAGTGGCGGTAACACCAACACCTAATTCAATCTACCAGCGCGCTGATCAGTACGGCAATTCACTGGCCTCATTTAATTTGTATGCCACACATCATGAATGCGACATCATAATCACTTCATTAATTGAAACCGCAGACACACTTCCACCACTGCCGTCATCGGAATCTGCGCCGAACAATCTCACTAACATTGAAAACCAGCTCACAACCGATGCACTGATGGCGCGAGATTGCTTATTGCCATCGCCATCGATACCTTTGGATCGTACAGTTGATGCAATAATTGATGAATTACCGATTGGCACCACACCAGTTATTGAATACGCCAATATGCTGATGAGTCATATTTACAATACATTTACCTATGAGTCGGGATTTTCTACTCTGATAACTCCGTTGAGCAAAATTATTTCAGCTCGCAAAGGTGTTTGTCAGGACTTTGCACATTTGGCCATCGCTGTATTGCGTCGACAGCAAGTACCTGTTCGATACGTCAGTGGTTATCTTGAGACATTGCCACCACCCGGACAAGCCAAGCTGCAGGGCTCAGACGCCTCACATGCCTGGTACGCAGTGTTCGCAGCGGGGCACGGCTGGGTTGACTTTGACCCAACCAACAACAAGCGCCCTGACGCACAATATGTAACAACAGCCTGGGGCCGCGACTACGCTGATGTTGTACCTATAAAGGGTGTTGTTTACGGTGGTGGCAAGCACGAGCTAAAGGTTGAAGTGGATGTGAATCGCACCGAAGCGCCACCAGCGCTGGTTGAAAATGACTGATTCTGAGCGGCGCAGTCGCTGGAAAAATTATACAAGCTCCTGCTACGACGAACTGTTAGATAACGCAGGCTCACCCAGACCGGCTGCCGCAGAACTCACCGACTGGCTCGATACCCTGGACGATCAGGCACTGGCAGAAAGACGGCAGGCGGCAGAGCTCGCCATTCGGCAAATGGGTATTACCTTCACAGTCTATTCAGACAAAGGCAATATAGACCGCGCCTGGCCTTTTGATATTGTGCCAAGAGTTATTGATGCCAGTGAATGGCAGGATATCGCTCGAGGCCTGCAACAAAGAGTGCGCGCACTTAACTGCTTCATACATGACATCTACAACCAACAGAACATTCTAAATGATGGTGTTGTACCGCGTGATCTGATTGAGTCATCGGTTAACTACAGACCTGAGTGTGTCGGTATTACTCCACCGCACAACGTGTGGGCACATATATGTGGCAGCGACTTAGTACGCGACATCGACGGCACCATGTATGTACTCGAAGACAATCTGCGGGTGCCATCCGGTGTGTCGTATATGATAGAAAATCGCGAAATCATGAAGCGCGCACTGCCGGAACTATTTGCGCGCTGTCGCGTATTGCCGGTAGATAACTACACCAACAACCTGCGCAGAATGCTCGCATCACTGAGCCCGGTAGCTAACCCGACGCTGTGCGTATTGACACCGGGTGTGTATAACTCCGCATACTTTGAACACGCATTTCTGGCGCAGGAAATTGGTGCGGAACTGGTAGAAGGCCGTGACCTTATAGTTAAAGACAATTTCCTTTATATGCTCGACGTCAATGGTCTTATCAGGGTCGATGTGCTTTATCGTCGTGTAGACGACAACTTTATTGACCCGGAATGTTTTAACCCGGACTCCACACTTGGCGTAGCCGGACTCATGGGTGCGTGGCGTGCAGGCAACGTGGCAATTGCAAATGCACCCGGTGCCGGAGTAGCTGACGATAAAGTCGTTTATGCCTATGTACCGGATATTATTCGCTACTACTTAAAAGAAGAGCCAATGATAGCCAACGTACCTACCTATCGATGCGACGATACCGATAACCTTGAATACGTTTTGGACAATCTCGACAAACTGGTGGTTAAACCGGCTAACGAATCAGGCGGCTACGGCATGCTGGTTGGCCCTCACAGCACACCGGAACAGCAACGTGAAATGGCAGAACAAATAAAAGCCGACCCCAGAAACTATGTGGGCCAGCCAACGCTTTGTATCTCTACCTCACCAACACTCTACGACACTGCCGCAGACAGCAACGACGCATCTCCTATACTCGCAGCACGCCACGTTGATTTGCGTCCATTCGTTTTACAGGGTGATGAAGTAACCGTCACCACCGGGGGCTTAACCCGGGTTGCTCTTGAGCCCGGCTCACTGGTGGTAAACTCATCGCAGGGTGGCGGCAGCAAAGACACCTGGGTAGTTGAAACCATGCAATCGTCACCAGTAACAATAACAGCACAAGAGCAGGAGTAATCACGCAATGCTCGCAAGGGTAGCTGAGAATGTATTCTGGCTAAGCCGATATCTTGAGCGCATGGAGATTACCGCACGACTGATGAAAGTCTACGGCCGCACACTGATGGATATGCCGCATGTACAACCGCACGAAGGCTGGATGCCTTTAATAAATATCTCAGGGCTCAACAAACCGTATCTCGAACACTTTGATCAGGCCAATGAAACAGATGTCACACATTTTCTGATTGCAGATACTCGCAACCCGGGTTCACTGCTGAACGCCGCCATGGCAGTCAAAGACAATCTGCGCGGTTCACGTGATGTATTCCCAAGACAGATGTATGAAAAAATAGCGGCGCTGGTTCAGTACATTAAAAGTTCCACAGAGGCTGGCGTCTCTATCAGAAATCGCAATACGTTCCTGGACACAACAGAACGCAGATTACTTGCAATATCGGGAGCGGTACACGGCAGTTTGCGCCATGATCAAACCTATACCTTTATGAGAATGGCCTGCTACCTTGAACGTGCAGATATGACATCACGTGTTCTGGATGTACCTTCTTCTGCTGCAGTATCCGCAACTCCCACAATCAGCCCGCTGGCCAACGATATCGCACTCGAACACAGACTCTGGACAGGCGCATTAAACTCCGTCTCGGCGATGCAGATGTATCGACGACATGTCCGACAACCCGTCAACGCAGAGGGATGTCTTAAGTTTCTGCTCAATGACAAACACCTGCCAGGTGCGTGTCGGTTTTGCTTAATACATCTGGATGAGTGCCTTGAGTATCTGCACCATTCCACTCATGCGCGTGCAGCAGTGGATCAGCTGTTACTAACACTCACACACGCCGATGTTGCAAAGCTTGCCGCAGATGCCGATGCACGTCACAAGTTTCTGGACGATTTACAGCTGGGCTTACTGGTTATTGCTAACACCATCGCCAAAACCTATTTTCCACCCGAGCCGGAACCTGCATGAGCATTAAGGTCGCCATAGACCACACAACGACCTATCGCTACGATAAACCCGTAACGCTCGGCCCTCATATAATTCGTCTAAAGCCTGCAGCACACTGCAGAACCCCAATATTGAGTTATTCCTTATCGGTGTCGCCATCTGAGCACTTTATTAACTGGCAACAGGATCCCTTCGGCAATTACTTAGCGAGACTGGTATTTGAAAAGCCCTGCCACGAGCTGTCAGTAACGGTCGATCTAATCGCTCAGCTCGATATTATTAATCCATTCGATTTTTTTGTTGAAGACAGCGCCGAGAATTTTCCATTCGACTACGACCCGGCAGTAGCTGCCGAGCTTACACCGTATCTTGCGGTTGGATCAGCAGGTCCTCAATTGGAAGAGTGGTTGTCTGCCAATCGACCAGTCAAACAAAACATCAACGATGCGCTGGTTGCCATCAATCAGTCGGTACAACGCGATATCGACTACAACCTCAGAATGGAACCCGGGGTTCAAAGCAGCGAAGATACACTGAAAAAAGGCAGCGGATCATGTCGCGACAGCAGCTGGCTGTTAGTTGAAGTATTACGTCACTATGGACTGGCTGCTCGCTTTGTATCAGGATATCTGGTGCAGCTGAAACCAGATATCAAAGCGGTAGACGGACCGGTTGGTGCCGCCGAAGACTTTACTGATCTGCATGCGTGGGTCGAAGTTTATTTACCCGGCGCCGGATGGGTGGGACTTGATCCTACCTCTGGATTATTTGCCGGAGAGGGCCACATACCACTGGCCTGCACACCGTTGCCATCCAGTGCAGCACCTATAACCGGTGTGGCAAGTGAAGAAGCCACCACCTTCTACTTCCACAACCGGGTTGCACGATTTGATGAACGCCCGCGTGTGACCCTGCCCTACACAGATTCTGTCTGGCGAGACGTATTGGCACTGGGTGAACAGGTTGATCAACAGCTCGAACAACAAGACGTCAGACTTAGCATGGGTGGCGAACCCACATTTGTATCATCTGAAGATCTCGACAGCGCACAGTGGAACGAAGAAGCACTGGGAGAGCACAAACTCGAACGCGCCACAGAACTGCTGGCCCGACTCAAAAAACGATTTGCACCACAGGGATTGACAACTTTTGCTCAGGGTAAATGGTACCCAGGTGAGGTTACTCCGCGCTGGGCATTGATATGCCATTGGCGTACAGACGGTGAACCACTTTGGCGTGACACCGAAGAACCTGCATCAAAAGCCGACAATTCAACAACTCGCAAAGCGCAGGTTGAAGATGCGCACACGCTGCTTCAATGTTTGTGTGATGAACTCAATGTAGACAACTCTTATAAAAAACCACTCTACGAAGACCCGCTCTACCATGTTCATCTTGAGAGCATGCTGCCACCGGAGAAGGCATTAGAAACACTCGATCTCGGCAACGGGGACTCACGTGCGCGACTACTTAAACGGCTTGAAAAAGGCCTCGATAATCCAGTCGGCTATATGCTTCCGCTGGAACACAACGGTGATCTGTGGCGAACATCAGACTGGACGCTCAGACGCAACGAGGTTTTCCTGGTAGCAGGTGATTCACCAGCCGGACTGCGTCTTCCGCTGGATGCCTTAGCCGAAGATGAATCCATCGATAGCGAAGCACGACAGGCACAGCAGGATCACTACGATCAAACAGGTGCTTTGCCATCCTATGATGCATTGCAACAACCCGCAATTAACAAGAACAATAACAACTCTGTCGCGCCCTATGAAATTCGCACCACAATTTGCACAGAGATTCGTGACGATACCTTGTATGTATTTCTGCCACCGTTAACCCACGCAGCACACTGGGTGGGATTAATCGCCGCATTGGAACGCGCTTGCAAAACTGCAGGCGTAAGCCCGGTTATAGAAGGTTACGAACCACCCGGTGATTCGCGCCTGCAGTCGTTTCGTATTACTCCTGACCCGGGTGTAATAGAAGTCAATATACATCCGTCAACCAGCTTCAATGAGTTGGTACATCGAACAGAAGCCCTTTATGATGAAGCGGCCATCTGTAAACTGACCGCAGAAAAATTCATGGTCGACGGGCGGCCAACAGGCACCGGTGGTGGCAACCATGTGACCATGGGTGGTATGACACCGGCTGACAGTCCATTCCTGCGACGCCCGCAACTACTCGGTAGTTTAATACGTTACTGGCAACACCATCCAAGCCTGTCTTACTTATTCTCGGGGTTGTTCATTGGTCCCACCAGTCAGGCACCGCGTGTTGATGAAGCACGCACAGAAACACTCTATGAACTCGAGATGGCGCTGTCACGTTTACCCCACGGTGACTCAGACAGCCCGTGGCTGATTGATCGACTGCTGCGCAATCTGCTTATCGATCTTACCGGTAACACACATCGTGCAGAGATCTGTATCGATAAACTGTACTCACCTGCAGGTCCTTCAGGTCGACTTGGTATTGTCGAATTGCGTGCTTTTGAAATGCCACCACACGCCAGAATGAGTATTGTCCAGGCGCTGTTAATACGGTGTTTAATCTCTCGCTTCTGGCAATCACCGCATACCGGCAAGCTGGTCAGATGGGGAACCGAACTACACGATCGCTACATGCTGCCGCATTTCCTCTGGCAGGACATTCTTGAAGTAATCGATGACCTGAACCAACACGGATTCAATTTTGAATCACACTGGCTCGATGCATTTTTTGAATTTCGCTTTCCGGTTTTTGGCGAAAGAAAAATAGACAACATTACCCTTGAACTGCGCTCAGCCATAGAGCCGTGGCATGTACTCGGAGAAGAATCAACCGGCAATGGTATGGCACGCTACGTCGATTCATCTGTTGAACGCATACAATTAAAAGTCAGTGGTTTAACCGATAACCGCCACGTTATCACCTGTAACGGTCTGGCCATGCCACTGCTAAGTACCGGCACTCCAGGTGAATACGTCGTTGGTGTTCGCTACCGCGCCTGGCAGCCACCATTTAGCCTGCACCCTGACCTGCCAGTCGACGCACCACTTGTATTTGACGTAATAGATACCTGGAACAATCGCAGTCTGGGTGGCTGCGCCTACCATGTCAGTGACCCGGGTGGCAGAAGCTTTGAAGACAAACCGGTTAATGCAAATGTCGCAGAAACACGACGCTTAACCCGCTTCGAACGAGATCAACACACACCTCAGCCAGTCGAAGTACGCAGCAGTGGTACGACCACAGAAGTACAGTTCGAAACTCTTCCGGCCGGTCACAGCGAGTGGCAGGAAGAACGACTACCCAAAAACCTCGACTACCCGTACACCGCAGATTTGCGCCAGGCAGGTAGCAATAAGACCGGTAACAATAATGCTGGTAATAACTAAGCCGGCAACCATAACCAGGGCACAATACAGATGAGCTCACTACAACAACAGCTTGAATCGGCCTGCCAATCGATTAAAAACGAAATCGGTGTTGGCAAGGTAGCGAACTATATACCGGCACTGGCTAAAGTACCGGCAGATAAATTTGGCGCGGCAATCGTTACTATTACTGGTGAGACCGCCTGTTACGGTGACTGCCTGGAGCCCTTTTCAATCCAGAGTATCTCAAAACTCTATTCACTGACTGCAGCACTAAACCAATCCGGCACCGATGTCTGGAAGCGCGTTGGACGCGAGCCTTCCGGCAATTCTTTTAATTCAATTGTGCAACTGGAACAGGAGTGCGGCATTCCTCGCAACCCGTTTATCAATGCAGGTGCACTGGTAGTCACCGATACAATGCTTGCAGATCAGACAACCGTTGCAGCAACCTCGAACCTGCTGGCACTGATGCAAAAACTCGCAAACGATTCATCGATAACTATTGATAAAGAAGTCGCAGAATCAGAGCTATCCACCGCCCACCGAAACGCCAGCCTCGCACACTTTATGGAAAGTTTCGACAACCTTAACCGCAGTGTTGACGATGTACTGAATGTCTATTGTCATCAATGTGCAATCGCGATGAGCTGTGTACAGCTGGCGCGAAGTGCATTGTATTTATCAAACAACGGCACAGACCCGTTAACAGAAAACTGCATTGTCGGAGGCACACGTGCCCGTCGACTCAACGCTTTGATGATGCTCTGCGGACACTACGATGCCTCGGGAGACTTTGCACATCGCGTTGGTCTGCCCGGCAAAAGCGGTGTAGGGGGTGGTATTGTTGTAGTGGTGCCAGATGTGGCAGCTGCCGCTGTCTGGTCCCCGTGCCTGAACAGCAACGGCAATTCTCATGCAGGTACGGCAGCGCTTGAAGCACTAGTTGAAAAGATGAAGTGGAATGTGTTGTGAAGGGATACTGAGTTAGGTTCAACACACCAAGTTGATTGATCCCTATCAGACAGCAAAGTGCCCATTGCTGACGGTCAGAGCATAGAAATTGATCTGATTTGACCGGCTGCTTTCTGGAAATTTAAAGGTTACTAGCACAATCAAGAACCGGACTATTGCGCTAATCCAGTACACTACTATCCATACATTATGACCCCGCCCCAGGCCTATCCTCGCTTACTCCAGATCGTGATGGTGTTGTTTCGCTGTATTGTTTGCATAAAGAGCTGGTACTAAGGATAAGCGCGAAGAAGATCAGATGTGACCACTTCAAACCTTCCAAAAAAAAGCGCCGCCTCGTGTGAGACAAGCGCTTTCATCAACCTGGGATCGAGTCTAGCTAGTTCTGTACAAAACAATAGAACAAACCATCACCGCCCGTTGTTTGGAGATCAGATTGACCACACCCGAGCGATGGGTGAGCAGTACTGAAAGAGTTGGGATTAATAACAAAGTCTATTAACGGTCCGCTTCTATCGTGATGACCAACAGTTGCAGAGCCTTCGCTACTGTTACTGGTCCAGTTGCTGCAGTTGTTATCTGCGGCTGCTGTTGATGCCAGCCCGTCAAGCTCCGTGCCTGTCAGAATATCGTGCCTGTTAGGCGTATTGCCGCGCCCGGTAACGGTGTTACCGTTCTCTGTGATCGCGGTCAAGCCGTTAAGATTGCTACCATCAGACAACAAATCGGCGGTATCACTTGCTACCTGGACGCCATCTGCGTTAACCCATGGCCCTGACCCTATGCGATCGATAGCATTAACACCATCAGGGCCAGTTGTGCTCAAGTAGGCCCGCCACTCTGTGGACGTGGCTCCAGCGGCCGCTGCCAGACTTCCACAGTGAACATCAGCTCCAGCCAAGCCACCCAGATTGCCACCATCACCAGAACCTACGCTGGTGACGAAAAAGGTCATATCAGCTCTGGTCTCTGGCGTATCTTCAGAATCCAGTGCGCTAATCACGATGGCGTTTGGAAGCTCACCATCAGAATCGCATCCTGCAACTATAATCGCTGTTGCTATAGACATCGAAATTAAAAGTGGTGTTTTAAAGAACATGTTTATCCCCATTGATTAAGTGTCGACGACACAGTTGAAATTGATAGTTGCAGAAGCGCTGAACCCGTGTTGCTTCCGGGTGTCATCTTGGGAAAGATCCGACACTGTATATTTGCATCAGTATCGGTCTCTGCAGTCTTGCGGAACACTTCCAACTACTACAACCTTGTTTATAATAAAATACGAGTTAGCGAGTTACTGCGTTGCTACCATTTCCGCCTGAATTTCAAGCTTCACTTCATCACTGACGAAGGGAGCGCTGGCACCAAGATTCCACTCAGACCGTTTAAGACCGCCCACCGCGCTGATACCAACAATTGGCTTTTTGCTACGCGGGTGCAGCATAGCTGCGTTCACAGTAACGACCATCATTACAGGCTTTGTTACGTCTTTAACAGTTAAATCACCAGTGACATTAAATGTTCCATCAGCGTTAGCGATCATCTCTGTACTGTTAAAAGTAATTTTCGGATTATTTGCAGCATCAAACCACTTTTCGCCTGTGATGTGTTCATGCCAAATTTCGGAACCTGTATCAACGCTATCTGTCACAATTTCGACATTGACCGAAGATTTGGAGGGATCTGCGGTGTCCAGATCCATCGAAATATTGAATTCATCGAACTGCAATACCGGGTTCGATAAGCCAAGATGGTTGTACTGAAAATTTATATACGCATGTGTCGGGTCGACGCTGTATTCGCCCGAGGGAACCGCAGAAAAATCAGCAGCCACGGCGGATCCCGCAAACAGAGCAGTAGACATGACTAAGGTAGAAAATTTCATTGTGAAAACCTGTAACTGTTAAGTGGAGCTTCTCGTAGAGAACGACAAAGAAGTTTTGCGAAGGTTCCCAACCGCACGGCCGGAACACCAATTACCATCCATATAGTGCTGCCAATGTCGTGTTTAAGCAAGATAGGTAGATCCGCACTGTATCTGTTCTAAACTGTGCTTCTATGAAAGTATGACTAAGCCTGTTTAGCGACTGTGCTGATTCACACCGCGGTCGAACAATATCACCCGGTGTGTGGCCACTCAGCTTTATTGAGCCAACAGCAGCTTATCGTGCAGTGATTGGGCATGGTGGGTCTGGCTAGATAATCAAACCTGTTTGAGATCTACAGCACCCGTTCCATAGGTCAAATGTTATTCTGCGATCAGCTTGATCAAAGAAGCTTGATCAGTGCTTTGAGCAAGCTTTGCTGTACCGTAAAGAGGTATTCACAGCTTGTATTGCTGAGTGACGACGCCATCGTTACAAACTCTAGTTCCACTTATATTATCGCGGCGTGCATGTTGCAAAGCGAATACCGTTCAAAGCAGAAATTTAGGCTTAAGCAGCCTTAGGACAGTCCTTTGGCCGAACTGAGACAGTGAGGTACAACTAATTCTGACACTGCTGCAAGATCGAGTCTAAGTTATTACACCTCAGCATGTTAACACCAAGCGACTTTGTCGTAGCTTAACTACCAAGCGATTCTGTCGCAACTAATTACCAAGGGAAATTGACGGTCATCATGATCAGTGATTCTCTGTGCCTTTTTTTAACGGCTCAGGGGGTTGCTTAAGGATGATTGTTATGGATTCTAGATCCCAGCTGACTGTGGATATTGTTATCAAAGTAGCCGAAGGCAAAATTGATATTGTTAATGCGGCTAAATTGCTCAATAGGTCTCGTCGAACGATAGAGCGCTATCTGCGGCGTTATCGTAAGATCGGTATTCAGTTTGTTGTGCATCGCAATGCTGGAAAAGCCCCTTCAAATAAAACCTGCGACAAGTTAAAGCATCGGGTACAACATTTGATTAAGGACAAGTACTTTGATTTAAATCTCGTACATCTGGGTGAAATGTTGGAGAACCACCACGATATTCAAGTCAAACGAGAAACGCTCAGAGGCTGGGCTCATGAGATTCATCATGTGAAGCGAGCGAAACGCCGTCGATCGCAAGTAAGAAAACGACGTAAGCGTATGGAAACTCCTGGCCTGCTTCTACAGATGGATGGAAGTACGCTTCGATGGTTCGGTGATAAGAAAACCTGCCTTATAGCGCTTATCGATGATGCAACCAGCGAGGTGCACCCTGAGTTCTTTGATGCCGAAACGACGCTCGGCTGCTTGAAGGTGCTGCGTGACTTTATCAAGCGCAAAGGCTTGTTTAAAACGCTCTACGTTGACAGAGCTGGTATTTTCGGTGGACCCAAGCGATGTAACTTCTCGCAAGGTAAAGGCAGGATAGAACGCTCGTTTGATAC
>CAYLZS010000484.1:0-11676 GCA_964388065.1 uncultured Granulosicoccaceae bacterium
TGAGGTACCTTATCTACTGAAAACACAGCTAGATTCGTACCGATCATTCCTGCAAAGAGATAAAGAAGGTGATGAGCTTGAAGACAAAGGTCTGCACGGTGCTTTTAAATCGGTAATGCCAATTGTCAGCTACGCTGGCAATGTTGAACTTCAGTATGTGAAGTATCGCCTTGGCAAACCGCCATTCACCGAACGTGAATGCAGCATCCGTGGCTTAACCTTTGCGGCTCCGTTGCGTGTTTTGTGCCGATTGGTAATTTACGACAAGGCGTCTGGTGACAACCGCGTAGTAAAAGACATTAAAGAACAGGAAGTCTACATGGGTGAGTTGCCGCTAATGACAGGCAACGGCACCTTTATTATTAACGGAACTGAGCGAGTTATTGTCTCGCAGTTACATCGTAGCCCGGGCGTGTTCTTTGACCATGATCGTGGCAAGACCCATTCATCTGGCAAGCTGCTGTTCTCTGCGCGTGTCATTCCATACCGCGGTTCATGGCTCGACTTTGAATTTGACGCCAAGGATTGCGTATTCACTCGAATCGATCGACGTCGCAAACTTCCGGCGTCCATTATTCTGCGTGCGCTGGGATACAGCACTGAAGAAATTCTTGAAGCGTTCTTTGAAATGCACGTGGTCACGATGACCAAGGCCAAGATCAGCTTTGAGCTTGTACCATCGAGGTTGCGTGGTGAAACGTTGGTTTTTGATCTTAAAGACGGCAAGAAAACGATTGTTGAAGCTGGCAGAAGAGTGAACGCCAAGCATGTGCGTCAACTGGAAAAAGCCGAAGTCAACAAGATTGAAGTTCCTGATGAGTTCCTGCTCGGTAAAGTACTTGCGCACGATTTAATTGATAAAGAAACCGGTGAAGCCTACGAGATGCTCAAGGCTAATGATGAAATCACCGAAGAAAATATCGAGAAGTTGCTTGAAGTGCGGCCTAAGGAAGTCAAGTTCATCTATACCAATGACCTTGATCGCGGACCGTATATTTCAAACACACTTCGTATTGATCAGACCAGCAATCAGCTGGAAGCTCAGGTTGAAATTTATCGCATGATGCGTCCGGGTGAGCCGCCCACCAAAGAAGCCGCTCAAACGTTGTTTAACAACCTGTTCTTTACCGAAGATCGCTATGATCTTTCTGCGGTTGGTCGTATGAAGTTCAACCGTCGTCTGGGTCGTGATGAAATCACAGGCCCCGGTATTCTCGACAAAATAGATATCCTCGATGTGCTGAAGTGCCTTATCGATATTCGTAACGGTGTCGGCATCGTTGATGATATTGACCACCTTGGCAACCGTCGTATAAGAAGTGTTGGTGAAATGGCGGAGAACGTCTTCCGCGTCGGTCTTGTGCGTGTAGAGCGCGCTGTTCGTGAACGCCTCGGTATGGTTGAAAGCGAAGGTCTGATGCCGCAGGACATCATTAACGCCAAACCAATTGCAGCGGCAATTAAAGAGTTTTTTGGTTCCAGCCAGTTGTCGCAGTTTATGGATCAGAACAATCCCTTGTCAGAGGTGACGCACAAGCGTCGTGTATCAGCTCTGGGCCCGGGTGGTCTGACACGTGAGCGTGCAGGTTTTGAAGTTCGTGACGTACACCCGACTCACTATGGCCGTGTATGTCCGATTGAAACACCGGAAGGACCGAACATTGGTCTGATTAACTCACTGGCGGTCTACGCTCAGACTAATCAGTATGGTTTTCTTGAGACGCCTTATCGCAAGGTGGCGGATGGCAAAATACAGGATTCGGTTGAATATTTGTCTGCCATTGAAGAAGGTAACTATGTGATCGCACAGGCCAACGCGGCACTTGATGATAACGGCACGCTAACCGATGAATTAGTGTCCTGCAGATTCGCCAATGAATTTGCAATGTCACCACCGGATAAAGTTGAGTACATGGACGTCTCACCAAAACAGATTGTATCTGTTGCAGCATCAATGATTCCGTTCCTTGAGCACGATGATGCGAACCGCGCACTGATGGGTTCAAACATGCAACGCCAGGCAGTACCAACACTGCGTGCTGAAAAGCCGCTGGTAGGTACTGGTATGGAAAGAACAGTTGCTGTCGACTCGGGTGCAACAGTTGTTGCTGTACGTGGCGGTTCGGTTGATTCAGTCGATGCTGGTCGAATAGTGGTTCGTGCCAACGACGATGAAGCAGCGCAGGGTGAGACCGGTGTCGATATCTACACGCTCACCAAGTACACACGTTCAAATCAGAACACCTGTATGAACCAGCGACCACTGGTGAAGCCCGGAGACTTGATTGCGCGTGGTGATGTGCTTGCCGATGGTCCAAGTACTGATATGGGTGAACTGGCGCTGGGTCAGAACATGCTGATCGCGTTCATGCCCTGGAACGGCTACAACTTCGAAGATTCGATTCTTATCTCCGAGCGTGTTGTTCAGGAAGATCGCTTCACAACTATTCACATTGAAGAACTCAATTGTGTGGCGCGTGATACCAAGCTTGGACCTGAAGAGATCTCTGCTGATATACCGAATGTATCTGAAGGCCTGCTTTCCAAGCTCGATGAGTCTGGTGTGGTCTATGTTGGTGCAGAAGTTAAGCCGAATGACATACTGGTGGGTAAAGTGACACCTAAAGGCGAAACGCAGCTGACACCGGAAGAAAAACTTCTGCGTGCAATCTTTGGCGAGAAAGCCTCTGATGTAAAAGACACGTCACTGCGTGTACCACCCGGTATGGATGGCACAGTAATCGACGTGCGTGTTTTTACTCGTGATGGTGTAGAGAAAGATGCACGTGCCTTGCAGGTTGAGCGCGAAGAGCTGAAGCAGGTTCGCAAAGATCTGGACGACGAGCTTCGTATTGTTGAAGACGATATGTTTTCAAGAATTGAAAGACTGATCGTCGGGCAGGAAGCTGACAAAGGACCGAACGGTCTGTCAAAAGGCTCTGTTGTCACTAAAGAGTATCTTGAAGAGCTTGAGCGTGATTCATGGTTGAACATCAGCATGTCAAAAGAAGACATGAATGTTCAGCTTGAAAAAATGAATACTGCTATCAACGAACAGCGTGAGCAGTTCGAGCAGCGCTTTGTAGAGCAAAAAGAAAAAATCACCTCAGGTGATGAGCTGGCTCCGGGTGTGCTGAAGATGGTTAAGGTCTACCTTGCCGTTAAGCGTCGGCTGCAGCCGGGTGACAAGATGGCCGGTCGCCACGGTAACAAGGGTGTGATCTCGATGATCGTACCTGTTGAGGACATGCCGTATGACGAACATGGTCGACCAGTTGATATTGCACTTAATCCGCTCGGTGTACCGTCGCGGATGAACGTGGGTCAGGTGCTTGAAACGCATCTCGGCTGGGCTGCCAAGGGTATCGGGCATCGCATCTCTGCAATGCTTGATGCACAAAAAGCAGTCGGCGATATCCGTGGTTTCCTCGATAAGGTTTATAACCACAACGATGAAGTCACTAAAACCGATCTCGACTCCATGACCGATGAAGAAGTACTGGAGATGGCGCACAACCTTAGGTCTGGTATGCCAATGGCAACACCGGTATTTGATGGTGCAGCGGAAAGCGAGATCAAGGCAATGCTAAAACTTGCAGAGCTGCCTGAGTCGGGTCAGACGATGTTACATGACGGCCGCTCAGGTGAGTTGTTTGATCGAGCTGTCACCGTTGGCTATATGCACATGCTCAAGCTCAACCATCTGGTTGATGACAAGATGCATGCGCGCTCGACCGGTCCGTACAGTCTGGTTACTCAGCAGCCGCTGGGTGGTAAGGCGCAGTTTGGTGGTCAGCGATTTGGAGAGATGGAAGTCTGGGCACTTGAAGCCTATGGTGCGTCTTATACCCTGCGTGAAATGCTGACGGTCAAGTCTGATGACGTTGTCGGACGTAATAAGATGTACAAAAACATTGTAGATGGTGATCATCGAATGGAAGCCGGCATGCCGGAGTCTTTCAATGTACTGCTGAAAGAGATCAGATCTCTCGGCATCAATATTCACCTTGAGCAAGATACGTAGTTTCTTTTAATAGCTGATATTTATTAATCACATTAATTGAAACTCAAGCAACCAAATATTAGGGAGCTAACATGAAAGACTTACTGTTCAACTACAAGCAACAGGTACCAAACGAAGACTTTGACAGAATTCGTATTGGTCTGACCTCACCGGAGATGATCCGGTCGTGGTCCTATGGTGAAGTTAAAAAGCCTGAAACCATTAACTATCGAACGTTCAAGCCGGAGCGCGATGGTCTGTTCTGCGCCAAGATATTTGGCCCGGTTAAAGACTATGAATGTCTGTGTGGCAAATACAAGCGCTTAAAGCACCGCGGTGTTGTATGTGAAAAGTGTGGTGTTGAAGTCACACTGACTCGCGTACGTCGTGAGCGCATGGGCCATATAGAACTGGCGAGCCCGGTTGCACACATCTGGTTTTTAAAGTCACTGCCATCGCGTATTGGCTTGCTGCTGGATATGACACTGCGTGAAATTGAACGCGTGCTGTACTTTGAAGCCTATGTAGTCATTGATGAAGGCATGACAACGCTTGAGCGTGGTCAGTTACTAAGCGATGAGCAATACCTTGAAGCGATCGAAGAGCACGGCGATGAGTTCGACGCCCGTATGGGTGCTGACGCTGTGCATGACTTGTTGAAAGATATAAATCTCGAGACAGAGTCGAAGAACCTTCGCGAAGAGATTGATGCAACTAAATCTGAAACCAAACTAAAGCGTTTTATCAAACGTCTGAAGCTGATTGATTCATTTATTGAGTCAGGTAACAAGCCACAGTGGATGGTGATGTCGGTACTGCCGGTACTGCCACCTGATCTGCGACCTCTGGTACCTCTGGATGGCGGACGCTTCGCGACTTCTGATCTGAACGATCTTTACCGTCGTGTGATTAACCGTAACAACCGTCTGCGCCGACTGCTGGAGCTGAATGCCCCGGACATCATTGTGCGTAACGAAAAACGCATGCTGCAGGAATCGGTTGATGCGCTGCTCGATAACGGCAGACGCGGACGCGCTATCACCGGCAGCAACAAGCGACCTCTGAAATCCCTTGCAGACATGATTAAAGGTAAGCAGGGTCGCTTCCGTCAGAACCTGCTCGGTAAGCGTGTTGACTATTCCGGTCGTTCAGTGATTGTGTGTGGTCCGACATTAAGACTGCATCAGACTGGTTTGCCAAAGAAGATGGCACTTGAGTTGTTCAAGCCGTTTATCTTTAGCAAGCTGCAACTGCGCGGCATGGCTACCACAATTAAAGCTGCCAAGAAGATGGTTGAGCGCGAAGGGCCTGAAGTCTGGGATATTCTCGAAGAAGTCATTCGTGAGCATCCGGTACTGCTTAACCGCGCACCCACACTGCACCGTTTGGGTATCCAGGCTTTTGAGCCGGTACTGATTGAAGGTAAAGCAATTCAGTTGCACCCGCTGGTTTGTGCGGCATTCAACGCTGACTTTGATGGTGATCAGATGGCGGTACACGTGCCACTGTCTATTGAAGCGCAGCTCGAATCACGTGCGTTGATGATGTCGACCAACAACATTCTTTCACCTGCGAACGGTGAGCCGATTATTGTACCTTCTCAGGATATCGTTCTGGGTTTGTACTACATCTCCCGTGAAGATGTTCGTGCTAAAGGCGCGGGTATGGCGTTCGGTTCTGTACAGGAAGTTGAGCGTGCACTGGCTGAGCATGTGGTTGAGCTTGGTGCCAAAATCAAGTGCCGCGTACGCGATACACTGACACACGAAGACGGCGAGAAAACCGAGTACCGACGTTTGGTTGATACCACGGTTGGCCGTGCAATACTCTCTGAAGTACTGCCGGTAGGTTTGCCTTTTGATCTGGTTAACTGTGACCTGACCAAGAAAAATATATCGCGTCTTATTAACGCGTGTTATCGAAATGTTGGTTTGAAAGATACGGTAATTTTTGTTGATCAGCTGATGTATACCGGTTTTCGCTTTGCGACCCGATCAGGTGTTTCGATCGGTATTAACGATATGGCGATTCCGGCAGATAAAGAAACCATTATTGGAGCCGCGGAATCTGAAGTGCGTGAGATCGAGGATCAATACGCATCCGGTCTTGTAACTCAGGGCGAGCGCTACAATAAGGTTGTTGATATCTGGTCGAAGACCAATGACAAAGTAGCAGCGGCAATGCTTTCAAAGCTCGGTACTGAAAAAGTGACCGATATTGAAGGCAAGGAGCAGGATCAGGCTTCGTTTAACTCTATTTATATGATGTCTGATTCCGGTGCTCGTGGTTCTGCACAGCAGATTCGTCAGCTCGCGGGTATGCGTGGTCTGATGGCAAAGCCGGATGGATCAATCATCGAGACACCCATTACAGCGAACTTCCGTGAAGGGCTGAATGTACTGCAGTACTTCATCTCGACTCACGGTGCTCGTAAAGGTCTGGCAGATACTGCACTTAAAACCGCTAACTCGGGTTACCTGACACGTCGTCTTGTAGACGTTGCACAGGATCTTGTGGTGACTGAATACGATTGCGGTACTGATGTCGGTATGACCATGAAACCGGTCATTGAAGGCGGTGATGTTGTTGAGCCCCTCAGTGAACGTGTACTTGGCCGTGTAACCGCACAGCCTGTCTACAGTGCTACCGGTAAAGATCTGGTGGTTGATCAGGGTGTGCTGCTTGATGAAGCGCTGGTTGATCTGCTTGAAGAGTCCGGAGTGGATGAAGTGGTTGTGCGCTCGGCAATTGCCTGTGAAACCAGCTTCGGTGTTTGCTCCAAATGTTACGGACGCGACCTTGCACGTGGCCACATGATCAACAACGGTGAATCCGTTGGAGTTATGGCGGCACAGTCAATTGGTGAACCCGGTACTCAGTTAACCATGCGTACGTTCCACATTGGTGGTGCTGCGAGTCGGGCAGCGGCGGCAAGTTCTGTTGAAGTCAAAGCCGGTGGTTCCATTCGATTGCACAACCTCAAGCATGTGACCAACTCCAACGGTGAGCTGGTGGTTGTATCCCGTTCTGGTGAGATTGGTCTTGTTGATGAGAGTGGTCGTGAGCGTGAACGCTATAAGGTGCCTTACGGTGCGGTGGTTAAGTCTGAAGACGGCTCGACTGTGACACCGGGACAAACCATTGCTGTGTGGGATCCGCATATGCACCCGATCATTACCGAGGTTGCGGGTATTGCTCAGTTCTCTGACTTTGTAGACGGGATAACCGTTAATACAGAGACGGATGAAATGACCGGTGTATCATCAATTGTTATTACCGATCCGAAGATGCGCTCAACGGGTAATGCCAAAGACCTGCGGCCGATGGTTCGTCTGATTGATGACAAAGGCGAAGAGCTTTGTTATGCAGGAACAAGCATTCCTGCAAACTATCTGCTTCCGGGCGGTGCAACCGTTAGTCTGAATGACGAAGAGCGTGTTGAAGTGGGTGATGTTGTGGCACGTATTCCACAGGAGTCAACCAAGAACCGCGATATCACCGGGGGTCTGCCGCGAGTTGCCGACTTGTTTGAAGCACGTAAGCCTAAAGAGCCTGCGATTCTTGCTGAGCGCACCGGTACGGTGAGCTTCGGTAAGGAAACCAAAGGCAAGCAGCGTCTGGTTATCACCGGTCCGAACGCAGAGCACTACGAGGAGTTAATTCCGAAGTGGCGCCATATCAATGTGTTCGAAGGTGAGCAGGTGGAGCAGGGTGAAGTGATCGCCGATGGTGAGCCGAACCCGCAGGACATTCTGCGCCTGAAAGGCATTGAGCCACTGACCGCTTATCTGGTGAAAGAGATTCAGGACGTCTACCGTCTGCAGGGTGTAAAAATCAACGACACGCACATTGACGTCATTGTGCGTCAGATGCTGCGCAAGGTAGATATTACCGAATCGGGAGATTCCAAATTCCTCGCCGGCGAGCAGATCGAATTCGCTGAAGCCAAAGAGATCAACCGTGCGCTGAAAGAAGAGGGTAAGCAACCGTGTGAGTATGCCCATATTTTGTTGGGTATTACCAAAGCATCACTGGTTACCGAGTCGTTTATTTCAGCTGCATCTTTCCAGGAAACCACACGTGTTCTTACTGAGGCCGCTGTTCGCGGTTCCGGCGATGAACTGCGCGGTTTGAAGGAAAATGTCATTGTTGGTCGACTGATACCAGCCGGTACCGGCCTCGCATTCCACAAGGAGCGCAAGGAAGGACGGACGCAGAAGTCGCTTGACGAATCTCTTGCTGCGGCGATGAATGCCAGCGGATCTGAAGCGCAAACCACTGACTCTCCATCCGATGGGGAATCGGTAGAAGAGCCGGTACAGCCGTAGCGCAGTTACCGGCGCTTTAATTTGTTGACAATTGACGGAGCCGACTACTACAATTGTCGGCTAAATTGCGTCAGTGTACGTTCTGTATGCTGGCGCTTTTTACTTGCAGTTGCGGTAATTCGTCGAAATTGAATCAGATAACCAGCTTTACATAAGCGTTTTGGTGGTCTATACGACTGCCAGAGATGCTTTAGCGAGCCGACGATGGCTCAACAGGAAAAGAATGGCAACAGTAAATCAGCTCGTCCGCAAGCCCAGGAAGCGCAAGGCGGAAAAGTCGAACGTACCGGCTCTGGAGGCTTGTCCCCAGAAGCGTGGCGTGTGTACTCGTGTATACACCACAACGCCTAAGAAGCCGAACTCGGCAATGCGCAAGGTTGCCCGTGTGCGTTTGACCAACGGATTTGAAGTGACCTCCTATATTGGTGGTGAAGGCCACAATCTGCAGGAGCACTCGGTGGTGCTGATTCGCGGCGGTCGTGTAAAGGATTTGCCCGGTGTTCGTTATCACACGGTTCGCGGCAGTCTGGATACCCAGGGTGTGGAAAGTCGTCGCCAGGGACGTTCCAAGTACGGCGCCAAGCGTCCAAAGAGCTAAGAGCCAGGATCAAATAATACAATGTCTAGACGTAGCGAAGCCCCAAAGCGCGAAATACTCCCTGATCCCAAGTACAACAGTGTTCAGTTGACCAAGTTCGTCAACATGCTGATGTACTCTGGCAAAAAGTCAGTTGCAGAAAAAATCATGTATGGCGCGCTTGACGTCATGAAAGAAAAGAAAGGCGATGAAGCTCTTGAGCTGATGGAACTGGCGCTTGAAAACGTGAGTCCGGCGGTCGAGGTGAAATCACGCCGTGTCGGTGGGGCAACCTACCAGGTACCTGTTGAAGTGCGTCCGGTTCGAAGAACGGGGCTTGCAATGCGCTGGATTATTGAAGCGGCCAGAAAGCGTGGTGAAAAATCCATGACACTGAAGCTCGCGGGCGAGTTGCTTGATGCAACTGAAAAACGCGGTGCAGCGTGCAAGAAGCGCGACGATGTACACCGCATGGCTGATGCTAACAAGGCGTTTGCTCACTACCGCTGGTAGCCTTTGCGGGCTCCGGGGTTGAGACAAAACTGACATATGGCATCGAGAAGTGGCAAGAACGACTCCAATAGAGCGATACCGCAATCTGGGTATCATGGCCCATATCGATGCCGGCAAAACCACAACAACAGAACGGATTCTGTTTTATACCGGGGTTTCGCACAAAATAGGTGAAGTCCACGATGGCGCTGCCACGATGGACTGGATGGAACAGGAGCAGGAACGCGGCATAACCATTACGTCTGCTGCCACCACTTGTTTCTGGAAGGGCATGGATGGCAGCGTTGATGAACACCGTATCAATATCATTGATACACCGGGGCACGTTGATTTCACCATTGAGGTCGAACGTTCGCTGCGGGTTCTGGATAGCGCAGTTGCAGTATTTTGTGCGGTTGGTGGTGTAGAGCCGCAATCGGAAACGGTCTGGCGACAGGCCAATAAGTACAACGTGCCAAGGCTGGTCTTTGTTAACAAGATGGACCGTGCCGGGGCCGATTATTATCGTGTTATCGAGCAAATTAAAGAGCGACTGGGTGGTAACCCGGTCGCGATTCAAGTGCCGATAGGCGCTGAAGACAACTTCGAAGGGGTTGTCGACCTGGTCAAGATGAAAGCCATCTACTGGGACGATGCTTCCAAAGGTGTTGAGTACGAAGAGCGTGACATTGATGAGTCGATGCTTGAGCAATGCACAGAGTTGCGCGAAAAAATGGTTGAAGAGGCAGCGGATGCCACGGAAGAACTAACGGAGAAGTATTTAGAGGACGGAGACTTATCGCAAACCGAAATCATTGAGGGTTTGCGCATACGTTCAATCGCAGGCGACATAGTCGCTGTAACCTGCGGTTCGGCGTTTAAGAACAAAGGGGTGCAGGCAGTGCTCGACAAGGTCGTCGAACTCATGCCTTCACCAACAGATGTACCTGCCATAAGCGGCATCGTACATGGCGAGAAAGAAGGCAAGCGCGAAGCCTCAGACAAAGAGCCTTTCGCGGCACTTGCTTTTAAAATCGCCAATGACTCGTTTGTTGGGTCACTGACGTTTTTACGGGTGTATTCCGGTGTCGTTAAAACCGGCGACATGGTCTACAACCCGGTAAAGGATAAAAAAGAACGGATCGGTCGTTTGCTGCAAATGCACTCGAATGATCGTGAAGACATAAAAGAAGTACGCGCCGGTGATATTGCCGCTGCGGTGGGGCTTAAAGATGTAACGACTGGCGATACCTTGTCAGACGTAAAGCAGCTGATAACGCTTGAGCGCATGGAATTCCCTGAACCGGTTATTTCGGTAGCAGTGGAGCCCAAAACAATTGCCGATCAGGAAAAGATGGCAACAGCGCTTGGCAGGCTCGCTCGGGAAGATCCGTCTTTTCGGGTGCATACGGAAGAAGAGTCAGGTCAGACGATTATCTCCGGGATGGGAGAACTTCACCTCGACATCATTGTCGATCGGATGAAGCGTGAGTTCGGTGTGGAAGCAGCGGTTGGTAATCCGCAGGTGTCCTACCGCGAAACAATCAGAAAGTCTGTCGAGGCTGAAGGCAAGTTTGTTCGACAGACAGGTGGTAAAGGTCAGTACGGTCATGTGGTGCTGAAGCTTGAGCCACGCGAGCAGGGCGAAGGTTATGAGTTTATCGACAAAATCGTCGGTGGCTCGGTACCGCGGGATTTTATTTCAGCGGTAGATAAAGGAATACAGGAGCAAATGGAAAGCGGCGTTCTGGCAGGGTTTCCTGTTGTTGATGTTGCAGTCACTTTGTTCGACGGTTCATATCACGATGTGGACTCCAACGAGATCGCGTTCAAGATCGCGGGCTCGATGGGTTTTCGCAACGGTGCGATGGATGCAGAGCCGGTGTTGTTAGAGCCGATCATGAAAGTGGAAGTGGTAACCCCTGAAGACTACATGGGGGATGTGATGGGAGATTTAAACAAGCGTCGGGGTATCGTTCAGGGAATGGATGAAACACCGGCAGGCAAGACCGTCAGTGCAGAAGTGCCACTGGCAGAGATGTTCGGGTATGCGACCGCACTGCGATCAGCTACCCAGGGCAGGGCAACCTACTCAATGGAGTTTGGCAAGTATGCTGAGACTCCGGCAAGCGTTACAGAGTCCTTTACCGGATCCTGAGTTTTGTTTTTATAACTGAATAGACAATCGATTAGCTAGGCATATAGAGGCGTTAGAACAGTGTCGAAGGAAAAATTTGAACGTACGAAACCGCATGTAAACGTAGGCACAATAGGCC
>CAYLZS010000485.1:0-45471 GCA_964388065.1 uncultured Granulosicoccaceae bacterium
GCGTAGCGAGGTTGACTCACGTGCGTGAAATTTCTTCTACTACATGTGGGCGCTTAGTTATTCATAAGTAACTACATGTAGTCGGAGAAAGTTCGCGTCGCGTGAGCCGACCGCAGTAGCGCTGTTTCTGGATGGGCACTAGCTAGTGCCCTGACACATGCGTTCAACAACTCCACTGATGAAATTTCAGTTCATATCTGCTGCAGCCAGATGCAGATACATAAACAACACAACTAAGGGATCGCATAATGAAATTGAAAAATCAATAATTATCCGAAGTGGAAAGCGTATTCTAAAGAGGGCTTTAGATTTAGCAACGACGGATCTCACTCATCGCGATGTAAGCAACGGCGAATCATGTTAAATCACGCGGCCTTAACGGATCAGTAGCGTTTGACTTATTGCACATACAAATTTCAGGTTGAAGGGGTGTTCTGAAGTGTCAGTGGAGATCTAACATTAGAAGAGTCTGTCCGCTAAGTTATTACGGACAAAGCCACGGTTTTTGACCGTAAAGCCTTTAATCTGCTTTAAGAATTTCCGGAACCAAAGGCCAGGAGCGACACGAGTGGTGTGAAGAGCGCTCTGCACAGATATGTGCATTAGCGCGGACCATGGCGGAAGCAATTTTTCATATCACGCTGCTGTTCGCAAAGTGACTCGTACCAACAGGGCCAGACATGGATACCACACAAGAGCGACAAACTTACCTGTAAAAGACAGAACGATAAGACAAACCGAGAAAGCACAGCAAAACCACCGCATCACTGCACCGGCTCAAATCACCCCATAGTCTTCCCAACTGCCTCGGCAACCCGGTTGCAAATCTTTTCAACATCGTTGGCTACACGACCTTCAACCATCACTCGTACTACCGGCTCAGTACCGGACGGACGCAATAGTACCCGCCCCGAATCACCAAGCTCGGCTTCTGCATCAGCAACTGCCTTTTGCACGTCCGGGTTATCGTTCAACGCTTCCCGGTGGCTAAGTGGTACATTAACCAGCACCTGCGGGTAACGCGTCATTCCAGCTCGCAGATTCGCCAGTGGCTCACCGGATTGCTGCACGTAGGCAAGAATTTGCAACGCTGCTACCAGCCCGTCTCCGGTGGTTGTTCGGTCGAGACAAATGATATGACCTGAAGATTCACCACCCAGCATCCAGTCACGATTGCGCAGCTCTTCAAGCACATAACGGTCACCGACTTTGGCACGCACAAATTCGACGCCGAGTTCTCTCAGCCCGTGCTCGAGTCCGAGGTTACTCATCAGAGTGCCGGCGACACCGGGTACTTTTTCGCCGCTGTCCAAGCGGGATTTAACCAGTACATAAAGCAGTTCATCACCATCGACAATCTCACCGCGATGATCAACCATAATCAGTCGATCGGCGTCACCATCGAGGGCAACACCAATATCTGCACGCTCCATTAAAACGTGCGCCCGGAGCAGATCAGGCGATGTTGCGCCACAGTCCCGGTTGATGTTCAGTCCATCAGGCTCTGCACCAACAGACACGACATCCGCACCAAGCTCTTCAAATACTCCTTTGGCAATGTGGTATGCAGCACCGTTAGCAGAGTCGACAACAATCTTCATGTCGTCAAGTCTCAAGCCGGTTGGAAAAGTACTTTTACAAAACTCAATGTAGCGACCTGGTGCATCATCAATTCGGTGTGCACGACCAAGCTCTGCAGAGTCTACCGTTTCGATTTCATGCTCCATCATGTCTTCGATCTCCTGCTCCATGGAATCAGGAAGTTTGGTACCTTCAGCAGAAAAGAACTTCACACCGTTATCGTAATAAGGGTTGTGCGAAGCACTGATAACAATACCTGCGGCGGCACGAAACGTACGGGTAAGATAGGCAACAGCAGGTGTTGGCATCGGGCCGAGCAGGCGCAAATTAATACCCGCTGAAGACAGACCAGCTTCTAGCGCAGACTCAAACAGATAACCCGACACACGGGTATCCTTGCCGATCAAAACATCGCGATTGCCTTCTTTTGCCAATACTTTACCGGCTGCCCAGCCAAGCTTCATGACAGTGGCTGCAGTCATCGGCTCTACACCGACGCGACCACGCATCCCATCTGTACCGAAATACTTTCTTGCCATGATTAATGCCCTGTCAAAGATTGGTTAATAATCCGATGCTTACGCACCAACTGTCTCACAACTGATCGCAAAAACTGTGCTGGCTCTGGTCTGCTGAGACCAGGCTAAGCGCCAATTATAGATCACGCATGAAAAAAGGCCGCAATGTTGCGGCCTTTTGATCAGATTTTACGCTTCCGGCAAAACACACCGGCCAGCACTATATTTTCTTTCAGTTAGCAGGATCCGGATCCGGGCCATTTACAGGAGGAGGTGCTGGCGTATCGTCAACCACTTTGGCATCTGGCTCATCAACCTGAACCGCAGAACCATTTTGCGGTCCGCCGCCACCCTGATTGTCATCAGTCCATCCCTTTGGTGGATCCGGAACCCGACCTTCCATAATTGCATCGATTTGCGAAACATCAATGGTTTCGTATTTCATCAGTGCATCTGACATCAGGTGCAGCTTATCCATGTTGGTGCGCAATAAGTCCTCTGCGCGCTGGTAATTGCGATCAATGATCGCACGTACTTCAGAATCAATCGATTCACGGGTGGTACCCGAGATTTGCTTCGGCTGTGACTGACCGCGACCCAGAAAAACCTCACCCTCTTCTTCGCTGTAAGCCAGAGGCCCGAGGTTATCCGACAGTCCCCATTTGGTGACCATGTTGCGCGCAAGTTCGGTTGCCCGCTCAATATCACTGGAGGCACCGGTGGTGACTTTGTCTTCACCAAAGATAATTTCTTCTGCAACGCGTCCGCCATACAGTGACGATATCTGGCTTTCTAACCCGAGCTTGCTGTTGCTGTAGCGATCCTGCTCTGGCAAAAACATCGTCACACCCAGCGCGCGACCACGCGGGATAATAGTCACTTTGTAAACCGGATCGTGGTCAGGTACCAGCCGACCAACAATGGCATGCCCTGCTTCGTGGAAGGCCGTGAGTTTCTTTTCGTCCTCACTCATCACCATCGATTTGCGCTCAGCACCCATCATGATTTTGTCTTTGGCGCGTTCAAACTCGGCCATCTCGACAAGCTTTTTGTCTTGTCTCGCTGCAAACAATGCTGCTTCATTAACCAGGTTGGCAAGGTCAGCACCCGAGAACCCGGGAGTACCACGAGCGATCAGGTCAGGACGCACATCATCCGCAACCGGCACCTTGCTCATGTGAACCTGTAAAATCTTTTCACGACCGCGTACATCCGGCAGAGGCACTACCACCTGGCGATCAAATCGACCCGGGCGCCACAACGCCGGGTCAAGCACGTCCGGTCGGTTAGTCGCTGCGATAACAATAATGCCTTCGTTACCTTCAAAGCCGTCCATCTCTACCAGTAACTGGTTGAGAGTTTGCTCACGCTCGTCATGACCGCCACCCAGACCGGCACCACGATGGCGACCGACGGCGTCAATTTCATCGATAAAGATAATGCACGGCGCATGCTTTTTAGCCTGCTCAAACATATCGCGAACACGAGACGCACCCACACCGACAAACATCTCTACGAAATCAGAACCCGAAATAGTGAAAAACGGCACCTTGGCTTCACCGGCAATTGCCTTGGCAAGCAACGTCTTACCAGTACCCGGCGATCCAACAAGCAAAACACCACGTGGAATCTTGCCACCAAGCTTCTGGAATTTGCCCGGGTCACGAAGAAACTCTACAAGCTCGGCCACTTCATCTTTGGCCTCTTCAACACCTGCAACATCGGCAAAAGTTACCTTGACCTGATCTTCACCCATCAATCGGGCTTTGCTCTTGCCAAAAGACATCGCACCACGACCACCTCCACCGCCCTGCATTTGCCGCAGAAAGTAGAACCAGATACCGATAAAAATCAGGAATGGAAAGGTATTGAGGAATAACTGTACAAAGAAGTTGGTATCTTCCGGCGGCTCTGCATCGATGCGGACACCGGCATCGAGCAAATCTCCGATTAACGCACGGTTGTCAGTTTCCGGACTGTAAGTGCTGTAAATCTTGCCATTGGATTCCTGAAAGCGGATTTCGCGCCCGGCAATGGTTGCACGCTCTACTCCACCGGAACGCACATCGGTGATGAAATCCGAGTAGGACACGTTTTCTGATGTGCTGGTTTGTCCACCAATATTGTTGAACACAACCATCAGGATGACGGCAATCACCACCCATAACATCACGTTCTTAATAAGATCGTTCAATCTAAACGCCTCGTTTGCCACCGGGCAAAATGCCCAACGGTGATTAAATAGTTTCGCTACACTTCTATAGTATAACTCAAGACCAGCTACTTTCTGGATTTTGCCAAAATGTAGACTTCCCGGCTTCTGGGCCTGGATGCCTCCGGTTTTCTGGATTTGACCACATCGAATGTCAACCTGACATCGCGAAGAAACGCCTCAAATCCGGCGCCCTGGAAAGTTTTCACCAGAAAATTCCCGCCAGGGGCCAATAACTCGTTACACATATCCAGTGCCAACTCGGCCAAATACATCGCCCGCGGCTGATCAACCGCCAGTTGCCCTGAAAAGTTGGGGGCCATATCAGATAAAACAAGGTCTGCGACTCGTCCGTCGAGCGAAGTCCTTATTTGATCGAGCGTCTCATCTTCCGTGAAATCGCCTTGCAATATCGTGGCCCCGGGCACAGAGTCCATCGCCAGAATATCGACTGCAACCAAAGAACCCTGCGCTGATAATTTCTCAGCCACATACTGCGTCCAGCCACCCGGTGCAGCACCCAGCTCTACAACCGATATTTTAGGCGTGATAAGCGAATCTCGCTGATCAATTTCCGCCAGCTTGTAGACCGCACGCGAACGATAAGATTCCAAACGCGATTTGCGTACAAAATCGTCTTTATGGTGCTCGTTAAGCCATCGCTTGCTGCTTTTACTGCGACTCACCAGACAGGTTCCATGTAAACTAGCGCTCGATCCACACTGTGGCTGAGCAGCCGTCGCAACCCGCCTGCACTAAAACCAGCGCTTAATAAACCCAGCAACTGCATTTAATGACACCCAATAACAAACATATTCGCTATCTCAAAACACTGTGTCACTCACTTTCTCCGGTTGTACGTATCGGACAAAAAGGCGTCACTGATGCAGTGCATGCCGAACTCGAAATTGCCATAGCGCATCACGAGCTGATTAAAATCAAAGTTTCCGGCGAACGCGATGAACGACGTAAAATTATTGCAGATCTTGCTGAACGAAGTGACTCGCACGTTATTCAACAAGTGGGACAGGTAGCCGTGCTGTTCAGACGCAATCACGAAAAACCTGTGATCGAGTTTCCTGCATCAATCAAAGCAGGCGCCAGAAAACCTAACAAGTAACGCCCGAAGGTTCGGTTCCCAATCTGATCAGTAAGTATATTTAAGTCAGCTAGATATAACTGACTTTTTCAATCTCGTATTCTCTGGTACCGGCCGGCGCATCAAATGTCACTTCATCCCCTTCCCGCTTACCAATTATCGCACGCGCCAGCGGTGAGCTAAAACTGATTAAGCCCAACTTAATATTTGCTTCGTCATCTCCAACAATTTTGTAGGTCACTGTTGAGTCTGCTTCAAGATCAAGCAACTGTACCGTTGTACCAAAGATCACTTTGCCATCATCGTTCATTTGCGTGATGTCTATAATCTGGGCATGTGACAGCTTGCCTTCAATTTCTTTAATGCGACCCTCTATAAAACTCTGCTGCTCGCGCGCCGCATGGTATTCGGCATTTTCTTTCAGATCACCATGCTCGCGCGCTTCAGCAATAGCCTGTATTACTTTTGGGCGACGCTCCGACTTGAGTTCATGAAGTTCCTCTCTCAGGGTCTCCGCACCCTCTGCTGTCAGTGGAACCTTGCTCATGCTATTTCCTCGTGCCCGTTCTTCGTGTGTAGTTCTTTCAGACTAAAAATATTTTTCAACGCATCTTCGCGCAATGCTTCCGTGATAGCCGCACCGGCTGCCAGTGTGGTGGCATAGGCGACTTTCTGATTAAGCGCTTCGCGGCGTATCAAAAACGAATCCGCAATTGCCTGCCGACCATCCGTGGTATTAATAATCAAAGATATCTCATGGTTTTTAATCATGTCAACGATGTGAGGCCGACCTTGCTTTACTTTATTCACCGAATCACAGGGAATACCAGCCGCATCAAACACTCGCTGGGTGCCACTGGTCGCTACCAGCGTAAAGCCCGACGCATGCATTATTTTAGCTAACTCGACTGCTCGTTGCTTGTCGGCGTCACGAACGCTGAAAAACACGCATCCACTGTTGGGCAACTGCATGCCGGCTGCAAGCGAAGATTTGGCAAACGCCTCGGCAAAGCTGTGACCGCTTCCCATAACCTCACCAGTCGATTTCATCTCAGGACCAAGCAGCGGGTCTACTCCCGGGAACTTCATAAACGGAAACACCGACTCTTTAACCGCATGGTATTTTGGTCGTGTCGGATTGGTACATCCCTGCTCTTCCAGCGTACTGCCTGCCATACAACGCGCTCCGATACGCGCCAGCGGAATACCGGTTGCCTTCGATACAAACGGCACAGTTCGCGATGCACGCGGATTCACTTCAATGATGTAGATATCATCACCCTGAATAGCAAACTGCGCATTGCACAAACCCACCACGCCAAGCTCCAGCACCAGACTGGTCATTTGCTTTTCCAGCCTCGTCTGCACCTCCGGTGACAGGCTATAGGGTGGTAACGCGCAACTGGAATCCCCTGAGTGCACACCGGCCTGCTCAATATGCTCCATAATGCCACCGATATAGACCTGCTCTCCGTCGCTGATGGCATCAACGTCAACCTCAGTTGCATCATCGAGGAAACGATCAAGTAATAAGGGCGCATCTTTTGAAACAGGAATGTTCTGTCCCATATAGTTCTGCAGTTCTTCTTTGGAATAGACAATCTCCATAGCTCTGCCACCAAGTACATACGACGGCCTGACCACCAGCGGAAACCCGATTGCCTCAGCCGCCGTAAGTGCCTGCGGAAGATCAACAGCGGTGCGGTTAGGTGGTTGCTTGACTCCAACCTTATCGACAAGTTGCTTGAAATGCTCACGATCTTCAGCAAGGTCAATTGCTTCCGGTGATGTGCCGATTATCGGTGCGCCATTGGCTTTTAATTCATTGGCAAGGTTTAGCGGCGTTTGACCACCGTAGTGCACAATCACACCTTTGGGCTTTTCAACTTTCAATACTTCCAAAACATCTTCAAGTGTCAGCGGCTCGAAGTACAGACGATCGGACATGTCATAATCGGTTGAAACGGTTTCAGGGTTGCAGTTAATCATGATGGTTTCATAACCTGCGTCACGCAGTGACAGCGCTGCGTGTACACAGCAGTAGTCGAATTCAATGCCCTGCCCTATACGGTTAGGACCACCGCCGAGGATAACTATTTTCTGCCTGTCATTTGGAGCTGCTTCACACTCTTCATCGTAAGACGAATACATATACGCCGTATTGGCTTCAAACTCCGCGGCACAGGTATCTACTCTTTTGTACACCGGATGTATGTTGAACTTTTGGCGTAACTCTCGCACACTGGATTCCGTTGTATCCGTAATCACAGACAATCGCTTGTCTGAAAATCCTTTGCGCTTGAGTTGTCGAAGTTCTGCCTCAGTGATGGTATCTAATGATTTTCCGCGCAGGTTATTTTCATCAATGATCAGGTCTTCAATCTGTGCTAAAAACCACGGATCGATCTTGGTAAACTGATGAATTTTCTCTAACGAATAACCGTGTCTGAACGCGTCAGCAACATACCAGAGACGTTTGTCTCCCGGTTGGCTCAGCTGCATTTCAAGTTCGGCGTCTATCTGGTCAGGTTCTGCTGTACTGGATAGTATTTCATCAAATCCACAGACACCGGTTTCAAGTCCACGCAGTGCTTTTTGCAGTGACTCCTGTTGATTGCGACCAATCGCCATCACCTCGCCGACAGACTTCATTTGCGTCGTTAATAGTGGATCAGCACTTGGAAATTTTTCAAAAGTGAAGCGCGGAATTTTAGTAACGACATAGTCGATCGCAGGCTCAAATGATGCCGGTGTCGCGCCACCGGTAATATCGTTGCGCAATTCATCCAGTGTAAAACCGACGGCAAGCTTTGCAGCAACTCTCGCAATTGGAAACCCGGTTGCTTTGGAAGCCAGTGCAGATGATCGCGATACCCGCGGGTTCATTTCGATCACAATCAACTTGCCGTCTGCAGGGTTTACCGCAAACTGTACATTGGAACCACCGGTATCAACACCGATTTTGCGCAGCACATCTATTGATGCGTTGCGCATAATCTGCAGCTCCTTATCTGTTAGCGTTTGTGCAGGTGCCACCGTTATTGAGTCACCGGTATGCACACCCATTGGGTCAAGGTTTTCAATAGAGCAGACAATAATGCAGTTATCTGCAGAATCACGTACCACTTCCATCTCATACTCTTTCCAGCCAAGCACTGACTCTTCAAGCAGAATTTCAGTGGTGGGAGAAAGATCAAGACCTCGCTGACAAATCTCGGTAAATTCATCGCGGTTATAGGCAATACCACCACCGCTGCCACCCATGGTGAACGACGGCCTGATGATAGTCGGGAAACCAATATCTTTAAGCCCTGCATAAGCCTCATCCATAGAGTGTGCTATGCGAGCTTCCGGGGTTGCGAGACCAATTTCTGTCATTGCGTGACGGAACTTGTCACGGTCCTCTGCAAGATCAATTGCCGCAGGTTTTGCACCAATCAGCTCAACGTTATATTTGTCGAGCACACCGTTATGAAAGAGATCAAGCGCACAGTTAAGACCCGTCTGGCCACCCATCGTTGGCAGGATGGCATCTGGTTTTTCGCGCTCTATTATTTTTTCCACAACACGCCAGTCGACCGGTTCTATATAGATTGCGTCTGCTGTGGCGGGATCCGTCATGATGGTGGCGGGGTTAGAGTTAACCAGCACGACGCGGTAGCCTTCTTCCCGCAGTGCTTTACACGCCTGCGCACCGGAATAGTCAAACTCGCAAGCCTGCCCTATTACAATAGGACCGGCACCGATGATCAAAATACTTTCTATATCACTACGACGAGGCATGCTGTTTCATCAGGTCGGTAAAAGCTGAAAAGAGATGACCGACATCATGTGGGCCGGGACTCGCTTCAGGGTGACCCTGAAAGCTAAAAGCCGGTGTGTCGGTTCTTTTAATACCCTGTAAAGTGTTGTCGAACAGTGATCGGTGAGTGGCAACCAAATGCTGCGGCAGCGTTTGTTCATCAACTGCAAAGCCATGGTTCTGGCTCGATATCATTACCCGACCAGTCGCAAGATCCAAGACCGGATGGTTGGCACCGTGATGGCCGAACTTCATTTTCATCGTTGCAGCACCACTGGCAAGAGCCAGCAATTGATGCCCCAGACAAATACCAAACACCGGTATTTTCTGCTTCAGGATTTCTGTTATTGCCACAATGGCATAACCACAGGGCTCGGGATCACCCGGTCCGTTAGACAAAAAAACGCCATCCGGCTGCATGGCAATTACGTCTGCGGCAGAAGTTTGTGCCGGCACCACGGTGACACTACAGCCGTGTTCCGTCAGAAGTCTTAAGATGTTTCGCTTGATGCCAAAATCAAAGGCCACGACACGGCATCGATTACCGGCTGGTGTTTTTCTCGAGTTGGGAGTAGCGCCGGGAATGGCGTAGTCGTCCTGGCCCAAACGCCATGTTCCCTGCTGCCAGTCATAAGACTTTTTAACACTCACTTCTTTGGCAAGATCAAGCCCGAGAAGGCCTTCGAATTCACGCGCTTTTGCAATAGCGTTGTCAGCGTTCGGGGCAGCTGACGCGTCAATGCATCCGGACTGCGCACCATGAGTTCGCAACAAGCGCGTCAGCTTGCGAGTATCGATATCGGCTATCGCTGCGATATTGTTGGCTTTTAAATAGTCATCCAGCGATTGCTCACTGCGAAAGCTGCTGTGCAGCAATGGCAGATCACGAATAACCAACCCCGCTGCGTGAACCCCATCTGATTCACAGTCTTCCTCGTTGACTCCGGTATTGCCAATATGAGTTGCTGTCAGTGTAACGATCTGCTTCGAGTAGGAAGGATCAGTAAGAATTTCCTGGTAGCCGGTCATTGCGGTATTGAAGACAACTTCCCCAATACCCAGACACTCTGAACCAATGGCACTGCCGCGGAACAGTGTTCCGTCAGCGAGCGCAAGAATTGCGTCTCTACGCAAGGGCTTTTCTCGATAAGTTTAAGGGATGATGGGCACAAACGGACGTGCTAAATATTCTCCGTTTATTTTACTGAATCACCCATGAACTGTCTAACGGAAGAGCGCTGAATTACTGTGCGGGACCAAACAAATAGTTGAGTCCGGTAACAACCGGCTCAGGCGACCGGCATTGTCGGCGCAAGACAATTACAAACACAGACATTTACCTGAACCGGAGTCACTTTTCCGACTGTACAATCGTCCCGCGCGCGTTCAAGCTCGCGTTAGACAACCGACAAATAAGGTAAATTCCGCTGAGCACGTCCAATCTTCGTACTCTGGTCGCCGCCTGCTCTGCCATAACCGTGTTCGGTCTGGCATTCGGCATGACCTACCCACTGCTTTCATTAATATTGGAAGAACGTGGCGTCAACGCGGATATGATTGGGCTCAACAGCGCCATGATGCCGCTTGGCATCCTGATTTTTTCACCTTTTATACCTTCATTTTCTAAAAAACTGGGTGCAAAGCGAGTTGCCATGCTGGCGGCCGCCACCACCGGCATCTTTATTCTTGGCTACAAGTTATTCGATAATCTCGGTGCCTGGTTTTTTATTCGCCTTTTCCAGGGCATGTCGATCGCAACTCTGTTTGTGCTCAGTGAAGCGTGGATCGTGGGATCTTCGTCCAGAAAACACAGAGGCAAAATAGTTGCAATTTACGCCAGCGTACTCTCGGCAAGCTTTGGCGCAGGCCCGGCACTGATCGGCTGGATCGGCACTGATGGCTGGCTGCCGTTTATCATTGGCGCTGCCTGCATTGTGGCAGGTGTTATACCGATCTCTCTGATTGATGATGCCGTTGACGAATCAGACGATCAGCTCAATCCGGAAGAAACGCAAAGCACCAGTATTTTATCTTTCCTGCCTAAAGCGCCAATGTTAATTGCTGCCGTGGCTTGCTTTTCAGTTTTCGATGCAGCCACACTGGCACTGCTGCCTGTGTACGGAGTCGAAAACGGCCTGAGCCAAAGTGCTGCGGCTTTTGCGTTGTCAGCTCTGATTATTGGCAATATCTTTCTGCAATACCCGATCGGCTGGCTTGCCGATATTTATGACGCGCGAACCGTGCTGACCTGTTGCGCAGCAATCACCGCACTACTGACAATCACCATACCGTGGGTAGTTAGCAGCTGGCTGCTGTGGCCGGTGCTGGTGGTCGCCGGTGCTGCAGGCTACGGGGTATACACCGTGTCGCTTAAATCACTGGGTGATCGCTTTGACGGCCAGGAGTTGGTCAACGGTACTGCAGCGTTCGGTGCAATGTGGGGCCTGGGTGCGCTGTTCGGTTCAATCGGTGGCGGTTGGTCGATGACGCTTTCAACAAGCCAGGGACTGCCACTGGCTTTGACCTGCGTTTACGGTGTGCTGGTTGCGGGCCTGTTACTGCGCCGACCTCAATAGTCGGGGTATCAAGCCGGAAGTGTCGTCGAACAATTAGCTGTGAAAACTAACCCGGAAAATCTGCCCGAAAAACCAGCCCCGAAAACTAGCCCTGAATGCTGGTGATTTCCAATTCCGTGTAATTCTGTCTGTGACCCATCTGACGACGATAGTGCTTGCGGCGACGGAACTTTACGATATCTACTTTTTTACCACGACCGTGAGTAATAACCCTGGCATTGACAGAGGCACCTGAAATCAACGGTTCACCAACTGTCACCTTGTCACCTTCGCCTACCATCATGACCTGATCCAGGCTCACCGCATCACCTTCTTCTGCGTCGAGCGATTCAACACGCAGTTTATCGCCCTGGCTGACCCGATATTGTTTGCCACCGGTCTTGATTACAGCGAACATGATTGATCCTTGAGATTCGCGCCCATTTTACCGAGCAAAGCCGAAAAGTGTAGCCCGCAGGTCACGTTGAGTCAACCAATGCACCGTGTATCGCTGCACAATAAGCAGGGTCAATCACATTCAGGGTGACACCCTTATTATCGCAACAGTTATCCCCCGGTAATCACTAATGAAGACTAGAATACAGAGATAACAAACAGGAACAGGCCAATGACGGTAATTGATCTCGACAAGCTGGGCATCGATCCAAATATCGATCCGGATAAAAAGAACCCCTGGGGACAAAACAACAAAAACAAATTCGGCTCCGGTGGCGGTGGCCGGGGTGGCGGTCTGCCTAAATTGCCGGGTGGCATGTTTGGTTTTTTTGGCTTGCTCGCTCTGATTGCTATCGGCCTGCTACTTAAAACCGGACTCTACACAGTACCCAGTGACTCAATTGGTGTGGTCACACGCTTTGGAGCCTACAGCAGTGAGCAGCCAGCCGGCCTGCACTGGAAGCTTCCGTGGGGTGTTGACGGTGTCACCATCGTGCCGGTGAAACGCCAGTTAAAACAGGAATTCGGCTTTGCCACTCAGGGAGCGACCAACCCCAGTCAGGCCCGCGTTCAAACATTGCCTGAACAAAAACAGATGGTCACCGGTGATCTAAACGCTGCTCTGGTTGAATGGGTCATTCAATACCGAATAGAAGAACCGAGAAAGTATCTGTTCGATGTGCGCAACCCGTCTGAAACACTGCGCGATCTTTCGGAGTCTGTAATGCGGGCTGTTGTCGGAGACCGCACTGTCGATGAAGTCATTACTATTGGCCGACAGGAAATAGAAGACGAAGCCCTGATCAAAATGCAGGACCTGACCGAAAAATACGGCATCGGAGTCAGTATTGATCAGGTACAGCTTAAAAATATTAACCCGCCACAACCGGTGCAGGAATCATTCAATGAAGTAAACCAGGCACAGCAGGAAAAAGAAAGCCTGATTAACGCCGCCCGCCGGGAGTACAACAAAGTCATCCCGCTCGCAGAAGGTGAAAAAGACCAGCGCATCAGAGCTGCTGACGGCTACCGGCTCAAACGCATAAACGAAGCGGAAGGTGATGCCTCGCGTTTCACCGCAGTATTTGAAGAGTATAAAAAGGCACCGGAAGTCACACGCCGCAGAATTTATATAGAGACGCTGCAGGAAGTACTGCCCGACCTCGAATCAAAAATTATTGTCGATGAAAACTCACAACAGATACTGCCACTGATTAACCTCACCAGCCAAAAGGAGGTGATCAAATGAGACCACTACTTGCAATCATTGTTATTGGCGTACTTTTACTTTTAACCAACTCGTTTTATCAGGTTAAAGAAACGGAACAGGTCATCATCACCCAGTTTGGAAAACCGGTCGGCAACCCGGTTAAGGAAGCTGGATTGAAAATGAAGATACCGTTTATTCAACAGGTTAACCCGATTGAAAAACGCATTCTTGAATGGGATGGCAACCCGAGTAACATGCCAACCAAAGACAAGCTCTACATTGCCGTCGATCTGTTCGCACGCTGGCGTATCACTGATCCACTGCAATACTTCCTGCGACTGCGTGACGAGCGCAGTGCCCAATCAAGACTCGACGATATCCTCGGCAGTGAAACACGTAACGCTGTTGCAAAGCACGAACTAATCGAAATCATCCGCACCACTAAAGATCGCACACCGGTTCGCGATGCATCAATTTCTGAAGAAGACCTTGCGACCCTGGGCAGCCTTGTACCCATTCGCAAAGGCAGAACCCTGGTAGAGAGAGAAATCTTCACCGCTGCTGCCAAAAAAGTAGAAGTCTTTGGTATCGAGTTACTGGATATTCGCTTTAAGCGAATCAACTACAATGAAAGCGTCAGACCAAAAATCTATGAACGCATGGTCAGTGAACGCCGACAAATCGCAGAAAGATTCAGATCAGAAGGTAACGGTGAAGCCGCACGCATTAATGGCTTACGAGAACGTGACTTAAACAAAGTTCGCTCCGAGGCTTATAAAGAAGTTGAAGAAATTCGCGGCGCTGCAGACGCAAAAGCTACCGAGATATACGCAGACGCCTACGACTCAAGCGATGAATCCCGAGACTTCTATGAATTCCAGAAAACCATGGATATGTATAAGTCAGTAATTCAAAACAACACAACATTAATGCTGTCAACTCAAAGTGAGGCGTTTAAGTTTCTCAACGGGATGAGTCCTGAGTAATGCAAAAACAGGACAGACGGCCGGGTATTGTTTTTCTTTAACCGTTACCGGGCCGAACGCGTAGAGAAGATCGCACTGACTGCTCCAAAAAAAAAGGGCCAGCAATCCTTCCGGATTGCTGGCCCTGCAGCCTTACAGAATGGCTGTGGTGCCTTAGTTTCTTACGATTTCAACCTCAAGTATTTGCTGGAAAGGAGCTATATCAAAATCTGCTCCTGCAGCAGGTCCTTCGGTTGGTACAACAAGACCAGATTGACCAGGATGGCCAGCGATAGGCTGACGCGGGTCTTCCAGTGGTGCTTCAACTACATCACCAGTACGACATGGTGGTGGGAAAAATGACTCACTGTCAGGCTGGTTAATTCGAGTTCCAGCGTCATAGACCATAGCAACCAGTGTTAGCGGATCGGTGCCTGTCGGCAGGGAAATTGAGTCGAAGCCGGCTATGCCGTCATTCGTACAAATAACCATGTTGACCGCACTGAACACATGATCTGGCTGATCAGTCGTAAGGGTTGTGGTCACCGCATTGTTGGGACCTCCTCCAAATGGACCATCGCCCGCAACTCCCGCGGCACTGATAACTGCTGCGTTTGCCGGATCTGTTGCAAAAGTAACCAACGGTTCATTGTTGCCCATTTCTGCGATCGCCTGAACTGCATCAGATGCAGTCTCACCTACAACAAACAGGTGCACCGATGGATCGTGTATCGCGACGACCGGCGGGGTCATAAGCTGACCACTGAGATTGGTAAACGTCACCTGGAAACTTTCATTCCCGCCTGCGCCAGAATCACCGCCTGCATCACCGTCACCACCTGAATCGCCGTCACCGCCAGCATCACCATCACCACCAGCACCACCGTCGCCATCACCGCCATCGCCATCGCCATCGCCATCACCGCCAGCATCGCCGTCGCCACCAGCGTCAGTCGGCGTATTTATAACTCCTGCGTCGCCATCATCATCGTCATCTGAGGAACAGGCCCCCAGTACTAGCGAGGCAGCGATAAGGCTCGCGGTTAATGTTAATTTCATGAAACATCCTCAATAATTAGCAATACAATTAAAAGAAAATACCGACGCTACGACTC
This sequence comes from uncultured Granulosicoccaceae bacterium, assembly GCA_964388065.1. Lineage (GTDB taxonomy): Bacteria > Pseudomonadota > Gammaproteobacteria > Granulosicoccales > Granulosicoccaceae. Next base: position 15,514 of record CAYLZS010000485.1, read on the forward strand.
CGCCGGATCGCCCGATTATAACTCCAAATCTTATTGCGTTTCTAACAAAATCTTAAAAATATTTGTATCCGGAAGTAACTGAGTAAGCCGAAGATAAGCACCTTGCACCGAATACGTTACGAACTTCGCTCCCAGGTGCTTAAGTGAAAAAATAAGGCTTTTTATAGTACTAAATGCGCTAAAAGCCCCGGTGACAATTGCCAAAGCTGCGCTGCGCGTTCCGCAGGCAAAATTGATGCAAAGACCAACTCCTCGGACCTTACACTATCGACAGTTTACTTTTCTGTCAGGACGCGATAGTCTCCGCTTCGCAGGAATTACAGCAGCCCCATTCGTTGAGTCGGGTATCGCACTACAATTATCAGCAGGAGCATCAGGTGCTTAAAAATATCTCGGTTCGCCAAAGCATCTTCAAAACGCTCATTACTCTCGCTGTTTCCGCTTCTATCCTCTCAGGCTGTGCCCCCGCTGGCTTACGATCCGTAAGTGAAGAAAATAAAGACACCAGTGGTACCTACGACGGTCAGTGGGTAGCTGTTGGAGTAAGCACAGCGTCAACGCAACGCGTTGGCACCTGGAGGTTAACCTGCACCGACCAACAGGATAAAAAATTCGGGCCTATCAACGTTTCAAATGGCCAGGCATCCTTAGACATCGGCAACGACGAAGGCAAAGGCTTTGTCGATGGCGCTGGTATTTTTCGTCTTGAAGTTCCAATTGAAGCAATAGCCAGGGCATCTGGTACTTCAGACTCGTCAATTAACAACGGTGCTGTCACCGTGATCCTTAATGGTTCTCTGGCAGATCAAACCGGATTTCTCACTTTTGGCGTTGCTCAGTTCGGTAATGCAGGTTGCGCTACTTCTGTTACTTATAACAGAGTATAAGTATTAGTTAGTTTGCTGCATAAACTACCGCTAGTTCATGCAGAGTTGCTGTCAAACCCTGGCTTACTTAAGAAAACACTACAGACCCAAACAAGATCATTCCACCTGCAGCTGCAATGACAGACGCGAGCAGCACCCCAGCTGCCGCAACATCCTTGGCTTTGGCAATCAGTGGGTCCTGCTCTGTTGTAACCCGGTCACATAAATACTCGACTGCAGAGTTCAGTGCTTCGGCTATCCATACAATCGCTATAAGCAGCAACAATATCACCCACTGTATTGCAGACAATTTCAACAGCAATCCCGCTACAACCACTGCAATAGTTGCACAAAGATGAACTCGTGCGTTGTGTTGCTCGCGCCAGAGAATTTTTAATCCGTTACACGCAAACCGCATACTATGGATGCGCGACCTCACTGAAAACCGCTCACTCATATTGAGTCACTCTTAAACTTTATTGTTGCAGCTGATCTCGTGTTGTTGCATGTGGCTAAGCCAGCTGGAGAGATCACCAAGTTCTGCAGGGTCATGAATTACATTAAAACGTTGTTGCGACGCCAGTTTAGATTTTATTTGCACCCAGCGTTCTTCATGCTGAGCATTTTCAAGTTCTACACCGTCATAAACCTCACGAATAAATATACCGGTTACCTGCTGCTGGTATTTTCCAGCAATATCCAAATACACTTCCGGATCATTCTCACCACTATCTCCAATCAATATAAACTTTCGTTGCGGGTAGCGCTCAATCAGGCTGCTAACTGTATCGGTTTTATATTTAACCGAACTTCTGAAAAAACGCACAAAGCTTTTATCACCCACATAGAAATGGCGTTGTGACAAACAGCCAAACGGAAAATACTTGTCAAGAAATGGCGCAAGGCTTGGATATAACTGCCACGGGGACGCAGAAACATAATGAAAACATGCGCCGGCAAGTGACAGTTGTTGATAAAACTCCGGCATACCCGGCGTTGGATGATAGTCATCAAAAAACAATCCTCGTACCAACTCACGCTTGTTCGTCACCTGGCTAATTTTAATCGTGTCGTCAATGTCGGATATTACCGATACTCCCTTTTCAGGAACTAACTGCACCTGCCCATGAACAGTGGTGGCACCACTTGCAAAATCAGTGAGCTCACACTTAAGCACACTGCCATCAGGTGCATCACCGAAATACGGAACACTAAACCGAATGTGTCCGCTTCGACCCGAGCGCGGTGAAAGGAATTTCTCCCCTCCCACCACCACACTAATTTTTTTGTTAACTTCGCGGTCCGCCATGAACCAACTCAATCGGTTTTCAAATACCGGCGTTATGGTGCGGCGGCTGACAACGCCAAGCAGATCCAGCAGCGACAATAAAGAATGTCTGCCAAGCAGTCGCGATAGAGCACCATCTTCTTTTTCCACAACCCAGGCATGAACCGGAACGGTCCATTGCCTTCGTGCAGCATTGTCAGAGTTAGTTTCATCAACTGGAGGAGTCACGGATGCAGACTGCGGAAAAAGCACAACCGTCTCGTCTGCTTTTATCGGCGACCCATAACGCAGCCACACGTAAGGAAATTTTATTAGTCTGATAACCGTGGTAAACATATCAGTAACATCTGAGACGGCCGGCGAACGCATAGCAAACGTTGTCCGTCAGACGGCACTGCTGGATACGGGCAGCTCGTCACGACCACCCCATTCAGTCCATGAGCCATCGTACAAAGCGACGTCATTGCGACCGATACAGTGCAAGCCCAGTGTCAGAATGGCTGCAGTTACACCGGACCCACAGGTAGTAAAGACCGGTGCTGAGTCCGCAACGCCGTGCGCACTAAATACCTCACGCAGTTGCACCTGCGATTTAAGCTTTCCATTGTCGAGCAGTTCAGTGAAAGGCAGACAGATACTGCCGGGTATGTGGCCACCACGCAATCCGGCCCGAGGTTCTGGTGCCAAACCGTCAAAGCGTTGCTGAGAGCGCGCATCGAGAATTTGAACATTGCCTGATTCTGATGCCTCAAACACCTGTGCAGCATCTGCAACAGAACCATCAGTGACAGATGCTTCTACATCAACCGGTTTAACAGGCACCTCACCACTTTCAAGTGTAAAGCCTGCGTCAATCCATGCCGGCAGACCACCGTCCAGAATTTTGACATCACTATAGCCAAAAACGGTAAACATCCACCAGACACGCGCTGCCGAAAACAAACCTTTGGTGTCATAGACTACTACCGTGTTGTTTTTTGCAATCCCGAGCTTACCGACCGATTCTGAAAAAGATGCAGCACCAGGCATCATGTGCGGCAAGTCACCCGGCGTACAAATTTTGTCAATATCAAAAAAAACTGCACCCGGTATATGTTTTTGCAAATACTCGTCGTGTGCATTGCGCTGCTCGGGTGGCAGATGCCACGATCCGTCAACCACACTTATGCTGCTCTCTGATAAATTGGATTGCAGCCATTCAACAGAGACAATCGGACGCTCACTCATAATTCAGCCTTTAGTTTTGGCAGTTAACTAACCAGAGAAATTTTTTCTTTGCTCAGCAATATCAGCCTGTTTTTGTACAAGCCACCGATTGCACTCTTGTAGGCCTTCTTGCTGATACCAAAAGTACTATAAATTTCTTCAGGCGGGCTTTTATCCGTAATGGTGGATTCACCACCGTGCTTCTTTAAATAGTTAAGAATTTTAATTTCGATCTCAGACCGCGCACTGATACTCGGCGTTTGCAAAATCAAATCAATTTTATTGTCTTCGCGCAATGGTTTGATGTAACCGTCGCACGAGTCACCAACAGCAAGATCAGTAAACACCTCATTCCGATACAATATACCGAGATGAGTACCATTAATCACCGCTTTATACCCAAGGTCTGTTTGCTGGCACACCAGTAAGTCAACTCGCTGATTCGGCTTAAACGCACCAGGGTTTTCGTCCTGTAGATATTTATACAAACGTGTACTTGCGATCATCCGGTCGCTGGTTTTATCCAGCATGGCGTAGGCAACACAACGGCTACCAACTGACATCTCACCCAATTGCTCAGAGCGCGGTACAAATAAATCAGACCGAAGCCCCCAGTCCAGGAAAGCGCCATTGTGGGTTAATGCAACCACGCTCATAGCGGCACACTCCCCTGCTGTAACGCACGGTATTGTGGTGGTTGCCATCAGCGTGTCATCAACATCGATATAAACAAATACCTCCAGCTCTTCTCCCTCTTTGATACTGGCTTTCGCAGCACCATCAACACTGGATCCATTCACACTGGCTTCATTCAGCAAAAGCACCTCACCTGAGTCACCACCATCAAGATACACATCGTAAGCACCGACCCTGCTGACTCGCAGTCGGTTTTTATTGCCAAGATTGATCATCGGTATTAATTGCGCTGTCGGTTGCAAACTACTGGAACCCAGTTTACCAACTGAACCAATGGCTTGTATATTTTCAGTCAGATTTTCAGGAAGCAGGTAGCCACATAAAAAAAGGCGGCCATCCCCTGTGGGGAGTGACCGCCTTCATTGCAATTATTTAGCGTTTTTTTAAATACTGGCTATTGAATCAGTTCAAGCGTCAGCTGACCAACAAAAGGCTGGCCGCCTTGAAAATCAGAATCCAGCGGAAACGAATTGACCAGATCAATTGGCGATCGAGGTATATCCGCATCGGCAGAAGTATAGCGAGTACCACCATCTGTGCCGGAATCATAGAGATTCAAATCTATTGTGATCAACGGTCGAAAGTCACCATTCTCATCGATCATCTGCAAACTGTTCACACCGATAAACCAGTCAGGACTGGGTGCAAGCATTGAGACCAGTGTCACTAGTGGATAGTCACGGTTTACGGTGAATTCCACCGATGTCGAGCCGGGAGACTCTCCAACACCACCTCCTTCAATTGAAGACAGTGCACGTCCTTCATCGACCACCGACTGTACTTCAGTGAGTAAGATCGAGGTTGCACCGGTCTCTGCCATCAGCTCTATGCCGTCAGTCGCGTTTTGTCCCATCTCCCAAAACACAGATTGCTCACTGTGTACCGCACCAGTCAATGGAGAAAAGTGTGGATTGCCCGGAAAATTTATTGGATGGGTATCGGCACTCCAGGTAGCAACAAACGTTGCACGATACTCAGCTTCGAATGCGGCTACAGGTGCACCAGTATCACCGCCAGTATCACCGCCTGTTTCGCTATCGGTGCTCGCTTCGTTGTCGGTAATGGCTTCATCAACACTACCGGCTTCATTATCTGTACTTGTTTCGCTGTCGATAATGGCTTCGTCAACGCTACCGGCTTCGTTACCTGTACTTGTTTCGCTGTCGGTAATGGCTTCGTCAACGCTACCGGCTTCATTATCTGTACTTGTTTCGCTGTCGGTAATAGCTTCGCTGGCGGTGTCTTCAGAATCACTTCCAGCGGAGTCATCTATATCACCAATGTCAGTATCACCACTTGCATCAGACTCGGTATCGCTCCCGGCTTCAGTTCCCGTATCGGGCGAAGTGTCACCGCTGATGTCAGTACCTGCAGACTCAGTTTCCTCGCTGGCCGGGTCAGCATCAGAAATAACCGCAAGCGGCAAGCTACCAGAATCACAACCGTAGACTAACGAGATACCTGCTGCCACAACTGCCGCAGCGACTGTACGTTGAATTCTTATACACATAACAATAAAACCTTAATTCTTCGTCCGATTTGACATCACACAAAACCAACCGGCCACAGACTGCACTATAGGCCGGATACCCGACACTGCAAAGCACTGAGCCGTTGTAAAGATGAAAAAAATCATTAACTCAAAAGTAGTACCATAGTTTTATCAGCGACTTGCAGCAGAATTCCTTAACCTGTTGAGCGAAACACTGTCGTCAATTCATACTTCTTCACAAACTTATCCCGGAATCAAATAACCAATGGACGCCGCACAGCGTATTACCGAAAGACATTTAAAAAGAGCACGCGCAGCACTACAAACTTTTTTCGTCGGTGACGCTCTGTCAATGCCAGTCCACTGGTACTACAACCCACTGGATATCCAACAGGCATTTCCCGGTGGTATTCAAAAAATGGAAGCCGCCCCGGCATTTCACCCATCGTCTATCATGTCGCTGCACTCAACGTCTGCGGGAGGCAGAGGCAAACAGGGTAACCAACAGGGCACCGAAATCGTTGGTGATGTCATTCTCAAAGACAAGCGACAGTACTGGGGCATTGCCAATCAGCATTATCATCAGGGCATGCCATCAGGAGAAAACACTTTAAACGCCTGGTGCGCCAGACTGCTAATGCGCTGTATCACAGCTAACGGTGACTACACACAAAACAATTTTCTGAACGACTACATCGACTTCATGACCAGCGACCAGCCGCAGCATCCGGACACGTACGCCGAGTCTTACCACAGAGGATACTTTGCAAATCTTCAAGCCGGTAACGCACCAGACAAGTGTGGGGCAGTCACCCATGACACACCATCCATTGGTGGTCTGGTAACGGTTATCCCTCTCGCGCTACACAAGCTGATTCAAAATCAGAATCTGAGCACTGTGCAGAACATTTGCAAACAACATTTATTATTAACCCACCCGGATGATTCACTCGCCAGAGTGTGTGACTCTTTAGTGGTGCTAATACAGGAACTACTAACCAGACCGGATGATCAGGACCCGATGCCTCTGCTCATCAAAGCCGGTAAATCGATTCCGAAAACTAACCCGAAAGCTAACCTTGAACAGTTAGTAAAAAAAGCGGCCAGTGATCTTCATGTCATCGGCGGTCATTATTCAAGCGCCTGTTACATCACTGACTCGTGGCCTTGCATGTTATATCTGGCCGCTAAATACCAATCTGATGTAACGGCCGCTCTTATAGCCAATACAAATTCAGGAGGTGAAAACGCACATCGGGGAGCTGTGTTGGGCAGCATTGTTGGATTAATAAACGGTACTACCGCAGAGGTGCTTTTTAATCAGTTGCGCCACAAGGATTCTATAAACCGGGAAATTGATCAATTGCTGACCCTGAGTTGAAGACCCGGACTTGAAGACCCCTGGTTTAATGTTACTGGTTAACGTTACTGGGTTAACAACCCTGGATTAACACGCAGCACAACTTTCATTGCAAACCGATCCGTCAATCGGGTTCCGAAAGTTTCAACCAAAAAAATCCGCTATTTCCCCACGCATGTACGGCCCGAGTATGGCCCTGAACCCCTCACGCTGCTGTTGATATTCGACCGCACAGTTTCTGCCGGTGCTCATCAGCTGACGTGAGATTCTGCCAATTGTCGGATCTTCGATCAGTGATTTATCTGAGCCGACACTCCAGCAGGCTAAGTCCCCCAGGCGCTGTGGACCTGCTCTGTGCAATGCGAAAAACGGAGTGTCAGGCTGGGTTCCAAAAAACCACCCTGCCAACACGGACCCCGCTGACAAACCCGCCTCACCAAGAAACACAGATGCCATACCGTCTACATAAGATTCTTCGATGCCAAGCACCGGAAGTTGCAATTGATTAACCAGAGCATGCCCGATCTCGTGCATAAGAACAAATATACTGGTGCTGATCGCCTGATCTTTATCGCTAAAGAAATTGGCAAACTGCTCCGTCAATTCATGACACATAAACACAGCACCACCAGCACTGGTGACAATTCCTTCAAATTGCTCCATCTCTTCCGGCATATCAATTGTTGGCGCAGGCTGGACCGGAACATAAAAAGCATTGGCAATTCCGCAGTCTGCGAATACAACATCAATATCAGCAGGCAATCTAAACGCGGCATTCATTCGCCTGATCAGTTCAACACTGGCACGCGCATAGTCAAGATTCAGTGACGTTTGGGTTTCAAATACCACAGGCAGCAGATCACCAGCATCCAAACCTACGGCAACCGGTTTGGCAGCAATCGCTTTACCGGCAACCGGACTGACAGATTCAGCATCCGATCCAGGAACCTTAAACACTGCTGCGCCATCTGGCACAGATGTTTCAGCAATTTTTATCGACTTATTCGTACTTGAGCCACAGGAAGACAGCAGACAGGCAAGAAAAAATACCGCTGTCGATCTGACGCTCCTATATAACAGTCGGTCTATTTTCATAATATTCATGTGGAATCCGACCCATACATCACTCGAAGGTTCTACTCGATAATTCAACTCTAAAGCTCAAGCAACTGTAAGGCTATTACCAAGAGCAGCCATCCTGGTTTGCGGACTACTCACTCACCGCTAATTTCCAACTCACACTGCCCTAAATTGGGACAGATTGCACACCGTTACCGTTGTAAGGTTAATTGACGAATTAACGTATAAATTTTGTGAGAATTCCGGGATAACTACAACCGGAAACTGTGGTCAACAAATCATGCAAAACGCTGCAGCCAAACAGCTGCAAGCCAGAAATGCATAGATACTTGTTAATAGAGCCCACGTTATAAAGAGTAAGAGAACTAAATAAAATGAATACAACTATTACCCGACGCAACACCAATAGCAGCAAACAAAAAAATCAACTGGTCGCTGATTTGCGCGAATTAACTGATAGAGAGCTTCATGAACTGGGAATCCATCGTCAGGCTATACCGATGTTCATAGATGATTTAGTTGCACCAGTACCTGCCTCGCCTAAGAAAAAACCATTATTTAACAAGGTGCATACCATCAACCGTCGTCGCCATAAACGCCGAATAGAACTTCAGCCAAAAGACTGACACAATCTTCTATACAAACCGTATACTAATTTTATAACCCGCAAAATATCAACTAATCAATAACCGCTGCCGTGTGATCCGCCACCAGACAACCCGAGTAACTCTCGGGTTCGCCTGACACTCTCACCGGCAGCCAACGCAAGATATCTGGCATCGCTGTTAAGCGTGCAGAGATTAAAACCCCAGCCAAATGCTTTGGCAGCGTAGTCGGCACTACCACAATGCAGACAGGCGTAAATTTTGGCGGCCTTACAAGCCGCCAGAATTTTTTTAATCGCTTCCACAATTTCTTCATCTTCATAGTCAGCACCGGGCGCCAGCCTGCCGTTGGTAATACCAAGTGTCAGATCGGCAGGCCCCACATAGATGCCATCGATACCTGGTGTACTGACAATCTCATCAAGATTTTTCATTGCCTCGGCAGTCTCGATCATCGCTATACACAGAACCTGATCGTTGGCGTTGGCAGCATAATCACTACCTGCAGACACACCAATGCGGGTAGGCCCAAAGCTGCGATTACCCAACGGCGGGTACCTCATATAGGAGACAAGCTCTTCGGCCTGCTGTCGATTATTCACCATCGGGCAGATAATACCTTCAGCACCGGCATCCATCGCCCGCATGATCGCACCGGGCTCTAACCAGGGAACACGAACGAGTGCCGTAACGCCATAGGCAAGCGTCGACTGCAGAATAGAAAGTATATCGTTGTAATCCATTACACCGTGCTGACCATCAAGCACGATACTGTCAAAGCCTTGTGCCGCTACCACTTCGGCAGTAAAACCGTTACCGATCGTAAGCCATGCGTTAAGTGCAGGCTCACCAGCGGCCCACTTTTGTTTTAATTTATTTGGCTTCAACTAAATTTCCTCATAGCGTTCCACTGGGCGTTCCATTGGGTATTCCGTTGGGTGTTCTATTGATGCAACCGTCTGGAGGTGCTAAACCGTCGCTCACACCATAAGCGCTGCGACAAAAGTATGCAATTGCAATAGGTTCCTGTACCTCGGGTTGTCTTCAGGAAATATCATCAATAAAGTCGAGGGTTGGTGTTGTATCAGCTATTGTGCGGGTGGTGTCTAAATCGGCAGCGCGCCCAATAACACCTTTACCAAACTTTTTAATGCAATCATCAATAGCATTTTCCAGTGCTTTAGGTTTGGCATTGTTTGCAAACAAATCCATCTGCTGCGGATCATCGATGCGCGTCAAATCGTAAGCTGCCAGCCCGACTAACCGGTAAGGGCCATTTTCTTCAAACTGTGTCAGTAAATTTGCCGCAACTTTATACAGATGATCCGCACAATCACTGGGTTCAGTTAGCTGACTCTGCCGGCTGTGCAGTTTGAACTTGTTGGTTTTAAGTTTTACCCGCACGCCGCCACAGCGAAACCCCTTATCACGTAATCTGCGACCCACTCTGTCTGCAGAACGCTTCAGATATTGTTCAATCTCTGCACGGCTGGATACATCGTGCAAAAGTGTTCTGTCTGACCCCATACTCCGGGCTTTGCGTCTGGTGGCAACTCGACGCGGATCTTCACCATTGGCAAGCGCCTGAAAGTGCAATGCACCCTTGCCAAAGTTTTGTTTCAAAAACTCGGGATCTGCGCGCCGCACATCACCGATAGTTAATAAACCCAACTTGTGAAAACGCGGTACGGTTTTCGGTCCGGCACCCCACAAACGGGAAACCGGAAGCGGATTTAGCCATTCAACGGTTTGATCAGGGGTAACCACTGTTATGCCGTTTGGCTTGTTAAAATCACTGGCGACCTTTGCCACATACTTGGTTGCCGCCACTCCGACCGACGCGGTTAAACCACCGGTTACATCTGTCACTGCATCACGAATCTGTCTGGCAATTTCTGCCGGTGTACCAAAAATACCTTCAGCGCCGGTCATATCGATAAACGCTTCATCGAGAGATATTGCTTCAACACGCGGTGAAAAATCCGTAAATGCCGCCATGATAGCTTTCGACTGTTCCTGATACCGGTCAAACCTCGGTGGCACTACCAGCGCACCTGGGCAGCGCCGCATGGCCTCCGCCATTGGCATTGCACTTTTAACTCCGAACCTGCGCGCCTCATAGCTGGCGGTAAGTACCACACCACGCAAACTGTTTGGCCCGACGATAAGTTCTTTACCTCTGAGCGCAGGATCATCAAGCTGCTCAACCGACGCATAAAACGCATCCATATCGGCATGGGCAATTACTCTGGGCCAGTGTGTTTTCATAATTCATAGTTTACTGTATATATTACCAGCAATGAACGTTTATCTGCCAGACCCATTTCAGCCTGCAGTCAGAACAATCAATGCCGCAGATTCGCAGCACAGCGCCAGTAACTGACTAACAATCGGTGTTACAGTGCGCCGTCACCATCGATCGGCTACACCTGACATGCACCACAAGGTTTATATCTCACTATCCGGTAACCACACACCATGACCGGATTGCTGTGGGGACTGCTCGGTGCTTTATTGATCGGAGCTTCTGATTGCACAGCACGTGTCACAAGCCAGCGGGTATCGCTGCTGCCGCTGATCTTCTGTGTCATGGCAATTTCAACGGTCGCGCTAACCGTAGTATTGCTCGCCACAGACAGCATGCCGGAATGGCATCTGCGCGCATGGACAGTGTCAGTATTAAGCGGGGCACTGAATATCGCCGCCCTGTTATTTTTATACAAAGCCCTGGCGTATGGTCCGGTATCAGTTGCCTCACCGGCAGCGTCAAGCTTTGCCGTATTTTTAGTACTGCTCAATGCGCTTGCCGGTGAACCGTGGACTTACTATCAGGCATTGGCCGTGGTAATGGTTTTTGTTGGCGTGGTGATGTTATCTGCAAAGTCAGACTCAAACACATCAGAGACAAGCTCCCCACATCACTACTCAAAAAAGTGGATGAGAAGAACCAGCCTGCTTGCAACAGGTGCCGCACTCACCATTTCTTTCAGAATGTTCTTCGCACAAGAGGCAACAGCAGAGCTTGGTGCCGTATCTGCACTCTATCTGAACCGACTTTTCGCGTTAATAACCTGCAGCCTCGCACTACTAATTACACCAGTAGTTCAACGCACCCAAAACAACCCGGCTTCAGCCAGTCCAGCTCCACCCACCAAATGGCCCACAGGCACCATCGTATGGTTTGTGTTGTTGCAGGGAGTTCTCGAGATGGCCGCATTTGCAGCGTTTTTATACGGCTCAGAAGGCGATGGCCGAGTTGCCGCTACCATTGGCTTTTCAACTTTTGCAGCAGCTACAACGCTTATTGCATGGGTGGCTTTGAAAGAACCTATTGGTTGGTGGCGTGGGGTTTGGATTGTTTTTATTAGTCTTGGGGTTATGGTGGCTAGTGTTGGCTAGGTCTTTTTTCGCTGGCCGCTTTTGCTTTACTTGTTAGCATGTCCTCTGGTCTTGACGAGTAGGCTTGTCCTCTGGTCTTGACAAGTAGGCTTGTTTTGATCGTTCTGTCTTGGCATCCATGCCGTGTTTCGCTTGCCAGGGACTGGCTTCGAAACACGGCATGGATGCCAGGACAGAACGATCAATGCAAGACATAACGATCAAACAGGCCTACTCGTAAGGCGAAAACGACAAGCCAGAGCGACAAGCCAGAACAAAAACCCAAAACTACCCCCACCCCCTTTACTCTGCACACCAGAAAGAGCAACCAAACCATCAGCCCCAGCCCATTCAAGCATAAGCTCAACAACATCAGCAGTTGCAGCCGCACTCGCAGGTGACCCCGCAAAACAAAGCTCATCAGACAAACAAAGATCAAGCGTATGCTCACCCTCTGCAATCAGGTGTAACTGACTACCACGATCATCACAGGCAAAACTTCGGCTAACACTCGATGTGTTGATGTCAAAGGGAGCGGGCCCGACTTCTACATCACCGGCCAATCCGTTGCACATACGCACAGACTGTCTTGATGGCAGCAAGGTGTCTGACTCACCGTGCAACATGAACATTGGCGGGAATTTTTCCGGCTGCTCGGCGACCATGGCTGGAAAGGTATTCGCCATAACCACCGGATCCAGCACACTAAACTCCTCCACACTAATACCGGTAACACGTACCATGCTGTTGATTCCGGTGGTATTGGTATATTCGCCACTCAGTATCTGACTGCCAAAGTCAGTGAAATCAGTTGGCGCGTAAAAAAGTGCTGCACGTTCTACTTCATCGGGCTTTTGCAACGAAAGATAAGCGGCAAGATGTCCCCGGCAGACTGCCCGAACAGTACCGGCTTACCGACTGCACCGTACAACTCACTGTTTCGCCGTACCCAGTCAAACGCGTCTGTTACATCAGCAAGAAGTTCATCAAAAGTCGCGTTGTGACATTCCGGCGTACCATCTGAATCATGTATGAGTCTGTAAAACGGTGCGAATACAACAAAACCCTGATCAACAAAGTGAGTCGCCATCGTTTCAACACCCAGAAAACCGGTACCACGATTTTGCCAGCTGCCACCATGCAAGGCGATTAGAGGTTTGAGGTTTTCGCTATTCGGGTTGTCCTTGTAGATACGCATTTCCAGTGCACAATTTCCGCCGGACCCGACGGCATTTTTATAATTGGTACGCTGGACATAAGGTTGCTTCTTTCCAGCCAGCGGCAATGCACCCACTTCGAATCGGGTGCCTGGTGAAAGAGTCCAGCGCTCAAGTTCAAAATTGTTTGATTGCGCATTGCCTAAGCGATTGGAATCAAGCGATGTTGCACAAAACTCTGAAAAGCTCGTTGGAAAGTAGCTGAAAGACTCCGTACACGCAGCATCGCTAAACCGGGTTCCGGCCTGAGTCATATCTGCGACGACACAACTGCCATCCTGAATCTGATAAGCATCGTCCAGTGGCAACGAAACCTGCAGGTTACTCGTCAGCTCACAAAATGCTGCGTTCTCGAGAATATCTACAATCTTCTGCTGATCATCAAAAATAAGTGCCGCAATAATTTCCAGACGATTGGTGCGCAGAAAATCTGCAGTTAACGGAAATCTGGCCTGCGGTGTCAGCAATTCATACAACGCCATTATCTGTTCGTCGTCAGACGGAGGCAGTTCTATGTCAAGTGATCCGTCGGATGACTCATCGCCCAGGCTTTCATTTAAGCTCTGCTGTAAGTCAATTAGCGCATCCTGCAAACGTTCGGCACTGAACAGCTCATCAACTTCATCCTGCAGGAAGGACTCAAGCAAGCCTCGCAACAAACTGTCATCAACATCGACTGAAATGTTTGACTCACGCAACTCTCCAGTGATCGAGATAATTGGCGTCACTCGCAAAGTGTCGTCGCCAATCCATTCAGGATTCAGCGCCAGAGCTAAATCGAGTTGCAAATCAAGCGGGCCGATTGCCTCAACATCAAAGGTGTCTCTGCCTATTTCCCGACAACTCCCGAGGCGAAAGCCGAATACCTGTCTTACGCGTCCGCTGGCATTAACATTGGCCGCAACGGTGAGTGACAACTCCACCGGATCAAAAAGCGATTCAATGCCGATGGTGATTCCGGTGTCACCCGTTAATGTCACGTCTGTGGTGAGGTTAAGAATTTCCGTATTTGTGCAACCATCTTCGATAACCTCATTGGTTATTTCGTCGCGCAGTAACAACTCATTGTCGACAAGTTGCAAATCGAGCTCATCCAGTCTTTGCTGAATCTCATCCAGCAATAGTCGGCGCACCGCGTCGGGCTCTTCCCGACTCGCAACCAGCGCGTTGCCCAGATCAGAGATACTCACCGTCACTGTTTCAGCCACCGTCGCTGTCGACCACAACAGAACGAACACCAACCCGGCGCAACAGCCGACTACTCGGCGAGCTATACAACTAAGAAAACGGTTAATGGGACACACCTGTTTTAAAATCATTAATTATGACTTCAGCTCTTGTAACACACAGAAAATTTGCAGGAATTTCCGTTATAAATGAAGCACTTTGACTAGTCGACTGCCTCCAGCTCGTTAAATTGTCGCAGCAAACTGAGTGCGCGGTTTAAATATCGCTGATGACTAACATACCTCACAAAAGATCGGGCAAACCCCTATAATGCACAATTGGCCCGGCAAGAGTCGCAAACTCCGAAAAAGCCAGACCCTGACTCTTAAGTAAATACAGAATTCCTGCGGCCGCCCGAGCATTCCGCACGATCCCGTCCCATACACGGCCCAATTTCAGCCCAAATACAGAAACTTGTGCGGTAACCATATTGTGAATAAAGACACTCCGGCGTTTGATCAGCTTGCGCTTGGCGAACCCATTATAAAAGCGCTGCATGATGTCGGCTACGAAAAGCCGTCACCGATTCAGGCCCAGACAATTCCTGTGCTGCTGAAAGGACAGGACGTTCTTGGTCAGGCTCAAACCGGTACCGGCAAAACCGCAGCCTTTGCCTTACCCACACTTTCGCGGATCGACCTTAAAAACAGAGCGCCTCAGGTGTTGGTGCTGGCACCGACGCGTGAGCTCGCCATCCAGGTCGCTGAAGCATTTAAAACCTATGCCTCGCACATGAAAGGTTTTCATGTGCTGCCGGTATATGGTGGTCAGGACTATCGCGTGCAAACTCGTGCGCTCGATCGTGGCGTCCATGTCATCGTCGGCACACCGGGCCGCATTATGGACCACATCAGACGCGGCAATATCAATCTGGAGAAACTGCGCACCTTTGTACTCGATGAAGCAGATGAAATGCTGCGCATGGGTTTTATTGAAGACGTTGAATGGGTGCTGGAAAAACTGCCGGAAAAACGCCAGATGGCATTGTTCTCTGCAACCATGCCACGACAAATTGCCCGTATAGCAGAGCGCTATCTGAATGATCCCGAGATCGTCAAGATTGAAGTAAAAACCAGAGCTGCGGACACCATAAGGCAACGCTTCTGGCCAGTCACCGGACGCAACAAACTCGACGCACTCACCCGTATACTGGAGGCGGAAGAAATAGACGCCATGCTGATCTTTGTGCGTACCAAAACCAGCACCGTAGAAATTTCAGAAAAGCTCGAAGCACGTGGCTACGCGTCTGCCCCATTGAACGGAGATATTCAACAAAAGCAACGCGAGCGTACCGTTGATCAACTGAAAAAAGGCAAGCTCGATATCATTGTTGCAACCGACGTTGCCGCACGCGGCCTCGATGTCGCACGAGTAAGTCACGTTTTAAACTACGATATTCCCTCCGACACAGAAGCCTATATTCACCGTATAGGTCGTACCGGTCGCGCCGGACGCAGCGGTGAGGCCATACTGTTTGTTGCACCGCGTGAAAAACGCATGAAGCAAACCATTGAACGGGCAACCGGTAAATCGATTGATCAAATGGAGATGCCATCCACTGATGAGATCAACAAACAGCGTATAGAAAAATTCAAACTGCGCATTAATCAAACGATTGAAAATGAAAACCTCTCTTTCTATCAATCACTGGTAGAGAGCTACACTACAGACAATGCAGAACACACTCCTGCACAAATGGCCGCGGCACTGGCACACCTGTTACAAGGTGATGTACCGTTTCTACAGCCAGTCAGCAGCAGAAGATCAGATCGCGACCACACACATAACAGTAGCTCCGCCTCCGGACGCGAGAGATCCGATCGCACAGACCGCAATCGCAACCGGCCGGATAAAAACCGCGACCGGAATTCTGCCAAAGAAAGAAACAACGACCGACCGGCACGGCACGAAACAGACCATCGTCCGCCTAAGCAACACGAAAAGCAGAATCACGATAAACCGAAAATTCCGATGGAGCGCTTTCGTATAGAAGTCGGTCAGATGCACGACGTACAGGCATCCAATATTGTCGGTGCCATTGCAAACGAAGCAGGCCTTGAAAGCCAGTTCATCGGCACAGTAAAAATTCACGACAAATACAGCACAGTGGAACTACCCGAAGGCATGCCGAAGGCTATCTTTAAAGATCTTAAAAAAGTCTGGGTTTGTGGGCAGAAACTGCAAATTTCAAAACTTAAAAAAGAGCGCGATGAATACCGCGGAGCCGGCAGTGATAACAGCGATTCCCGTGGCCACAGAAAAAATACCAAAAGTGGCAGACATGATGGCAGGCGTACCAGTCGTGATGAAAATCGCGATTCAAAACATCATGCTGGCGCTGACGACAGACGAAGTGGCAAAGGCAGTAGTAAGAAGTCACCCGGAAAAAAATTCACCGCCAAAAAGCGAAAGCCGAAAAAGTTAGCGGAAGCGAAAGGCGCAGGTTCAAAAGACGGCAAATCTAAAAAGCGATCCAAACAAAGCTCCTAACCGGTGAAGGGCATCAAAGCCGACAACAGCAGCCATGATTGAATAGCGACCGTTGACATTAGCTCAACGCATTTGCACTATCAGTTTAAGCAGGCAACACTTTAGAAGAAGTGAATCAGACGACTACTACATACAACCGCCCCCTACTCTTTTTGAAAAGCGTACTTTTCTGGGTATGGATGACGACAAACACTATAGTTATGGCGCTACCGGTCCTGATAGCTGCTTTAATTTCACGCCGGTCGGGTATAAAACTCGCTATCGTCTGGACGAAAATAAATCTCTTTGGTTTAAAAAACCTCTGTGGCCTCGATTGCAAAGTACACGGGCTGGAAAACATCCCGAATTACGGTTGCATTGTTATGTCCAAGCATCAATCTACGTTTGAGACGTTATACCTGTCTGTAATACTTGGCGACTTTGCTTTCGTTGCGAAGCGGTCTTTAACTCTGATACCAATCTTCGGCTGGTGTATCTATCTGCTGAAGTTCATCCTGATTGATCGCAAGTCCGGCCGCATAGCAATCAACCAGATGACCGTACAGTCAAAAGAATATATTTCCAACGGCACCCATGTTGTGGTTTTTCCAGAAGGTACAAGAATGCCGGTCAACGCACCCCCGAACTATCGCTCCGGTGGTGCAAGAGTAGCAATTGCTATAGACGCAGATATTCTACCCGTTGCACATAACGCCGGAGAGTTCTGGCCGAGAATGGGCTTTATCAAGTGGCCGGGCAAGATCACTATGCACATTGGCAAACCGATAAGCAGCAAAGATAAAACATCAGAACAACTAATGGCCGAAACGCAAACCTGGATTGAAGATCGAATGCAGGAAATAACCGTGGTGGATAGATTCCCGTACCAGAGCCACTCTGCTACTGCAGCCTGAGTCTACTCAACGGTAATTTTTTTGCACACCGGTACTTTAGCTTATTCAATGACACCGGCGGCAATTAGCTGATCTATAAAATCACTTTCATAGCTTGCAGCGGCCAGCACTTCACGACTGTGCTGCCCCGCTTCAGGCGGCTGCCTGCGTACCGTTGGTCGTTTGTGATCATCTCCAAAAGACAGTGGCACACCTGGCACCAGTGTACTTGCAGCCACGGTATCACGGGCCGTATTCAACGCAGTTTCAAGTAAACCGCCGGTACTCAACAGTTGCTCACTGTGCCATAAATCTTCAGGCTGACCAACAGGTGACCAGGACACATCAGCGGCTTTGCAACCGGCCAGTAATTCTTCATAGCTGCGTGACACACAAAACTCAGTGAGCTGTGGTATCAGCCATTCACGTTCTGCTGTGCGCTGAGTATTTGAAACCAGTCGGGAATCCGCCAGAAGTTCATGCAATTCAAATTGAGTACAAAACCGCTGCCACTGCGAATCACTGGTCACCCCGATGAAAAGCGCGGTACCGTCTGAAGCATGGAACACATCGTATATACCCCAGGCACCTTTTCTTGCAGTCATTGGCGGCACTTGTGCACCGGTGGCCGCACCACCGGTCATATGTGATGCCATCAAAAAGGCAGCTGACTCAAACAAAGCACTGTCGACACGTTGACCAAGACCTGTCGAATCACGCTCGCGCAGCGCTGCGAGCACACCGGTCACACCGAACACCGCACCAAGAATGTCAATAACTGATGCACCGGCACGCAACGGTTGCCCGGGTGGTCCCGTCATATAAGCCAGACCACTTTGAAACTGCACAACTTCATCAAGCGCCGGACGCGATTGCCAGGGGCCTGCAAGAAACCCTTTCAACGACAGGTACACCAGCTTTTCATTGCAGGATTTAAGTGACTGCCAGCCACAATTGAGCCGGTCCATCGTATCGGGACCGTAGTTGTCCAGAACAATATCGACATCAGATACCAGCTTATGGATCAGTTGCTGACCCTCAGCACTCTTTAAGTCGATAACGATACTGCGCTTGTTACGATTAAAGGTGGCAAAAAAACCGGAGGCAAAACCCTCAAGCTGGCGGGTCTTATCACCACCGGGTGGTTCAACTTTGACGACGTCGGCACCAAGATCAGCCAGTAGCAATCCGGCACACGGTCCCATCACCGTATGGCTGAACTCAAGTACCCGCAGCCCGCTCAACGGGCCTGTTACGGTGGAACCTGCCTCCTCAGTCATTAAGCGTGATTACATTTTGTTGGTGCGAAGAAATTAAGCATCACCAGAGCATACGGTGAGCGGTCAGTTATTTCCACACAGGGCAGCAAGTACACTGAATTGAACATTGCCGGCGCAGTCTCCTGAGCTTCCGGGTCCGGGGAAAAAGTCAACTGCGCATCACACCGGTCCCGCTCCATCTTTGTGAAATATGAGGCACCAATTTACAACTAATCCGCAATTCGATGGTCAAAACTCAGCGGAATGGACTATCGTTACCATCGAACGGAATTACCCGCAGCGCTGGCGCATTCCGGACCGTCTGTACAGCAATGCTGACGCTACGGGAACGCAACCATACAGGTGCGCAATATGCATAAACACCGCCCTGGTTTTAGCGCAAAATCCGTCACTATTACGGCATAATCCGCGGTAGTGTCAGATTTTCAGACAGACAGTTAAATTTTCACCACCAGCACCGGCCCGATACCGGTGGTTCAGTAACAACGGTTAAGGAACACTAAATAAATGAATTACCCCATCAAAGCGTCGCTCCTGCCCGCAGTCCTGTTTGCAGTGGTAGTAGTCTTTGCGCTTTACGTTGTTCACCTGCTGATCTTCCCTGACGGCAGCACAAACCTGTATTCCCGTATTGTCTGGGGCAACTATATTTCGCCGGCCATCGTAGCCGTATTCCTGATTGCTATGTTTTTACTCGTGAGTAAGCGCAGCAAACTGGCAAAGGAAAAAAGAAACTCCGGTTGGTTTATGCAGGATATTGCCCCGCGTCTTATTGACCAGCACTCCCGCATTGAAGAGCTAACAGACAATCATGCAGAACTGCGCGATAACCTGATGGCCAACCGCTGGCACAATGTGCAAATCAGTGATGACAGCAACGGTGCGCTTAAATACGCGGAACTGGAAAACGAACATTTGCAGAACTCTTATTCTATGCCTCGGTTTTTTGTCTGGGCATTGCCAATCATCGGTTTCATCGGCACGGTATGGGGTATCGGGCTGAGTATTTCATTTTTCTCCGACACCATGAGTGCCAGTCAATCCGGTGTCAGTGTTTCAACATTGCTGCAGCAGAATATTCCACTGGTGACTAAAGGGCTTTCAACCGCCTTCGATACCACACTACTGGCACTGGTACTCAGCCTGCCTGCCACCGGTTTTTTAGTGCTTACCGAACGCGATGAACGCGACTATCTGCTCAGACTTGAAGAACACTGGAAGAAGTTTGTCGACTCCCACTACAACCCGGTTCAGGAACTGGTCGATGACGAGTTTGCTCAAGCTCAGGCCCATGCTCAGGCAATAGGCGAGTCACTGAGAGACTTACGCGAAGATGCGTTTGATCGAATTCAACAGGAACCGGTTTACAGAGACTAGTGTTCTGTAACATTCAAACACCACGAATGAGTCGATCAATCAAAGTGCCTCATGTCATGAATATATTCTTAAAGCTAACCGGGTGCATAGTACTTCTCAGGATACCCACATGCACTTTGTTTGAACGCAACAGTACACCAGCATGTTAAGTGTCGGTTCAAGTCGTAAACCAACGCTGGAACTTTTTCCGTTCATCAGCTTGTTTCTGTGCGTGATTGGCGTTCTGGCTTTCCTGCAGAACCTGCTGGTTGTCGGAGACATTGGCGCTTCCGAAGAGGAAGTGCAGCAACCACAGATCTTCCAGACCGCCTACCGTATAGAATGCATGCTTGACCGCATTGTGCTGCATCCACCGGACGTGGATTTACAGAAGATATACGCAAAGCTCAACCTTGAAGAACTTGCCGGACTCAGAGCAATACAGGCAGGTCGCAACTTTGATAAAGATTCTGAAGGCCTTACCCTCATGTTTGAACCGTCTTTCAATGAGCTTGCTCTGCAGATAGCACTGAATGAAATATCCACGTTAAATCTACTCGCTAAAGAACATGGCATAGAATACGAAGAATTCGTATTGCTCAATGTCCACAGCGGCGGCAGTGATACCTATCATTCCATATCCAGACTACTTGATATACCTAACTTCAGACACATAAGAACAGGCCTTGATGTCGGCAGGTCAAATACTGAAGCGACAGAAGCACTATGAATCTGGATTCACTGACAGACATGGTGTCAAATGCAGTCGGCGTACTGATCCTGTTGCTGCTAATGACAGCGCTGCAATCAAGCAACCCGCATTTCGAGCCACCACTACCTATTGAACATCAAAGCGGGCTGTTACCTAAATTCTTTTACATTCACAACGACCGGGTGCAAAGCATTGACGTCAATGCCGCCTTCGCAAACGGCTTACTTGCCGCCAGTGAATCTAACAGCGATCAACAACAGGAATTCCAGATTAGCGCCGATTTCATGGGGCAGCGACACGACTTCCTGACGCTCACCATGACACCGCTTGACACAGACAGCTGGCCAACCTTCGAGGATCTTGAAGATACAGATACCTTAATTGGTCAGGCTGCAGCCGCACTCGACAGTCAGAAAGACTTTGCTTTCGTTTTTGTTGAAGATCACGGAGACGGCACAAGCTTTCAGGAGTTCGATAAAATCAAACAATGGTTTCTCGACCGCGGTACCGCAGTTGGCTGGATACCTGTCACTGAGAACAACCCGGCTTATCTCTGCAGCTGGAGTAATATTTCAGCTTGTCGTTACAGCCCTTCGCACTATGGAAACCGCGGTTAACAACTATGCGTAATGACCCCCGGAACAGACCTGCAAGCAGACTACAGCAACTGCGCGATCGATTCCGTACCGCCGACGAACGCAACGTACAGGAATCTGATGCCTATCGCGACATTACATCAGATTTAAGAGATCAGTCGGTACAAAGACACGAAAAAAAGATTGCAGATATCGGTGATCTGCAAGACAAAATTCGCTTTAACCTGATCACAAGAGTTGCAGTATGTATTGGTGTTGTACTGTTATCAATAACAGGGATTATCGTCTACTTCATACTTACCTCCGCTAAATACGGAGAGGCGCCACAAAGCCTCGCCACCTGGATTGAACAGCAAAAAATGCTTAACCAGGTAGCACAGGTTCAACAATGGTTGGATAACGGTGAAGCGGAAAGCGATCTCCCGCCACCCACAAACATGGAAGAACTGAGGGAGTGGCTGGATAACATTAAACTCAGCCCCGACCTGCAAGAGCTCGACGAGGAAGTCGCCGGTGACGACGGACCGGGCTTTGTCCCGTTTCAATGCCCTGTCGCACCTATAGCCTGCCTGGCAGAAGACATTCCGACTGCACCCGGTGAAGGCCGAGTAGAATTAAGTCATCTGGTACGCAACGCAAACACTATGCTGGTAGAAAACGGCAACTGCGAAGGCACCGTAAATCTTATCGGTGAATACGACAACCTGTTTGGCTGGAGAGAATCAGAAGCAGTAACAAAGTCACTGTTAGAGATATCAGTCGCACGTTGCTTCATGTCAGCCGAAGATACAGACAACGCAGAGACCCACTTCACACGCGCATACTGTTCTTCAGTATCCAATCCCGACCCCCATGAGGCGATGAACTCACTGTACGGACTGGCAAAAATATCGTGGCAGAGAGGCGAACAGCAACAGCTCAACAACTATGTGCAGTGCAGTGAAAATCTGCTTGACTACCACCTGCAAACAGATCCGGACGTCAACACGCTGAACAACTTCATCACTCTGGCACTGATGCACTACGAACTCACTGGTGACACCAGAGAGTCAATACGTGTGGAAGAGAAAGGCATGGCGGCGGCCCGGGAGCTTGCTCCGACACTTGAAGATCACCAGATTGAAGACCACCTTGAAATAATGCTTATCCTGCAGATGAATCTGATGGAAGGCTACCTCACTCTCGGCGAAACAGAACCGCTATACCGGTTGCATGAAGACCTCAAGAGCAACCCGATGCTCGAAGACGGTGACCGTCTCGTCGCCAGAGGCTTGTTAGCCATGCAGGATCTGGTAGACAGCAATAACGGCTCTGCCAGACAACATCTGGAAATAATAGCTGCCCGCTACAAAACGCTGACTGAGTTCACCACTGTATGGTCGTGGGATGCATTTGACCGGTGGCAGGAATCAACAAAAACCACCCGCAGCAAAAAAGTTGATGACCAGATAAAAGAGCTGAGAATAATACTCGACACGGAACGCCCTGCAGACTCACAGCAACGGCTCAACAGCCTGCTTGCAGAACTGGCCGGGAGCTAATCTGTGGCTATACGCGATCAATTCCTCAAAAAGCAACTACCGCAAAAAAACCGAGTGGATGATGCGGCGCACCCCATCGAAGACATTTACGAAACTGCAAAACCCTATCGTCGATGGCTGTTTGGCATCAGGTCTTTAATACGGCTGCGATACCTGAATGCAAAGAAAGCAGTCCTGCTAGAGAACAAACGGGACCTGCGTTACGACATCAGTAACGATGAGATTCAAAATCAGGTACGCAGCAAGCTCAACGCCCGCCACCAGATCTGGCCCGTACTGCTACACCCGTGGGTGGTATGGCCGCTGCTGCTGCTACTGCTTGCCGGTACCGCCTATGGTGTATGGCACAGCTATAAATCCGCACTTGACCGTGTTGTGTTTAGATCAGACATTCCAGCTTACTCCGATGCCGTCTATCGCATAAAGGCCACCCATGCTGCAGCTGCTGATCAGGATGACCCCGAAAGACTAAAAGCAATAGAGGAAAGCATTGAAAGGCAGGAGGCACAAGCGGCAGAATTAAAGCAGGACATTCTTGATCACTTCAACGAAATCCCAAAGGTGCCAGAAAAATTAACTGCACTGCTCGATGGTATTCAGGAAAAGGATCTGCCACCACAAGACCTGTACAAGCTGGTGAAAAATCTCAATGATGAACTGTTCATCAATCGCATTCCCTATTATCTCAGCCCGATGGTCGAAACAGCAGACTGCGCCCACCTGCCACTAACCGCATTCCTCGGCAGACTTTTCGGCGGAGCACAAGGTT
The DNA here is from genome assembly GCA_964388065.1 of uncultured Granulosicoccaceae bacterium. Lineage (GTDB taxonomy): Bacteria > Pseudomonadota > Gammaproteobacteria > Granulosicoccales > Granulosicoccaceae. The sequence continues at coordinate 39,545 of CAYLZS010000485.1, forward strand.
CAGGTGAACTATGTATCGTCTATGCATTGCTGACCTTCCACGTAGACGAGTTCCGCTATTACAACGCTGAGCAGCAGGACCACCTCGCCTACTTCACCAGACGACTCGACGGTTTGCAGGTCAATGAAAATGTACTCGGTAAAGTACACCTCGGTGACGACAGTGCACAGATTCTCCTGAGTAACATTGATGCAACCAGTGCCAGCTCCACCGTTGCCGTAAACGACGGTCAGTTGCAGACCAAGCTGATGCCTGACGGCATGGCAGATGTCTACGGACTTGAATCCATCGCAAGGCGGCTGCAAACGCGCGTGGTCGATCAATACGCAGAAGAGCTTCAGCAGTCGTGGAAATGGAGGTTCGAAAAAGTCTGGCACCGGCTGAACCAGGTTGAGTCAAGCCTGTTACCAGCTGCCACCGCTAAACTGCAACGCAGAGTAGCCGACATCACGGCATTCCATGAAGTCCAGCACTTAATTGACCAGTTCAATGATTTACAGGAACCACCATGGTTTGACGAAAAACTTCGAAAAGTCGCGGCTCGCGTACCAATAAGCCCGCAATTTAGCAACCATGTCCTTTGGGAGTTATCTGCATTTTTTACTCATCTCTCATACGCCGATGAGCTCAAAGGTGTACTGCTAAACGAACTGGCAGCCATTACACTGGATCCTTTACTGCAGGACCAGCCACATTACTACAGCATACGCATACTGCTGCCAATCCTACATGAAATGCACCAGGGCACACTGACTGACACTCCGCCAGATCCCGCTTTATCACTCAGTGACGTAGCCCGCTCTTATAAATACCTGGCACAAAACATCGACAGCATTGATACAGTCTCAAGAGATGCCTATCAGTTGTTATTTGGCAGCGAACTTCCAGACATAAGCAAAACGAAATCTCAAATTCGAAAAGTTCGTGACCTGAGCTTTACCGAAAGTAACCGACCTTTGCAATAGGCTTACGACACCGGAACCACCTATGCATGCATCCATTCAAACCGTTGCTACACTGAAGCGACACCGTTAGCCTTAAAGTAGCCGCCCATGAAAGACTGTAACCAATGTGGCAAATGTTGTATTAAATACGGTGGCGGTGACCTTGCTGTTACACAGCAGGAAATTGATCAATGGGAGCAATTTAATCCTGACATCTTCGCCTATGTTAGAAATAATGAAATATGGTTTGACCCAATTTCCGGTGCAAGACTTCAGAGATGTCCGTTTTTGGAAATCAGCCCCAAAAAACACAACCACCTGCCCGACAAATACACTTGCAGTATCTACCTGAACAGGCCAGACGACTGCCGCCAGTACCCCACTCTCATCAATGAAATGGTGAGAGACGAATGCGAAATGATCGACACCCGAGATCTAAAAAACCCGGTTAAAGCTCAGGCAGAGCTGGATTTGCTAATGATCGATAATCGTCCGTAGGGAAAAATAAAATATTCAACGTCAGACGAAACGCACAGATCAGTTAAGGTGTACCTTATATATCTGATGCGCCGTGTGATTCCATCACTCTTACTGAGTACGATAGTAGAGCGCGAGAGGTCTTAATATAATATAAATGTCCTTCCCAACCAGGACTCATAAACAGCCTGGCATTGTAGTATTGAAACAATAGATCTTCGTTTACAGCTTCCTACTGTAATGCACTGAACGGATTGTGACCGGCTTAGCATTTTTAAACCTTTACCCTATTTGGATGATAGAGAAAGAGCTCTGTCTTGGATACGCTGTGATCTGAGTCTGCGGTAGGAACTGTTGATATGTTTCTTTGACTCTAAAAGCTGTATTGTTTTTGATCCAGGTTTCACCGCAGCTCTTTTATTACTTGCAGCTGATCTGATATCACAGTGAGCCCCGTAATCAAACGCAAAGACTACTGCCTTTGGCAAACGCTATCCCACAGCACTTATATCAACCCGGCTTTTTTAGTTCCATTGAACTTAATCGTCCGCGTACAGATAGTCCATATTTGGTTTTTCCGTCGCAAAAAAGTGAACCCATATATAGGTATGACTAAATGCCGCCACTACCAATGCAGCAATAGAGTTAAAACTAACCGCGACTGCCCAAAACAGAAGAAAGGCGTAAAGGTACATACCGTTGTTTGAAAATCGGAAAATACCCCTAGCCACCAGCGGCATGTCACGGAAACGCTGGTAAAAATGGTCAGCTCCAGCTGCCCGCATAAATCCAAAATACCGTTTGACACTATAAATCGCATAAAACCCGGGCACCGCTAAAATCATTGCTATTATAATCTGCGGAAGAAAACCGAGTTCCAGACTACCGCGATCAATCCATCCCAGAACTAACAAAGAAATCAGCCGTCCGCCGAACAGAATATAAAAGACAACAAGAAAACCACGGAATCCGATCACCCTGCTTGTTGCCGAAGAGTTCAGCTCAAGACGCCATGTTAACCATACGAAAAACTGATGAACAACCGGTACCGCTATTGCAACCCAGAATGCTACGGGAAACGGTTTTCCCAGAAGCACCCAAACAATCGACACGATAATTAGCAGAATCGACAAGCTTGCAACGTGCGGACGCACCCCGTTCCATAGATCAGGCGGTGTATTGGCACTGATCATGGCATATATCTATAAGTAGTCAGACAATAAATAGCGCTTCTCTCAAATCGTTTTTTTTCACCCGCTTCTGTCACGGTCTAAGGAACGGCCTGCCAACAGTTTGAATTAACCTTAAAAACATGCCGTTCAAACTGTTACTCAAAAGGCCCGGCTTCAGCTCCTTTTTAGGTCGCAACCCATCTCTCTAAATCAGGCTTCTGCCAGTTTCAAATCACCGACTTATTCAACAATTACATTTTTACAATCTATCATTTTTGTTACTGTAAAACTCCTTTGGCGATTTACATTTTGTGCAGCTACTTGACTAAGATACAGTCTACAACAGGTTTTAGTCATGCTCGTGATCGAGACAATCAGTACAGAACGAAGTAGAGTTCTGTATAAACCAGCTATCTTCATGCCGCTCTACAACTGCATAGCGTCGTGATCAATCGCAATTTATACCTTGTATACCTTGTGGTAGAGTGGATCAACAGCATCACCGTAACACCTTGCTAAGCATTTCCAAAGAATTGGATCACTACCCTTACAACCAACTATAATCGATATATGGGTTTCAAGGAAAAAACACTAAGCGAAGTAGATTACAGACTTAGCCAGGCTATAAAGCACAGGTGGGTCTCCGCCGGGATTGTATTGGTTATATTTTTTATTTCTACCGCAGTTTTTTCTTTGTCAGAAGCTGGCTGCATTCTCGTGCTTATAGCCCTGGCCACAAGCATAGCCAGACAAAATGTCTCACGAATGAAAAAAGGTTTTATTGACCTTGAAGAACGTGTTAATGATTTAATGAAAAATGAAGTAGAAAGGCTTGAAAACCAAACCCCGGAACAAGTATCTAAACGGAAATTCGGAAAATATTGGGAAGAACGGAACAGCGAAGATTTTAAGCGTGTTCAGGATAGCTTAGATACTGAACAATCTGCATTGTGGCTATGGGAAATCGCTATTGGTACAACTGGAACATTTTTCTGGGGCTTTGGTGATCGAATAACAACAATGTTTAGTTAGACCCATCCGCAAGCACTACCACACAGAAAAAGGCACGTGATCTGATGTCATGATCCAGGTGCTCACTGCCGACTCTACGGGTTGACGACGTCTAATTATAACTCTTTGTCTTTGTTTTCCAAATGTTCCGCTGTTGTTCTACTTCCGTGCATGCCACTTACGTCGTCACGCCATTCCCTATGTTGTTGAGAATCTAAAGGTGAGCGCAACCGAATAATTTTACGTAGGTTAAGTAATATCAGCACACACAACATTAGCAGAACCCAACCCACAATACTTAACGATTGAAGAATTCTATTAAGCCGTCCATTTTGCACACCTAAAATTACAGACATTGAAATTACCATACGTCACTTGAAGCGCCAACTACAACTACAGAGAACACCTATATATAAGAATTTTCTCACGTCACTCAATACGCCTGTATCATGGTATCTCGCGGGACGCCATTTAACACCCCGTACTCGATCAAGCTTTCTTTGTATGAGAACCACCATTAATTAAATGCTGGTTTACGGATTAAAGCTATCTGAAGTTCATCAAATCTCTCTATCCAATACATTTTCGAACTCATAGTACTCCCTCAGAACTAATAACCACCCGCACAACGCCCTGTTGTTCGAAATGGCATTCTGACTCGAATCAGTATCGCGGCAGTTAAAATTGCAATCGCTTCCGACGATGCTAGAATTCCTCGCTGGAATCGTACAATTGTTTTTATAGTCACACTTCTATGGAGTTTGTCTGGTGAGTTCTAGTCGGAAAGCTGTTTCGGGAACTGAGCACCTTGCGGAAAATGCAGTGCTAACTGTTTCTGAAACCGATGAGACGAATATTAAAGAGTTTAGAACATATCTAAATAACAATCGACTTACACCGGTGGGCAGAGTGCAGGGATTGCCTGTGTTTCGACTGATTGATTTTCAAAATGAAAATCACTGCTACCTGATTGACGAAAGAAAAACCTCGCTGGAAGAAAAACCGTCAACAGTTCAATTCAACATCGTTGACGAATATCTGGTTGTCTCCGGACGTTACCAAAAGAGTGAAGTGGCCGCTGAGAAATACATTCTTTCACTAGAAATTATAAACCGCATCATCTTTCGGCTGTTTGGGTCCGAACTAACTCCCAAAGAAACTCGTTTGACTGGACAATTGCTTATCGGCTTAAATCTTCAGGGTGCTGCCAAAGCAGATAGCGTTTCAGTAGAAACGAAAAGGTCTCAGATTAAGTCCATAATCAACAAGTTAAATGTGGAACGCCAAATAGACGTAGTGCGGTTTCTGCTTCCCGAATTAACGTTTTTGACTGATGTTAGTAATTGGGATAGTGAAGGCCAGCGTCTCTTTAATCAATACGCCAACCGATTTCTCCCCGATGATATCAGGTGTAATCGAATTGTAGATAAGACTGGAAAGACTGTCCGAATTATTGACTACGGCCCACTGCATGGTAAGCCTGTGTTAATACTTCATTCTATGATATTTCCGGATATTACCAGTAACGATGTGGAGTTCGCTTTAAAAAACAACCTTAGGTTAATCTGGCCGATTCGACCGGGCATACTGGAATCCGCACCAACTCCGAAATCGGTAGAACACTACTCACGCGAGACAATCGAGGGTATCGATTTGGCCTGGCAAAACATGTGTGGAGAACCTGTTCATGTAATTGCCATGGTTTCCAGTGCATGGCATGCAACAGCGTTTGCAACGGCATACCCACAGAAGGTATCGGGTATCACATTTGCTGCCACTTGCTTCAGTGCGGGAAAGTACGAGAATAACCTCGTTTATTTCGGCAGCAGCATCATGGAGCTTTGTAGCCGAAACGTTTGGTTAATGACCAAAACAGTCGATTTCATTCAGAAAAGCGTCAAGGATGTTGATACTTTCGGGAAAACAATAAAACGAGTATTTAAATACAGCAGTTCGGATAGCGATGTACTGGAAAGGGAATTTGACAGCCCCTTTTACGGCGATCGCATTAAAATGGCGATGGTTCAATCTCCCGAGTCCGTAAAGCATGACTATTTTAATCAAATTCATTTTTCATGGTCCAGCATTGGTAACCTGGAGGTCCCGGTTAAGTTTGTTCACGGATCAGAAGACTCGATGCACAAAATCTCTGATTTAAAACGCCTAATAAAACATATCGGAAACGTCCCTCTAACCGTGATGGAGAATACCGGGCATCTTATGCAATACGAACACTTCCAATTACTCAGCCGAAATGCCCGTAATCTACCCGACAGCTACCTGACATACCGCTGTTATTTATGACTCCCGAACTCCAACTCCT
>CAYLZS010000486.1:0-10518 GCA_964388065.1 uncultured Granulosicoccaceae bacterium
CTATAGACTACCCCAATATCACAAATAAAATATTCAGAACGCTTTTGTAATTTTTTATCGTAAAGATATCAAAGATGTATAGTCATTGTAAAAGAGGCCAACCGATAGAGTCGCGCTGGTTTTGTAGTTAATTTGAATTACACATGATTGTCTGTTTTAGGTGACCGGGTTAGATTTCATCAGAGCCCGTGAGGAAGCTAAATTGCCCGACATAACAGAAGTGGAATATGTGTCTTCCATATCCGTCAACTCGATTTGCAAAAAATATTAAAATGCTCAGTAAACAACGTTTACGAAAAAAATAGGTCTGACTAAATTTAGGCTTGAATATTCGTAACACTACCTTTTTTTGAAAATGGAGTTAATGGTTTGTATCCCTGAGGAATTTTAACGGCATAGCTATTCGACTCCGGCATCTTCACGAGAAACCAGATGTTCTCAAAAGATTGTCTGAAAACAGTCAGAAGAATTTACTACGCGAGTTCTCATAGAATCTGACAAAAAAAGTATTTTTAGTATTTTGAATCATCGATATAGGAATAATCAATATCGAAAGGTATTTCCAGAAGTAATGGGTTCGTTTGCAGCGTACCGTTGAATTACTGATCCATTTTGATTAAAACAAAGGGACATGTGCCGGTCAGAACTACAGTAGTAAAATAAAATCCTTATTCACAAAGTGTTCACTGGATTACGCTATAATGTGTTATGTGAAGGAGGTGTCTCACCGAAGTAAAATAAATTACGTCAACGCATTTTAAACTTCAAAAATTATATCAATGAATGTAGGAACCACAGAAGGCACTGTTCGGTTAGCCGCAGGTGCTGTATGTCTTTTTCTCTCTTTTCTTTTTTTTAGCGGCTTTTCTGCCGTCCCAGATATCTTGCTGAATATCTTTGGAATTTATCTATTAGGTACAGGATTTTTTAACTATTGCCTTATTTATAAGATACTTGGCAGAAGTTCCAAAAAATAGATTTTAACCAACCTCTGACTTTTTTGTGTCAGGAGATGGTTTCTTAAATACGTTTGGCAAGTTTTCTGGAAAGGCTATCGGGTGCTGTCAGTAAGATTCGTTCCGGAAATATTAATCGTGGACGGGTGAAGGTGCTGTGTCCGATTTCTAACAGACATCTCGACTATGCTCTGATAGATTGTGTCAGGTAATTCTACTTTTGTACCCGAATATAAAGCGGACGTTGCTTTGTGCCAATGAATAGATGCAGCATGCTCAAATTTATTAATACAGTATGCGAGAGAATTGAATGATCTGCTTTTTGTAACAGGTACAAGTGTACTAACTAAACACTTTAGCACCCACGGTATTTGCGAGGTACGCGGAGCCGGAATCAGGTGGACACTTATTTATGCGTCAGGCCCGGAGACAGGCAGGCCCGGAGACAGGCCGAGAAACAGGTCCTGGGGCAAAGCATGAATTGAAAGGTACATAGTTAATATTTGATGTTTTCAAAGAAGTAGTAAAAATGAATGCAACTGAAATAAAGATATCTTTGCACACGTTGGCGTTGAGTCTTGGCACTGGATTATTCCTGGCAGGATGTGGTTCCAGCGGCTCAGATTCGAACGATGAATTGTTAGAAACTCAATCCACTGTGCCGGAGAGTACCGGAACAAGTTCTGTGACCACTGATCCAGGATCTCGGAATGCGGGGTTTGATGGCACCTGGGGCGCTGAATGTATGGAAAATAGAGCGTTTTTGGTACCTGAGGAAGATCAACCCGGTGGGTATGTGCAACGCACCCTCACTATCGACAGCAGTGAGGGTTCTTACACTGAACTCACCCTTTTATATACAGACTTACAATGCACAGTCGAAGATCCCAATGACGCGACACTTACCGGTTCGTCTGGCGATATTGTCTTCGACAGTTTGGTCACAACGAGTACGGGCATGGAGGCCACTGTGGTGCGTTATTTAAGCAGTGGCAGCAGCCCTGATCTCATTGGTTTACTGTACAGAGATGGCGATATTCTCTACCGGGACGTGCGCCAAAGCACGCTATTAGAAGATGTAGCACCGGTTGAGCTGAGCTTGTCGAACCGCTGGCGATTAATTAACTAAACTGCCGCAACGCCACATGGGCAGCTATTTAGCGCTGCTGCTCGTGTTACTTTCCCGCTTGTTGTTACTCTGTAAAGAGCGATTAGATCCGATGCTGGAAAGTGTTGGCATCTCCCAGCCGTGTTTTTTCGAGTAAAAGACACTCGCTTTGTAACTTTAATTGGTACTGAAGCCGGTTGTTCTCTGATCTGATGTTTATGACGACCAGTAAACCGGTAAACCCAGTCGGCTGTGTCCGAGAGTTGAATCTATAACTTTGCTCTTCGTATGGTCAGCTGACGAAGCGTTGGTACAAGTACTTTGACCCTGGATTGCGTTGTGCCGGTGAGTGTCATGAGTACTAAGCTGAGCCGTAAATCTCTCTGTATGAAATCTTTATGTGAATGTGCCAGGAGTGCAGGTGGTGCAGTAGAGGTTGGATTGGCATGTGAGGGAGTTGGATTAAACAGCTCAGGTATTGGATCGACGGGTATGGGAATCGGATTTACTGGAGCAGGACTGGCCGCTAACTAAGATCACATCTTAACTATAGAACTTAATAATCTTAGCGTTGTAATCGACACTGCTGCTAAATCAGTTGGCGCTTGAGCTGAATATATAATGGTTAACCATCGTAACTGATTATTTTATTAGTGGAAAAACACAGCAAAAAGGCAGAATACAGGGAAGAGCGTTATAAAATGAAGAGCAGATAACAGGACAGAAATTGTGGAAAAGATATAACTGCAATGGAGGGCAGCCGGAGAGTCTTTCGGTGACTGACGTGCAATTTTTTGCGAGAGTAAAAACAGCTGACTAAGAATTTGGCCCGACAGGTGGTCCACCTACAGATATTTCATCAAGTAATCCGCCACCACTACTTAGTGCATCGATAAAATTTTGTACGGACTTCTCAGGTGTTTCACCTGAAGACCAGGCGCTGGCCAGTGCACCGATGGCGCTGCGTGTTTGTCGCGACATGGAGCCACCCATCGGGTCTTGTGCGTCTTCTGCTAACTTGGCGCAGTATAGTGACTTGGCTGCTTGATCAGATTCCGCCAGTCGAAGTAACGAAGTCGCCATGGTATTGAATGCGGCTGGTGCCAGGGGGGATTGATCGGAGGGCTGTGCATACCATGCGCAGATATATTCTATAGGGCCCAGTGATCGGGTTTGACCAAATGCGTTGGCCTCGGGCAGAGCACTTGAACCCCATGCGGACAGCTTGCCTGATGGGAGTCGTCCCGAGTTTAGTCCGAACACCAAAGTGGAAGTTACCAGCGCCTTGGCGTCTTCGTCAGCATACTGTTCTATATTTAGAAGTATCTGTAGAAAAGCCGGGTAGAGATTACCACCAAGACGATCACATAGTTTTTCAGTCAGCCGTATTCGGTCTTCGGGTTTTTCTAATGCAAAAAAACTGTTTACCAGTGTCTGTGCTGCTGCGTGCCAGTCGGGCTTATCACTCACTGGATTGAAGTGCTCTTAAGCCAGTCCGAGATGTCCGAGCATTGCGCTCACCATTTCGTCCATGTTGGATGTGTCGCCAAACTGCGCCTGGGCAGATATTGGCAGCGCTTTGCCGTCGCCAACACTGAACCAGTCGAAATTTTCGCTGAGCCCGCTGGCAGATGGCAAGCCTTTGCCGTCTGCAGCAGATGGGTTCAGGCTATCAATGCCGCCCGGGATGCTGGCTGGAATGTTTGTATTGTTGCTGATTGACATGGTAAAGCCCTTTTCTATGTCAGTAGGATAACGCTCAGGGAGTTGATCGTAAATAAGGGGTTACCCTAAATTTTCGATTTTGACGATTTAAAATGAACACCCCGGGTACGGGGTGTTCTTGTTTACAGCATCGATACCGGGAGACCTATTCAGAATCTGATCTGAGCGAATCTCTCGGCGTCCCTGTTAGCTGCTCGATGTTTATCGGTCGGGTTTGCGGCTGGAGGGGAAGCCACGGTGTAGGTTTGGTGAACCAGGAGTCTGGCCGACCATCGACTGTGTCGTAACCGGCACCACCGATCGCCTGATCTCTGCCGCTGCCGCTATTTATTGTGTCGTTACCGTAGCCGCCGTTTATGGTGTCATTGCCGCTGGAGCCATAGAGTCTGTCGTTGCCAAAGCTGCCGTTGATTGTGTCGCTGCCCTGACCACCGATGATTAGATCATCGCCAAAACCGCCGTGCAGACTGTCATTGCCAGAGCCGCCGGTTATGGTGTCATTGCCGTTGTAGCCGGAAATAGTGTCATTGCCGGCACCACCATTGAGTCTATCGTTACCTTGTCCGCCACGAATGGTGTCATTGCCATCGCCACCGTTGACTGTGATACCCGTACGAGTATTAACGTTGACGGTGTCATTGCCATCGCCAGTATTGATGATGAGGGTTTTGGCCTGGTCGGCAGAGAACAGATATTTTTCTCCGTTTACATCAACTGCAACGGAACCGTTAGGGTATTGGAATACGTTGACGGTATCGCTGCCAGCGCCAGTGTCGAGTATTATGCCTTTCGGTCCATGAGTAATTTTGGCTTGTGTGTTGATTTGTGTGTCAATTTGCAAGTCGTTCAGGCTGCCGGTTACTCTGTCGTTTCCGCTTCCACCATTCGTAATGTCTTTTCCTGCGCCACCATTAAGGACGTCATCTCCGGCACCGCCATTTAACCTGTCACTGCCACCAGCGCCTGACAAATAATCATTGCCATCGCCGCCATTGATTGTATCTCTGCCGGCACCGCCGTATAGCCGGTCATTACCGCTGCCGCCATTGATAGTGTCGCGATCCATGGATTGAAAGAGCTTCTTGAAACCTGGCTTATAACGGTCAACGGTACTACCACCGAGAATTGTGTCGTCTCCTTCTCCGCCTGAAAGAATGTCACTGCCTCTGCCGCCAGTGATGATGTCATTGCCATCGCCACCGTCAATGTTGTCTTTGCCGTTGCCGCCCCGAATATTATCTTTGCCGTCGCCACCTCTGATGATGTCGTTACCGTCACCGCCATCGATGTTGTCATCGCCTCCGCCACCAAGAAGCAAGTCGTCACCTTTTCCGCCCCGGATTGTTACACCGGGGACATCGCTCGCGACGAAAACTTTATCGTCACCGCTACCAGTGTCTATGGTGAGGTTTTCTGCTTCCTCTTCAGTGAAGTGTTCTTTCTCACCATTAATAGTTACTGTCACTGAGTTATCAGCATTTCTGGTGACATGCACTGAGTCGTTGCCACCGCCTGTGTATAAGGTTGTGCCGTTTGGCCCTTTTTGTATTCTGCCCTCTTTACCACCTTCAAAATTCTGGAGATAGTTGGTTTTTAATGCTGCAAAGTTGCTGAAAATGCCCATTGATCTGTTCCTTTTCGTAAAAGTGAATTGATTGCGAGACAGATTAAATCATCAATATTTGGAAAAAGTAATTAGGGGAAACCCTATTTTTTTAAAATAATTGATTGTGTGACGAAGTGCTGAGTAGAGGGTGCTTAAGTCAGGTAGTCGAGATTCAGGGGTGAGCTTTATGGTCCAAATATAGGGTTTGTCCTAATTGTTACGCCTGCTATGAGTTTGTAGTATTGAGGTGAGTATCAAAGGGTAACAACCATGCTGGATTTAAATTTAAAGACTGTAAAAGCCGCGCAAAATAAAAAAGAGAATAACGACTCTGTTCCTGAGTTAGGCCCCGGTTTAACAGATTCTGCAAGTGATATGTTGGTGTTATTGGTGTCAACTGAAGAACACTTACTTAGTCTGAGCTCGACACTGCCTCAAGCGGATACTGATGATAACGATGGCTCATTTTCGTTTGGAATCTCCAATACTGAGCTCGAAAACAAAAATGCGAACTCTCCGGTATTCCCTGATGTGGTAATGGATGTCTCGTTAGCTGCCATATCCGTGAGCACTTTTGACAAAGTGAATGCTGATGCGGGCGCTCCACTATTTATCGGAATGACCGATCAGGAAAATATGGTGGGTCACAACACCCCAAAAGCAGAGCCGACAAGTGTTACAAATATTGTTTTTGAAACGTTATCTGAAACTGATGTTTCTCAGGCAATGAAGATTGCAGCTGAACTGCATCTTTTGACTCCTATTGTTATTCCTAAGGAGAGCCAAACCGAGTTTTCGCTGGTGCCCGGGGTTTCTCTTTTAGAAGCAGAAACACAGGCAGGCAATGAATTGGAGAATGACGTAAGCGAATCCGTTACAGATCGAGCCTCCGAACACTTATCCGATGAGTTGCGGATTGCGGCAATAGGTGTGTCAGAAAATATTCAGGAAACCCCTGTGTTTGTCACATCAGAATTGATTGCAAAGGTAGTTTCTACAGCTTCTTCTTCGTGGAGTACGGTAGGAATAGAATTGGTAGAAAAGACGGTTATGCTACTAAATAATGGAATGGCGTATATCGATTTGACTTCACCACCAGGGAGTCTCATTTTGCCGGATACACTGGAAAATACGGATTCCAGGTGGACAACATGGCGGCAGGACGAGTCAGGCGCTATTTATCTCGCAAAACCGGACAGTGAGCTCGAATCTCTTCTGGTTGGTGAAGAGATTGATTTGACGCCTTTAAAGAATGAAGACGTTGCGGGTCTTCATACAAAAATGACTGCAGTGACATATGGGGCAACAATGGTCACAACATGGTCAGATATTAAGTTCAATCTCGACGGTACGTTTGAACAGGCAAGTTCAGTGCTGACTACAACCGGTAGTGCAGGAACTATGCTGCTAGATACTTTTACAGCGTCTTTTCATCAGCACACTGCCAGCGGCAGTAGCGATATTATCAGCGGTAAATCAGAACTTATCGGACCTGGCGACGCGGTGGTACAGGCTGCAGGCTCAACTTATCAGAGCCCGAATAAACACTTGTATGGAAGCTACAACCTGCTGGAAGACGGTCTTACCATAGAAATGCATTATGCAAATGGTGTGGTTAAGCGCGAACTGTTTTATCAGAGTAATAACTATGTCAATTTTGAAACAAATTCTTATAAAACGCAGCAGTACGGTGAGCAGTATTTGGAAGATATTCTCAATTTCACCCAAAGACTGGAGAGCGGTAGTCGAGTAATCTGGCTGTCTCTGGTCGCAGATTCAGTCATGGATAATGCGCGAAAAGCAGGAGTTGGTCCGCATCAGTCTCCGACAACTGCGAAAAACTCGTTCCTGAGTGACACAGCTGTTTAATGACAGCCTTGCCTAATACTAAGTTTGGAAAAAAATAGGGTTTCCCCTAATTGCGCGCCAGGTAATTAGTTGTTTTAATTTTAAGCGTAGTCACAACGCACACCTTTTAACTGTTTTAATCGAAAAATTTAGGAGAAACAAAATGAACCAGATAGCACAAACAACCACTACTACAACTACTACTTATTCCGCTCAACCGATGTCGGAAATAAACTCTTCATCTTCGGGAGAAGAAGCAGCCAGAGCTATGGCCGGAGTATACGGAGCTGCAGCTGTTGGTGCGTTGAGCAACGTAATCGCCGCCAGACCTGATATACCTCAGGCAAAAGCAGAGCAGTTATATGACAGTATGTCAGCTGCTCTGGAGCGAAGTGGGGTAAGCGCTAATGCCAGTGCCGCAAGCAATCAGTTAATGGATGTTTTGATCGAAGCGATTGAAAACAATGCACAAGATTTTGTTAGTGGCGCGGAAGAGCAAGCGAATAAGAGTGGCGGTCAAGGTGGTGGCAACTGGCTCGTAGCTCTTGCCAAAGCAATGGGTGAGGTCGCCGGGGCGCATCTGGAAAGAATGGTACAGCTTTCCAATGAAATCACACAGGTGAGTGGTGGTGACATAATTAATACTGATGGTTTGACAGGAGATGCACTTGCCTCGGCTCAAGATCAAAATACCACTGTCAGGTCGAACGAAGCGAGGGAGATGGCGGCTTTAACAGCAGAGATGCAAGCAGAGTCACAGATGTTTAAGATGGCTCAGGAAATGACAACGACGGTAGTAAAGAATATCGGTGAAGCTTTACACAGTACTTCTCGAAAGCAGTAGATCATTTCGATCAACAATCGATGTTCAAAACGGGTGCAATTTGCACCCGTTTTTTTTTGCGTCCAGTATGGACACACTAACGTAAGTGAAATCTCCACCCAAAATTGATCACAGCTAGTGAAAGAAAGTGCCAGTGCAGCAGGGTGACCAACTGTTAGCAGGAAGCGTGGAACGAACATGATGTATAGCAGCATCCGCATAAGGAAACCGCGCAAATTGATCGGTTCAGACTGAGGCTGGCAAACATCAGGAATTTCTCAAGTACTGGATGAATGGTTGCGCCACTGTTTGAGAACAGTTCAACTTAAATGTGGAAAAGAAGTTAGACGTTGTACCTGGAGCTGATGTCCCTGAACGCAAGCGCATTGCTGGTGTGACAGTGGTCTGCTTCTCATTGTCTGAACAGACAATGAATGGGGTGGACGTGTTTTTTATTTTAGGTTATTGCTGAATTAAATTCCATATTTTGGCAGTACTGCGTCATATAACCAATTTTCTGTTTTAATACGTTATACTATGCAGGTGTCTGGGGATGAAGGCATTACAGCGAGTTGTTTAAAAAAATTGGGAGTATATGGATGAAATTCATTAGATGTTCTATCTTCGTATTTATTGTACTGAGCATCGGGCAGGTAAAAGCCCAAACCACTTATGCAGACATTGCGATGTTTCTGTCTTCTGAACTCGACATACCACTGGAAGAACTAGTGGACGCTAATGGTGATCTCACTCCAAGAACAGCTATTGCTGTGCGCGATGCACACCCGGATGTGATAGCGCGCTTACAGGTCATGATTAAATCGGTACAGGAAACTGATCCGACAGGGCAATCCCAATCTCCTAAGCCTGAAGCCAGCCAGAGTACGCAACGTATACCATCAGGTACACCAAAACTCCCTGAGGCTCGGCCGTTAATAAAAGTTTCCGTATTGTCGCACGCTGCTCAGGTACTGTATTTTGACAAAAAAGCAGAAATGATTGGAGCGCGGCGTCTTGTTGCCCGATTGCAGAAGTCAGATGGAAATTATCAGAAGGCTCTCGATAGCTATAGAAAAAGTCTGGGGGAATTAGAGGAGCTTGAAGCCAGTGCGTTGACGTTAATGAAGGAAAAAAAAGTTCGACCAGAAGCAAAGAGTGTTTTGGATGCGGCTCTTATGGATGAAATATACGTTGGGGTGTCTGAAATCCAGTTATTGATAAAGAATTCGTCGTCTAAAGAAAATGAGTTGGAGATAGAGGAACGTAAAGCTGAGCTTGTTTATCTGCTGGCGCAAGCCAAGGGCACAATGACTGAAGCTGAATTTGCGATAGCCAGAGATATACACCGACATGACGTGCTTGACGAACAGATTAAAGCGTTAAGTGGATACATATCCAGGCTGCACTACAGAGATCCGAATAAGAAACGGCGCAAAATTCAGAGATCGCGCAAGCGAGATGAGATTGAACCACTGAGGCAAAAGGTTACTGCGTATCGAGCAGCCAAAAGCAACGCTGAGAGAGGCGTTGTTGAGGGTCTGGGGTCCCTTGAAGGTCGCGAGCCTTTGATTCCGACATCAGCTATAAAAGGTGCGGCCGTGAAGTTGTCTGGCGGTGGGCAAGGTCGGTTTGATTCTGCGTCAGGGCTAATGATTATATCGCCTCCGACCGTACACACCTATCTGGTGTTGAACGATGGTTCTGTCATCGGTTCTCCCGGCGCGCCGTCTGATTTTAATTTGAATACTTACAAAAAATATCTGCAGAAAAAGGGTCAAAAACTCAATACCCGCAAAGAGATCCTCCTATCTGATGACGGTATCTATCCGGCACTCAAAAGGGGTTATAGACTCAATTTTTACGGTGAATATAACACCCCCGGAACTGGCGGGTCGACGCTTAGAAGTCTGCTTCTTCGAGATGATGGGCAATTCCGACAGGCTAACACGCGATTAGTAAGCACGCAGAATATGGGAACTGGCTTTGGACGCAATGTCTCGGGTGAGAATATGTCGGGAACTTACTTCATTGACGGCAATACCATTGAGCTTCGATATAAAGACGGTAATGCATCGCGTATGTTGTTTGGGAGTGATGGTAAAAGTGAGGTGCTTTTGGGTAGTACTCAGTTTGTTACACCGAACAAATAACCCATTTACTACAGGTGCATCCACAGCATAATGCAGCAGTTAGTATAAATGAATTTTCTGATGGAATTGAAAGGAGTTCAAGTGGACTCAGGAAATGACTATCACAGTTGCAAAGGGTGTTAGCGAAGCTCTTCAAAGTACTGTAAGAATGCAATAAGTGTCTTTTGGCGCAATTATTGGCCAAATCAGTATCGGATCAAACGGGTGCAATCTGCACCCGTTTTCATTTATGGCTCCAGAAAGCCAGGTAATTTAGAGAGCTGTGGACTCTAAATGGAAAAAGTTGCTAAGTTGCTAAGGTG
>CAYLZS010000487.1:0-7328 GCA_964388065.1 uncultured Granulosicoccaceae bacterium
GACCCCCGGCGTGACAGGCCGGTATTCTAACCAACTGAACTACCGCTCCAAACATAGTGGTGGGTGCTGAGGGGATCGAACCCCCGACCCTCGCCTTGTAAGGGCGATGCTCTCCCAGCTGAGCTAAGCACCCAATCTATCTCTACTAGTTTATAGCGTCTTTAAGCGCTTTGCCAGGCTTAAATCGCGGGACGTTAGACGCCTTAATGTCAATTTCTTCGCCCGTACGAGGGTTGCGGCCTTTACGGGCTGCTCTTTCGCTTACCAAAAATGTTCCAAAACCCACCAGTGTGATCTGGTCTTTTTGCTTTAAAGCGTCGCTAATAACTTTAGTCATTGAATCAACAATCTTCAATGCATCTGACTTTTGTACGTCAGCTTCATCAGCAACCGCATCAACGAATTCTGTCTTGTTCATTCAGAGGTGTCCCCTATGATAATTGCAATTTAGGCGCAGTCATGCCGAACCTTAAAACACGCCCGCAACAAAAATGTTAGAGGACTTGTCAGGAATGGTTGCGACTGCGTCAGTAAAAATCTACTACAGGCAAGCGGTAACGCTTATTCTGCACCAGCGGATACTAGTATGTAACACAACGTTTCTCCGCCCCATTTTACCACAATATGGCCATTTAATCGACGCCATTACCTAGTGATGTCTGACTGATTGGGAAGGTTTTTTCTTCCTGGATCCGCTTTTTGACTTCGCCTGAGGTTCGGTCGAATCAGCATCCGGCAACAACGGAACCGGCGAGCTCGCCAGTGCTACCATCAGTACATCATCAATCCAGCGTGCGGCTTTTACATCGAGTTTGTCCAGAATTTCACTCGGGATGTCTGCCAGATCCTTTTCATTGTCCTTCGGAATAACCACCGTTTTCAAACCGCCACGATGAGCTGCCAGGAGCTTTTCCTTCAAACCACCAATTGGCAGTACCTCACCACGGAGTGTTAT
The DNA here is from genome assembly GCA_964388065.1 of uncultured Granulosicoccaceae bacterium. GTDB lineage: Bacteria > Pseudomonadota > Gammaproteobacteria > Granulosicoccales > Granulosicoccaceae. The sequence continues at coordinate 956 of CAYLZS010000487.1, forward strand.
TTCGCCAGTCATTGCAACATCTGATTTGACCGGTATACCGGTCATGGCGGAGACAAGCGCTGTGCACATACCAATGCCTGCACTCGGCCCATCCTTTGGTGTTGCACCCTCGGGCACATGAATATGGATATCTTTCTCGGTATGGAAGTCATCTTTCAAACCCAGTGACTGAGCGCGGCTTCTGACAACCGTCTTAGCTGCCTGAATAGACTCCTGCATCACATCACCGAGCTGACCGGTATAGATGAACTTACCCTTACCGGGTACCACTGCTGTTTCGATGGTCAGCAGTTCACCGCCTACCTGCGTCCACGCGAGTCCTGTCACCTGACCGACTTTGTCTTCCTCATCAGTTACACCAATACGGAATTGCTGAACACCAAGGTAGTCAGACAAATTTTCAGGTGTTACTTCAACCGATTTGATGTCTTTCTCAAGCAGAATCTGAGTCACTATTTTTCTGCATATCTTTGAGATCTCACGTTCCAGACCACGCACACCAGCCTCACGAGTGTAGTGACGTATGATCTGTCTGATCGTATCTTCAGGCAGAGTCATCTCTCCCTCTTGCAGACCGTTGTCTTCGATCTTGCGCGGTACGAGGTAATTCATTGCGATGTGCAGCTTTTCTGTTTCTGTGTAGCCAGGTATGCGAATCACTTCCATTCGATCCAGCAGCGGGGGCGGAATATCCATACTGTTAGCGGTGGCAACAAACATGACATCAGAAAGATCGTATTCCACTTCCAGATAGTGATCGGTGAACGTATTGTTCTGTTCCGGATCCAGTACCTCCAGCAACGCCGACGAAGGATCTCCTCTGAAGTCGGTAGACATTTTGTCGATTTCGTCGAGCAGCATTAACGGATTACGAGTTTCAGTTTTGGTGATGTTCTGTAGAATCTTGCCGGGCATAGAACCGATGTAGGTACGTCTGTGGCCTCTTATTTCAGCCTCATCGCGCACACCACCCAAAGCCATACGACTGAATTTTCGACCGGTTGATCGCGCTATTGATTTACCCAAAGATGTCTTGCCCACCCCTGGTGGCCCGACCAGACAAAGAATGGGTCCTTTGGATTTTTTTACCCGCTTCTGAACCGCAAGATATTCAAGGATGCGCTCTTTTACTTTCTCAAGACCATAATGGTCAGCTTCAAGAATCTCTTCTGCCTCAGCCAGGTTAGACTTTAAGCGACTGCGCTTTTTCCACGGCAGATTTGTCAGGGTTTCAATATAGTTTCGAACGACAGTGGCTTCTGCAGACATTGGCGACATCATTTTGAGCTTTTGCAGTTCGCCACTAACTTTGTCTTTGGCCTCCGAGCTCATACCCGCTGATTCTATTTTTTCAGAAAGCTCTTCAATTTCATTCGGCACATCATCCATGTCACCCAGTTCTTTCTGGATGGCTTTCATCTGTTCGTTAAGGTAGTACTCGCGCTGGCTCTTTTCCATTTGCTGCTTAACGCGGCCGCGAATTCTTTTTTCTACCTGCAGAATATCGAGCTCGCCCTCCATTAAACTCATCAACTGCTCAAGTCTGTCTGCAGGATGCTCGATCTCGAGTATCTTTTGCTTCTCTTCTATTTTTAACGAAAGGTGTGCCGCCACTGTATCTGCAAGTCTTGACGGATCTTCGATTCCACTGAGTGAAGTCAGTATTTCAGGTGCCAGCTTTTCCTTTAACTTTACGTACTGTTCAAACAGTTTAGTGATCGACCGTACGAGGACTTCCATTTCTATTTCGTCGTAGCCATCATCGATCACTACGATTTCAGCATTGGCGGTAAAAAATCCGTCTTCACTTTTTTCAACATCAGAAATTCGTGCCCTCTGGCTTCCTTCAACAAGCACTTTGATTGTGCCGTCCGGAAGTTTTAGCAACTGCAGAATGTCTGCGAGTGTGCCGAAGGTATTAACATCTTCTGCATCGGGATCTTCTATGTCGGCACGCGTTTGCGCGGAAAGCAGGATTTGCTTATCCCGTGACATTGCCTCGTCGAGCGCCAGAATAGATTTTTCACGACCGACAAAAAGCGGAATCACCATATGTGGGTAGACCACCACATCTCGCAGGGGAACGAGCGGAATCTTTGACGCCGAGGTTCGGTCGACCTTCACTTTCTGTCGCGAGACAACTTTACCGGTTTCTTTCTTCGGGAGCTTTGAATCGTCGGCCATGTTGTCTCACTGGTTCCAGCCAGGCAGAAGCGCCTGGCTGACAGTTAAGTGTAAGGCCAGAGTAGGATTTTACAAGGTGAACAGAAGTGAAATAAGCGACGTTAGCTATCGCTGCCACAACTCCCCGAGCTGAAGATGAGTTATTTAAGCTCTGGTCTGTGGTTTGGCAGCAGCAGACGGTACTGCTGCCGTGTATAACTGTTGGCTATTCGTCAGATGCAGCTCTGCGGAAGTCTTCTTCGCCTTCGTTGTCTGGCTCGTCATTACTTGCCAGTAACAAATAAGGCTTGGCTTCACCTCGAACGACAGCACCGTCAACGATTACTTTCTTGACGCCATCCATCTGCGGCAAGTCGTACATTGTGTCAAGCAGGATGTTTTCGAGAATAGTACGTAAACCGCGCGCACCGGTTTTTCGCTCAGTGGCTTTTTCTGCAACTGCGTAGAGTGCATCTTCACGGAATTCGATCTCGACATTTTCCATGCTGAGGAGTTTCTCATACTGCTTGGTGATTGCGTTCTTCGGTTCAGTGAGAATTCTGACCAGAGCGTTTTCGTCAAGCTCCTTGAGCGTTGCAATCACAGGCAAACGACCAACAAATTCCGGAATCAAGCCGTAGCGCACGAGATCATCTGCTTCGACCGTGGCCAGTACTTCACCCAGTTGCTTAGTCTCGTCTTTGGTTTTTACATCAGCGGCGAAGCCAATGCCGCCTTTGTCAGAGCGGTCGCGAATAATTTTGTCCAGCCCGGCAAACGCACCACCAACAATGAACAGTATGTTTTTAGTGTCTACCTGCAGGAATTCCTGCTGTGGGTGCTTTCGACCACCTTGTGGTGGAACAGAAGCTACAGTGCCTTCAATAAGTTTTAACAGCGCCTGCTGCACGCCTTCACCCGATACATCGCGAGTTATTGAGGGGTTATCTGCTTTGCGTGAGATCTTGTCGATTTCATCGATATAAACAATACCGCTTTGCGCTTTGTCGACATCGTAGTCACACTTTTGCAGTAACTTCTGGATGATATTTTCCACGTCTTCACCGACATAACCTGCTTCGGTAAGCGTGGTGGCATCAGCCATCGTAAACGGAACGTTGAGAAGCCGTGCCAGAGTTTCAGCCAGCAGGGTTTTACCAGAGCCTGTCGGGCCAACAAGCAAAATATTACTTTTTGCGAGTTCGACGTCGTCTTTGCTTTCGTTTTGATACTGCAGGCGCTTGTAGTGGTTGTACACCGCAACCGCCAGAATTTTCTTGGCGTCATCCTGACCAATCACGTATTGATCGAGGGTGTCTCTGATTTGTTGAGGTTTCAGTAGCTCACCGGTGGCACTGGCGGCTTTTTCCTGCATCTCTTCCTGGATGATGTCGTTGCACAGATCAACGCATTCGTCACAAATGAATACAGAGGGGCCGGCAATCAGTTTGCGTACTTCGTGCTGGCTCTTTCCGCAGAACGAACAGTAGAGAAGCTTACTGTCTTCTGTATTTTTGTTGTCGCCGTCACTCATTATCCAGAAACCCTGTGTTTACCCATCCACCTTGCCGTTTTTCACCAAATTTTGCAAGGTAACCCCTCGCGTTTTAGCACCATAAAGCAAGGATTCGCCACTCAATATCAGCCAGGTGTAGAGGCGATCTCCGCTTCTCTGCCACGATTTTCAACAACACGGTCAATCAGACCATAGTCGACGCCATCCTGAGCGGTCATAAAGTTGTCACGGTCTGTATCCTGTTGAATCACTTCAATATCTTTGCCCGTGTGGGTGGCAAGAACCTGATTCAACCGGTGCTTGATTGAAAGGATTTCCTGTGCATGAATTTCTATATCGGTCGCCTGGCCCTGAAATCCACCCAAAGGTTGATGAATCATCATGCGGCTGTGAGGTAATGCAAATCTTTTGTCTTTTGCTCCACCAGCGAGCAACAGAGCACCCATGCTGGCAGCCTGCCCGACACATAGCGTGCTAACGTCAGGCTTAATAAACTGCATCGTATCGTAGATTGCCATTCCTGCTGTGACTGAGCCGCCGGGGCTGTTGATATACAAAGATATATCTTTATCCGGATTTTCTGATTCCAGGAACAACAGCTGAGCCACCACGACATTGGCCATGAAATCCTCTACCTGACCAACCAGAAACACGACACGCTCTTTGAGCATGCGGGAGTAGATGTCATATCGCATCGAGCCGCGTGGCGTGACCTCTTCCACACTCGGGATATATCCCGTTGCCTGAGGTGCAACCATGTAGGGGTCAAATGGGCTCTTAGTCATTTTATAATCTCTTGAGTCACGCTAGTTGTCAGTTCGACTGATTCTGTTTATCCGGGTTCATCACTTCTTTGAACGATTTGGCTTCACTTTGCACTGTGGCTTGCGCCATCGCCCATTCTGTAACCTGCTGCTCGAGTACCAGTCCCTCGATATTCTGCATATATTCCTGGTTACCATAATAGTAGTCGACAACTTGCTGGGGATCTTCATAAGATGCTGCCATTGATTCAATGGTCGATCTCACTTTATCCGGATCCGCCTTCAATTCGTTCTTTCTGATAATTTCTGCTACCAACAGTCCCAATTTCACACGCCGTTCGGCATCTGAGGTGAACATTTCGTCCTCCAGCTCGGGTTCTGAGCCTTCAGGCACCTGCATCTGATCAATCAGCTGCTTCTTCAATCGGCCGATTTCGTCTTTAACAAGGCTGCCAGGTACCGGAAATTCGTTCTTTTCGAGAAGCAGGTCCATCACAGCCTGCTTATCTCTGTTTTCAACAGCCTGCTTCAGTTCTCGTTCCATATTCTTTTTGATATCGGCACGAAGCCCCTCGACTCCACCCTCCTCTACACCAAATTCCTTAGCAAAGTCGTCATTTACCTCCGGAAGCTCGGACTCTTTGACACCATGCACAGTAATTTCGAACTGGGCCGCCTTTCCAGCCAGCTCGGCGGCGCGATAGTCTTCCGGGAAATCTACCGTTATCGTTTTTTCATCACCTTTTGAGACACCGATCAGCTGATCTTCGAATCCTGGAATCATCGAGTTAGAACCTAACTCCAGAGGCGCATCCTTGGCAGCACCTCCTGGAAATTCCTCGCCATCAATGCTGCCGGTAAAATCCATAATGACCTGATCGCCTGTTTGAGCGGCTCGATCCGCATCGTTCCAAACCTTGCGCTGAGCACGCAATGTTTCCATCATTTCGTCAAGATCTGCTTCTTCAACCACACAATCGGTCTTGGTGACTGTCGCACCACTGAGACTCGCCAGTTCAATTTCCGGGTAGACTTCAAATGTCGCTGTGTAGGCGAACTCTTCGGAATTATCTTCCATTTTCACAGGCTCAATTGCAGGCATGCCAGCAGGCCGATAATTTTCCTGTGTTAGTGCGTTGTGATAACTCTCGTTTATAACGTCACCCAATACTTCCTGTCGTACCTGGCCGCCGAAGCGTTTTTTGACCACCTGCAACGGCACCTTGCCGGGACGAAAACCATTAATCCGCACTTCCTTCGCAAGCGACTGCAGTTTCTTGTGCACTGCGCTGTCAATATCCGCCGACGGCACCTGTATTTTTATCGTGCGTTCAAGACCATTCACGGATTCTTCTGTAACCTGCATATAACCTCACCAGCCACCCGGCTGTATGGATGTAATTTAAAAATTGACGTTGAACGCGGAAGATCTGACTGAGAGCCAAATCTTCAAGAGCTCATTCTTCAATGAGCTAATACGGGTCGAAGATAATGACTCCCGGTACATGCGTCACAGCTTATTGGAGTTGGTACGAGAGGGGAGACTTGAACTCCCACGGGTTACCCCACTGGAACCTAAATCCAGCGCGTCTACCAATTCCGCCACTCTCGCTTAATCCAAGCCCCGCATTATAGCCGATGCATGCCGGTTACTGCACTTTCCTGCCGGAAATATTATGCACCGCAAACAGCGGAATAAGACCGGTCGCACAGTACACATGCACCGGAAAACATGCAACGGGCAAAAAGTGGGGTGGACGATGGGATTTGAACCCACGACCACAGGAATCACAATCCTGCGCTCTACCAACTGAGCTACGCCCACCACTAAACCTTTACCTGCGTCGAACCGGACAAACCGGCAGCTTCGGTCCGGACAAACCGGGGCCGCTGCCAACAGACCCTCGAGCCGGAATGGCACGCCCGGCAG
>CAYLZS010000488.1:0-10501 GCA_964388065.1 uncultured Granulosicoccaceae bacterium
CAACGGTGCATCAATAGTAATATCCGGTGGCATCAGATCACTGAACAACTCTGAGTTAAAACTCTCAAGTGCCAAACGCGACGCCACACCAGATTTTGAATCCCAGTTGGTATCAGCACAAATCACTGCAGGGAAATTTGTCAGGCAAAGAATTTTGGTAGCAAATGAATCGCGGGACGCATCAATGGCAACAGGCTCGTGCAATTTCCAGTCACCGACCGGTGTTTGCAGCAGGTCGAGTTTTCCTAGTTCACCACTCCAGAGTTCATCCTTAACGCCGCCCTTTAATTCAATTGCAATGTCCGGCGCATCACCTGTCATTGTCAGAGCTAACTGATGTTCCTCAGGCTTACCACCACCGTCTATTTTCACATCCTGCCATTGGTAGCCGCCGGCAATAAGTGTTGACGCAGTGATTTTTATATCTGATTCCGTGTTGCCGGTAAGGTCAATAGTACCGCTGCCGCTGAGTGATTGACTGCTCAGTGATCCGGTTGCCACATCTTTAGCCTGCAACTCAAATTCAAGTTTTGGAGTATCGCGAGATCCAGTGATCTTACCTTGCAGGGCAATGTCTCCTGTTACACCCGGAACCAGGTTGGAAATCTGATCAGCGTCCATTTTCCAGGTTAGATCGAGCGGATCGGCAATAGCGCCATTAAGATCAATCGTTGCAGACCCGACTTTTGCAGTCAGACCATCGGCTTCAATTTCACCGTTGGAAAACATAACCTTGCCACCACCAGCCAGTGCCTGGCCTTTGTAGTTACCTGACAAACCTTGTATGTCGGCAATAAGATCAGGACCATTGTCTGTGATTCGACCTTTGGTTTTAATCGTTGCCGAGACACTACCCGAGTGCTCAGGCCACTGCAGTCCCGGATTGATTCCATTGGTTTTAAGCACTAGATCCCACTCCGGTTGCGGGCTGAATACTACATCACCGGTTGCATCAATCCGACCGTCCAGTACGTTACCGCTAAGCGTCATGTTACTGAGCATTTCGGTGTTACCGCGGGTACTTATTTGCCAATCACCTTCAGGGATATCTTTACCAGCCAGCGCCATTTTGGCATCCAGCTGATAGTCATCCAGGGTTCCTTTGACACTGAAATCTGCTTTAGCACTTCTAATCAGCTCGGGTTCTCCCACCAGTGGCCACCGGAAATCAGTCCAGTTGCCTTTGATATCAACCTCGCGAGTCGCGAGATCAATTACACCAACTCCATAAACTGATGTAGGCGGCCCATCAATAGAAAGCGTATTAACAGTGACTTTATCCGGTGTGCCGGATGCCACTAATACAACATTCAGGTTACCCGCAAGCTCTTGTTGCACCTCGGAATTCAACTTAACGTTGTAATCTTGTGCAGTCCCTGTGAAGTTCAGTGAACCAGATGGGCTCAGCACCAAAGCCGGCTCGGTAATCAGCGGATAGACAAGTTCCTTCCAATCGATTGTGAGATCAGCCTCAAGTGTCGACAATTCAACCGTACCACGGTAAGCCAGTTCAGTTGGCGACTGCTCGAACCCAAGAGTCGAGTCGGTAAACTCAATTTGTTGAGAATTCCCGGTTAAATTGAAGTCCGTTTGCAAAGGACCCGTCTGTTCGTGATCGGTGGTGAGATTGCCATTGACAGAATAGCGCTCTAAGTTGCCACGAGTTTTAGCCGCAAGGGTAAACGGGATATCTTTGAGTGCTTCTGATGCAACACCCAGGTTATCTGAGCTGGCTTCAATTGTTCCATCCCATGACAACTTCCCGGTCACATCGGTCACATCCAGATCAACTGCAGCTTTAACAAACCCTTCGACCTGGTGCTGGACTTTCAGCGACTGCAAATCTCCATTAACAGTACCAGTACCAGTGAATTGGCCAAACTGCTCGTGATTAAACTGCCAGTCACTGTCGAGTGCTACCGGCCAGTCACCACTGGTATTTAGATTTCCACCCAGCCGCAGATTGCCCTGAGGTGCTTTAGCACTTAGTTCAATCAGTCGCAGCTCATCTTCTTCACCACCTGCACGGAGCAGTACTTCATCAATAACAAAAGGTTCATCAGATGCCGGCGGGTAGATTTTTATATCAGTAAAAGCAAATGACTCTGCCTCTACTGCAAACGGGATTCGCAAATCCTTAAGCTGGAATGGTTCAGATTTACCCTTGCCTTCTGATGGTGCAGCCTGCGGTAGCCTGATAGTAACGCCATCAACATTTAGGTGATCTACGCTGAGCTTGCGTGAGAACAGCTTTTTCGGTTGCCAGTCGTAATCAACCGAGCTTACGTCGACTTCCATACCGGCATCGTTTGCAAACCGGATATTCTCAAACCTGCCAGGACCAACAAGTTTACCTTCAACTTTGCCAATGGTTAATTCGTCGGTCAGGTAGCTCTGACTTAATGAAAAAATTCTCTGCATGCCGCCGTTGGTCATTGTTACATAGGCGAGCATCGCAGCCACCAGTAATAGCAGCAGAAATATCAGCAGGCCAACGCGCTTTATCCAGATCATAAGGGTCGCCTCACAAGTCTGGTCCAATGCCAAAATGCAGATGGTAATTACCACCACTCGGCTCATCCAGACCACGGGCAAGATCAATACGTACCGGTCCAATCGGTGATCGCCACCTCAGGCCTGCACCAATGCCGCGTCGCAAATCGAGGCCTTCGTTGAAAGCATCACCCAAATCGCCAAAGATCGCCCAGCTAAAACTGGGACGAAACGGCACTTCAAGTTCCAGGCTCAGCTCGGTTAGAAATTTCCCACCTTCATCATCTCCTGGTGAGATATTTTCAAAACTGTAGCCTCTGGTAGTTCGATCACCGCCGGTAAAAAATCTTCTCGAAACAGGCAGCATAGAGAAATCACTGACAGCGGTAGCACCAACACTTGCCCGACCAATCACCCGGTTTCCGTTATCGTAGGTTCTGATTCCTTTAGCTGACACCTGTGCCTGAATAAAAGAGGTATCTGAAAGAATTTCATTGCTGCCGCCACTCAAATCCAGCCTAAGAAAGCTGCCGCGAAATACATTGATTCGATTTTCAAGCTCAAACGGTGATGTGCGTATCCATTCAAGACTTGGAACGAGCAAAGTTGATGTCGTGTCTTCTGCTACATTTTCTTCAAACTCATAGTCAAGCGAGTAGGTCTTGATCCAGACATCATCACGGAATTGAAAATTACCGCCAATACCTACTCCACGAAAGTTTCTGCCAGCGCCATTTTCCTCTTCAACATTAAACCCCAGACCATAACTGTCTGTACGCGGGTCAAGAGTTGGAATGGTGTAACTGGCACCTACTCCAAACCCTATCTCTGAGCGATTGGCCTGCAGGTCATAGTGATGGCCCGCTCTGTTAACCCGCCTGCGCGTCACACCGAAACGAACACGGGCACCAGTATCTGTACCAAAGCCGGCACCATAGACAAATTGCTTTGGATTCTTATGCTTTAGATCTACAGTAACCGGTATTACGCGATCTACTGCATCTTCAAACGAAGCACGAACCTCAACGTTGCGGTAGTAGGACGTATTGCTAAAGTCACTCTGAACTCTTTGTATCTCACCGGCATCATAGTTCTGCTGTTCTTCAAGCTCAACATACTTGGCGATCAGATCTTCCGACAGCCACTTAACATCCTGATTGAGTGTAATCTCACCAATTTTGTAGCGCTTACCAGTTGAAAAATGCAGTGTGACATCCGCGCTGTATGATTCAAGATCAACCACTATTTCCTGAGCAAGAAATTCAGCTTCAAAGTAGCCCATTTTGGCCGCAGCATTTTCAATACTGCGTTTCAGGTTTTCATAAAGTATCTGATCAAGCACAAACCCACGCTTGATATTCTCTTCAGCAAATAACTGGAGGTTTTTAAACTCCGGCTCATCAGCACCCTCGCCCGTTATTTTTACTGATGCTTCATCAATAGCAACACGATCACCGGGTTTTATCCGATACACTGCCTGCCACTTAGTGCCGAGATCATGCAGGCTTGCCTCAAGCGTTGAACGGTAATAACCATAAGGTCTGAGCGCCGCAGCAATTTGCTCCGGCGCTTTGCGATGCATAAAGCGCATTCGCGATACAGACGGAATATCTTTTTCATGAAACTTCCAGATATCGAGCAGCTTCTCGATATTGGCGCGCAGGGTTAGCTCAACACCTCTCATCACCACGCTAAGCTCTTTAACCTCCGCTTTGCGCAGGTTGGCTTTTTCTGTCACCGGAGCGAGGGCCGCAATTTCTTTAGCCCGCGTCTCCGGATCCAGTGCCGTTTGCGCCTGACCTTCCGATACAGTTGTGACGGCAGACAGCAAGACCACAGCCGGCAAGCCGCGACTTACCGGAACAGAGAAAACAGATTTTCGGAAAATTCGCCTCATAGGGGAAACGGGCCGGCCAGTGACTCTTTTTTTTATTTTTGTCAGGCATAAATGCACTATACAAAGATGAGTATAGTCCAGTTTTTCACCGCTACAACTTATTGACTCTTACGTGGTAACTCACTGTTTTTGCCGGGAATTAGGCTGGCCCGCAGCGGCAAATCAAGGTTTCGATTTATCACAGTCAATCCTGGGATAATTAGCTGGATGACAAGCCCTCGGTCAATCCATACCAAATCTGTCCACCGCATCAGGCCCGCCTCGAGTGTAAGCGGCCTTACCCATCAGATAAGTTGCCAGGGTGCAGCGATCATCACCCAGTATTATCAATGCAAATAACACTTCCTCAATAGTTTGCGCATGATCAATCCGGTAGGACAAAATCTCTGTGGCATTGGGATCAAGCACAACAAAGTCCGCTTCTTTGCCAGCTGCAAAGCTACCCACCTGACTATCTATTGATAACGCGGTGGCACCACCGAGTGTCAGCTCATAAAAAAGCTGCAATGGTGTGACCGTATTGCCTGCCAATTGCGTTACTTTGTATGCCTCATTAGCGGTGCGCAACATACTAAAGCTCGTGCCACCGCCTACATCTGTTGAAAGCACAGTTTTTATATTCCGCTCTCTTGCACCAGCCAAATCGAATAGTCCGCTGCCCAAAAAGAGATTAGATGTCGGACAAAACGCCGCAACAGTTCCTGATTCAGACATTCGTTTAAGATCAGTATCGTCCAGATAGATACAATGACCATAAACTGCACGGTCACCAAGTAAGCCGTAGTGGTCGTAAATATCAAGGTAGCTGCGTGACCACGGAAATAGCTCTGCAACCCATGCTACCTCCGACTTGTTTTCCGCGACATGGCTTTGCAGGTAAACACCCTCATTGTCATTAAACAGCGTGCTTGATAATTCGAGTTGTTGTTCAGTAGAAGTCGGTGCGAATCGCGGCGTAACTGCATAAGACAAACGTCCCTTGCCGTGCCAGCTGTCAATCAGTGATTGGCTGTCTTCGTAGCCCGACTCCGCTGTATCACGCAGATTCTCCGGACAATTTCGATCCATCATGACTTTACCTGATGCCAGGCGCATATTTACAGCAGACGCTTTGCGAAACAGCGCATCGACAGATTGCTTATGCACAGTCGCGAAGACCAGCGCTGAAGTTGTACCATTGCGCAATAGCTCACGAATAAAAATTTCCGCAGTGGTTGCTGCATACGCTGCATCAGAGAATTTTGCTTCGGCTGGAAAAGCGTACTTTTGCAACCACTCGATTAGTTGTTCGCCGTAGCTCGCTATCACTCCGGTTTGCGGGTAGTGAAGGTGACCATCAACAAACCCGGGCACAATGTAGTGGCCGCGATAGTCGACCTGGGTACAGCCACCAAGATCATCAGGTGTCAGATCACTTTCTGCTCCAACCGCTTCTACTAAACCGTTTTTGACTTTTAGATAACCATTATCAATTACCTTTACCGCGGCAGCTCCCGAAACCCACGGGTCACCAATGCAATGCACCACTGTTGCGAAATATAGTGTAGGTTTATCTGCCAAACTTCAGACCTCGGGCAATTAACGGATCAGGCTTCTATTCTACCTGTTTGCTGCCAATGTAAAGCCAGTTCCGCGGCAAGATTTAGCGCAATAACCGATGGTACTGACGATTTAAGTTGCAAATTGCCAATCGGACAATGCATTTTATCTGTCAGATCTTCATTATGGCCTCGTTGCAGTAGCCTTTTGACAAACGTGCGGCGTTTGGTTTCAGATCCAATCAGCCCCAGGTATCCAAAACGAGCATGTTTCAACACCGCATGGCAAATGTCGAAGTCGATAGTGTGACTATGGGTCATCACAACATGACAGGCACCAACTGATGAGCTGGCAATTTCATCCGCTGGCGAATCAGTAAGCCGTCGATCAACTGCCAACTCTGGCTGCAAACCGAGCCAGTCGTCACGATGATCCAGCCAGGTAATGCGGCAATCCAATAAACTCAACTGAGCCACCACGGCCTGCCCCACATGACCTGCCCCATAGACCCAAACCGACGGTGAAGCTGTGGTGAGTGGCATACCAAACCACCGACTGTTGTCATCAATTGAAACGACGACACCCGCTCTCATAAACAGTGTGGTTTGATTATCGCCTACGGATACCTGTTTTTGAAAATCTTCAGGTGTGGCGATAATCGCCGCACTATTCTCTAATTGTCTGAAGAGCCATTTTTCACCACCAACATCAGGCTCTGAAAATTCGTGACCGACAGTCAGTTCACAGACCCATGTGGTTCGCGAGCTCACTCTTTCAAACAAAAGCTCGACCCTGCCACCGCAACATTGACCGAGGCTGGGTCCAAGCGACAAGCGACGACACTCTTGTTCACCATTCGTATCGCGCTGCTCTGCATTCGATCCGGCGAGCATCTCGCGTGCTCGGCTTATCGATGAGTACTCAAGATTGCCACCACCAATGGTTCCGTCTACACAATCTGCAGACACCACAAGGGTTGAGCCTGGTTCGCGTGGTACAGAGCCATCCACCGCAATCACAGTAACAAGTACCGCGGTTGAATGTCGACTCAGGGCTTTTTTCAGAGGCTCAAACCAGCTATGCATCTATAAAGAATAACTGATCCGATCAGCTACTGTCGCGCTGGTCCTGATGCTGCGACGTGACACATCGCACATTAAATCGAGCCTATGGAACAGTTCATGCTCCAGTCTCTGCCGGTTTCTGTGACTTAGCAGTCATTTGAATCGGTACTGCATCACGAGAGTGGTGCCTCATGGTGTACACCAGCGACGGGACACCGACGAAAAACCTGTTGTTTTTCAAACTTTACTTAGTGGAATTGAATCGGACATAACCATGCGCATCAAACTTTTAGCCAGCGTCCTTGTTCTCTCTAGCGCATTGCTCACCGCATGCCAAACGATAACTTCGTCAAACCGTGTCATCGTAAGCTCCGCCGAAAATTGGGCGCTGCTACCGATCACGAATCTGTCAAGCACCCCGTTGGCCGGCAATCGAGCCTCAGCGCTGGTAGAAACACACTTGCGCGCCAGAGGTGTCAAAAACCTGGAGGTCTACAAAGCACCTGCGAATCAAAGCGTTATTGCGCTTCTCGATGAAGCCGGTCAATTGAACGACGCCAAACAGTGGGCAAGACAGAACGGCTTTCGCTACGGCATTACAGGTGATGTGCAGGAGTGGGCATACAAGAACGGACTCGACAACGAACCATCTATTGGCATGACTCTGAAGTTCGTTGATCTGCAGTCTGAGGAAGTACTGTGGACTGCCAGTGCTACCAGAACAGGCTGGGGATACAGCAACCTCGCCAGTACCGCAAACAAAACTATTGAAGAGCTGTTAACCCGCGTTCGCTTTGATGCCAATTCCCGCGGTCGACCTGTTTTGGCAGCTGCGAAAGATGGATCCAGTCAAATCACTAGCGGTGTACCTGCTTCGGGCAATCCAGGTAGCAACAGACCAACCGCACCGATCCGGCCCGCCTTAGTCAATCCAAAGTAAGCGGAGCGTATAAACCAATGCTCAGTTTCAATCTGCCATCATCAGCTGTTAAGAAACACAAAAAGGGATCGTCGTGGTTCGATACAGGACCCAATAAAAAGTGGTCCCAGAAAGTTATCGAGCTGGTTGTATTCGCCCTGATAGTACCGGTCGTGGGATTTTTGTTTTTCAAAAACGATCCGGTCGGTATGAACTCCGGCTTTCCCTGGATAGTAATGCCAGCGGTGCTGTTCGCAGCGCGCTACGGTACGGTCTGGGGTTTTGTATGCGCGGTCGCAAGTGTTGCGACACTGGCATACCCATGGCAGGCCTATGCCGATCAAACCAGCGCTCTGATTACACTGGGTGTCGGCACTATCATTCTGAGTATTCTGGTTGGAGACTTTGCGTCAGCCGGCAAAAAACAAAGCGCACAGGAATCGGCGGAAAACAAATACCTGCGTCACCGGTTGAAAGAGTTTTCAAAAGACTATCACGTACTGAAAGTCTCACACGGTCAGCTTGAAGAGTTTATGGCAGGCAATCGCATGAGCGTGCGACAGGCACTGCAGCAACTCAAACCGATGCTGACCTCCAACACAAGCGATGAAATTAAGGCCGGTAGTGAACTGATGGCTGTATTTGCACAGTTTGGTGCGGTACAGGTGGCAGGTTTATACGGCACAAAAGAGCAGGACAGACTCGACCCGAAGCCAATCGCGACGCACGGTGGTATGCCGGAACTTAACCTGTTTGATCCTCTGATCAAACTGGCCATAGACAGCAAACAACTTGTCAGTGTAAAGCTGCACGCCCAGGAAACTGAAACTGTTGAAAGTGATCTGCTCGCCGCAGTTCCAATTGTCGATTCATACGGTCATCTGCATGGTGTTCTCGCAATTAAAGATATGCACTTCATGGCGTTTCAACAGGAGAACCTGAACGTTCTGTCGTTGCTCGGCAGCTATGTGGGTGACATGCTGACGCGTTCCAAAAGCGAAGGCGAATCACGCAGTGGCTGGTTCATGGCAGAACTCAGCAACACAGTACGCTTTGCACGCCAAAACAGTGTTTCCTCCTGCATACTGGCAATACGGGTTACACCTGGTGATAAAACGCAATTCGTTATGGACTTTCTGGGCAACAATATCAGAAGCCTCGATAGCGCATGGCAACCAGAACAGTCAGAAAACCAGTCGACCATGGTATTCCTGTTACCTCTGATGAACGAAGAGCAAGGTCGAGCTTTTCTGCAGCGTGTATCCAAAAAACTGTACGACGAATCCGGTCTTGATCTCGCATCAATGACAGAGGTAGTCAGTGCCAAGCAAATCAAAAAGCGCGATACCGAAGAAACATGCATTAAGTTTATAAGCAAGGTAGCGGGCTTCGCGAAGGATACTTCGAAAAAGTCACCAAGAAAACTGTGGGGGAAACGCAAACGTGTTGCGTAATCTTTTCGGGATACCTCTTCTCTGTGCAGTTCTGGCGATTGAGTTCGCCATTGCTGTCATTCTTGTTGATGTTAACGGATATCTGGCCAGCCTGACATTCGATATCAATCAGCAGGTGTTGCTTGGCGCACATGTATTATTGAGCCTGCTCGCAGCAGTATGTATATCAGCGCTACTGGTTAACCTGATACCAGGACGCCGCATACATTTAATTTTCATGTTATTTCTGTTAAGTCTCTTTATACCTTTTCTCGGCGCTGCCGGTAGTTGGTTAGCAATGACTTTCGGTGCAATTATGGCTAAGCACCGCCACAAGGAAAATGTATTCTGGCAGTTCACTGATAACGCAGATCTTCCGTTTGCAGCACCGGTGGGACGCCCTATTCCAAAACTCGACAGTCGCGGATTCACAGAACAGCTCGCTTTCGACAGCGATACAGAAGCACTCTACAACAAAGTTGTTGCATCACGACATATTCGTGACAGCCAGTCAGGCCCTGTTCTTAAAAGTGCTGTCGGGCATTCCAACGAACGCCTCAGACTGGTTGCCTACCAGATGCTCGACAAAAAAGTCAGTCGCCTTAACAAAGAGATTCAGCGACTGGATGCCAAAGCGCAGAAGACATCCGGTGTGGCAAAGTCGAATATACATTTGCAGATTGCCAACAACTATTGGGAATTACTAACCCTTGAAGGCGATGAACCTGTGGCCCGCGAGCAACTGCTGGAAAATGCTCATGAA
The DNA here is from genome assembly GCA_964388065.1 of uncultured Granulosicoccaceae bacterium. Lineage (GTDB taxonomy): Bacteria > Pseudomonadota > Gammaproteobacteria > Granulosicoccales > Granulosicoccaceae. Next base: position 10,109 of record CAYLZS010000488.1, read on the forward strand.
CATCTTACCACTGCAATTGAATGGCAACCTCAGAGCGTTAATGCACACTTTCTGTTGGGTCAGGTTTCACTAAAACAGGGCGACACTGCAAATGCCGCCATTGCATTTGCACATGCTGAACGTATGGGTATGTCAAAAGATAAAGTGGTGCCCTACATCGCCGAATGCGCGTTCATCGATCGTGACTTTACCAAGCTGCGCAAAATAATGGCACATCTGGATCCGGCGTTCAGATCCTACCCTCCTTTTTCAAACGTTGTTGAGTTTTGGGCATGAGCCATACAGCCAAAAATGATTCACCTAAATACAATCCGGACGCACATGCAGATGTCTGTCTGTTGCTCGAAGGTACCTACCCGTATGTCAGAGGCGGTGTATCAACCTGGGTGAAGC
>CAYLZS010000489.1:0-27389 GCA_964388065.1 uncultured Granulosicoccaceae bacterium
TTAAGCGATTGGCATTGGAGAAGTTTGATCCTGCGAAAGGCCCAGCTGAGAAAATCAGCGGGTTGTCCTTTGACAGCGGGTCTGCCGTGGCGACGTTTTTTTCCACCAGCGTTTTAGCAATCAGGTAGCGTCCGGCCCGGGCGATATCCTCACCTTCGAGTTGCTGCTTTTTTTCTGGGTGATCACTGAGGTCAATATGGTAGAAAGTGCGCATGTGGTCTCGCATTGCCGCGGGTTCAATCGCAGTATACTGCAATCTGCCATCGGTAGAGTGCTGCCGCGTGCTTTAACTACTTAGTGTGACGGAGCTGGCTCGATGAACCGGTTTTTGAGCTTACAATCCACCGGGACGCGGCCATGGCGGCTCTGGCGAAGAAAAGTGTTATCGAACTTTCCGCACGCCCCACTAGCGCCAGTAAAATCTCACACCGAGGCCCAGACTGGAATCGCTTCCGATGTCGGTTTCCACAAATGCAGAGAAGCCTTTAGATACCTCGTAAAGCGCTCTGAGAAGTAAATTGACGTCAGTATCAAATACGGTTGAGATACCGAGTGCTGCGTTGACTTCAAGTGGTTCGTTGACGGCGTACCGTATTCCCCCGTTCACGAACAGGCCGGTATCGTCTATACCCTCGACGTCGACAAACTCCAGTCCTGCATCGAGTACCCAGTCTGCTTTGCCCGGGAATCTCGCGGCTGCAATATGGTAGGCAACACCACCAGCCAGTGTGTCCTGATCAAAACCGCCGTCGCTTACTCTGCCGTAGCTGAATTGCACGGCGTAATTTTCTCTGATGTCTGCGGAGAAGCGCAGACCGATGCCGTCAGCACTTTCGTCATTGAGATACAGAACATCTGCGAAGTTGTAGTTGAAAACACTCGGTCCGTTTTTCAACAGTTCTGCTGCATTGGCAGAATTGAAACAGAGACCGCAGATTGCGACAAGTACTGCACCGAGATGGTTAGCTTTGACCATTCACTCCACCGTATAAAATCAGCCGACAGGCTCGTCGGCAGCAGGATGATACCTGATTCCCAAGATCGGATCATTTCTATACAGGCAGGTGCAGATTACTGGAAATTTAAGAATTGGCTGACAGAGGATATATGGCAGGGGAGAGTGCCAGGCGGGCTGAAATTTTGCGGCTAAGCGAGGCAGATACCGCGAGGTAACTTCCTCAGGCGGATCGCAGATCGTGGGCTGGTGAGCGCAGAACGTAGAAAATAAATGCGACGATGAGACAGATTGACATGCTTGGTGACCTTGGTTCTTGAGAGTTAAATTGCTAATGTCATGACATTATAGAGCCTATAGCGCGTCATGACAAATAAGATTTAGCATTTTTCGTGTCATGACAGAGTATTTAACAATTCAACCAAAATAGTCATTTTTCTGGCAACAACCGGCAGCGTCTTGATATTGCTCGTGATAGCCTCAGATTCAGGGAACCGGAACGGATGCAGGAACCTTCCGTTATTTTCCCGTTCTTAGCGCTATCTGCCTCTGATTGTGGGTAACTGGATTGCAAGGTTCCAAAGCACTGAGTGGTGGCAGCCGAAGGGCCTGTCGCGTTAATATGGGTGATTGTGGGCATAGCCCAATACGGATTTTAAGTAGGTAGTCGGACATCATGCACATCTCGATCATCATGGTTCTGACCTACCTCGTTATCTGTGCGCGTACCGCGACCGTACCCTCGCGATATTTTCAACTAAACGCGCGCTATTTTTCAGCTGATCAGGGCGTATTCTCAAAGCTCTCCATGGACGAGCTCATTCCCGCCCGCTGGCGCCTGCCACAGTCGATCGACTCGGATGCGTTAACACCAGGCAGCTACCCGGTATTTCTGAAACCTGAATGGGGACAAAATGCCCACGGAATATATCGAGCGGATGACGCTTCACAACTGATGAAGCTGCGTGCACTCCTGAAACAGGAGCCCCAGCGATACCTGCTGCAGGAGGCGGCCCCGGGTCAGCGCGAGTTCGAACTTTTCAGTATCGATACGAATCGCAGCGACGACACCCATGATGTTTTCTCAATCACTGAAGCGATCAACGAGAGTGAAGACTTCCCGATCAACAGTAAATACAATCGATTTACGCGCTACTCGCACATCACTAATCAGTTTTCTGTTGCAGAGCAGCAAAAGATAGCTGGCTACCTGTCTGAAATTGGCCAGTTCGGTATTAGCCGAATGAGCGTACGTGCAAACTCTAATGAAGATCTCGTGGCTGGAAATTTTCGTGTTATTGAAATCAATTTGTTTCTGCCAATGCCTATCAACCTGCTCGACAAGACAGTGAGCATGGCAAATCACTGGAGCTTCATAAAAGCTGCAATGGTAAGCCTTGCCCGGGCAACCAAACTTATCAAGCCTGAAGAAATCGAGCATTCAATCTTTACCCGTATGATGTTGTACGGTCGAACGAAATCACCATTGAAGACCAACCCCGGTCGCTCATCAAAGATGGGTGAGCGTCGTACTCAATCGTAAGCCTTTTAAATAGAGATTTTATTTTTACTACCTGGTTTTTAAAGTCTCTGTTTAAACGAGCCACACACTTCTGGTTCGCACGCATTCGCTGCCATCGTTGTGCTTTAAGTTAGAACTTCTTTCCGCTTCAATTGGCCGCTTCAAATGGCCGCTCCAAATACCAGTCTCTACAGAATTGGCCTGATCACAGTCTGCTTTGCAGAACCGTTGTGGCGTCAATATTACGACAGCCAGCAGCCTTCTCAAACCTCATCACTGTGCCTTTAAAAACATGTAAAAGTTCTGTACTAGAGCATTTAATTGCGCAGGAAGGTGTAGAATTAGGCAGATAAGCGGGATCACTGAAATTGATGTGTAACAGCTGAAGGCCGCAACTTTTGCTAGTGGGTTTTTAAGGTTAAGTGTCGATACCACAAGTACAGGCACAGACTGGAGCACAGAATGGTAGATGAAATAGACGAGCCCGTACTCGCGCTGGACTCGTTCGTGCCACCCGGAACCGGTGGCCACTGGCCATGGAGTAACGCGCTAACCTGGCTTGTTGGTTTGGTGTCATTGATGGCGCTGGTTGCGGCGACCAGCGTCTGGGGAATTAATCATTTTGAAACCCGGCTCAATCAAAGCGTAAAAGCTGAAATGCAGTCAGCCGGCATTGATGCTTCACAGCTCCAGTTTGAATGGGACTACCGTGACGTTGCGGTTACGGGAAAGTTGCCAGTTGATTCATCAGAGGAGCAGCTACTCGCTGTGCTGCGCAACGCCGATGATCACGGTGTCAGAGATATTCATCTGGCGATCGATGCAGCTGATGCAGCATTGGCAGAGAGCGAGCCACTCGGTACCGTTGATGTCACGGCCGTACTTGCTGATGGCAGGATGTTGCTGCAAGGCACCGTGTTGACACCCAGTCAGCGCGATCAATTGCAATCTGCTGCCAGTGAGGCCATTGGTGAGCCCGCAGTAACCAACGAGATTGTGATTTCTGGTTTACAGGAAAAAACCCCCGGCTCCGACCAGCGTGTTGCGAGCCTTGCCAACTCAATCAGGGGTCTTAGTCAGGCAGAGTCTGCTGACGCCCGATTGTCTGCGACGGACTTTCGCTTTAACGCAACCGTGTCAGATGAAGCGCAGGCAGATGATCTCTTGCGGCTGCGTGGTAACGCGGGTGATGTCGGGCTTGTTATCAGTGGCGATATTGTGGCCCGCCAAAGTGCTCCCGGTGGCGTTGTCGATGTCGCAGCGATCAAAGAAAATGGTCGTATCCTTCTGACTGGTTCAGTCACCAGTGACGATCACAAGCAAACATTGCGGCAAGCTGCTGTGCGTGCCTTCACTGAACAGAGCGTTACCGATGAGATCGTCGTTGATTCAGTCCAAAATCAATCAGCGGAAACTGATCAGGCAGTATCGATTCTTGCGTCGGCAATAGGCTACTTTGACAATGCCATTGATGCAGATGCGCGTCTGACTGGAGACCAGTTCACTTTTAACGCCCTGATGGAACTTGAAGAAGACACAGGACCGCTGGTTGCGGTTGGTGAGTCTGCAACCAGTGCCGGTTTACAGTTGGCAGGTACGATAGAAGCGCGACAAAAATCTCTAAGCAAAGAAGTTAGTTTATTACAGGCTGAAATCGATTCTCTTAGAGACGAGATCCGTGAAAATGTTGTGTTTGAATCTGGCAAAGCCGACCTTAACTTCGCAGCAAAGCAAACTCTTGATAAAGTCGTTGATGCAATGAATCGCTACCGTCGACCAGTTGTTGAGGTCGCAGGTCATACAGATGACAGCGGCCCGGATGACGCTAATCAGAAGCTCAGTCTGTTTCGTGCAACGGCGGTGCTCGAGTATTTAAAGATAAGCGGAATAGACGGGCTGAGATTGCGTGCAATCGGCTTCGGTGAGACGTCACCGATAGCCAGTAACTCGACTGAGGTGGGGAAAAAACAAAATCGTCGTGTCGAATTTACTGCCAGCGCCAATTTTGGAAATTAGTAGTCGACTGCTTTTTTTGCAGTATTAATATTGATCGTTATTTAGTAAAGGGTGACAACATGCTTTGGGTGCTGTGGGATATCGTCTTACCTCTGATAGCCACTTTTTTATTGGGGCTCTTTATCGGCTGGCTGCTTTGGCGTTGGCGACGCAGAAGGATTGATGCAGACAGCTTGAGTAAATTGCGTCGTGAAAGTGCGCGCAACAGGGCAGATGTTGAGCGTTTGCAACAGAGCAATATTGAATTGTCTGATCGATTGCAGGCGGCAAGCAGCGCCGGTGGCGGTGATTTGGCCAGTGCCAGGAAACGCATCGATATGCTCGGTGAAGAATTAAAATCTTCTCGTAGTGAAGTTGCTAAGCTCAAGAGCTCAGAGCGTTCTTTTGGTGGTGGCGCGACAGGTTCAGTTGGTAATGCGGAGTTAGCGGATGTACAGGCAGAGCTTAAAATTGCCCGTCGGCGTATTACCGAGTTTGAACAGTCCGCCAACAACAGTGCGGTCACGAATTCCGAAAACAGTGATCTTCGCCGTGAAATTGAAGAGCGTGATCGCATGATTGCAACACTGAATACATCGCTCGGTCAGTTTGGTGAAAGTGGTGATACAACTGCCCTGATGGCAGATGTTGCGCTACGGGATAGAAAAATTGATGAGCTGGAAGCGCTAATCGCAACGCTGCATCGCAATTAGAAGCAAAGGCAGCGTTAAGCACTTACTACCAGTTACGCAGGCATAAAAAAACCGGGAACGTATGTCCCGGTTTTTTTCGTACTTATTTAAAAAGTTTGCTCGCTATTACTGTTCCAGAATTTGCCCACGGAGAAATGGGGTACCATCTGTTCCAAGTGCTGTGAAGTTGGCATTGCCTCCCAACACAGTAGCAAGGTCTGTCGGATTGAATATTCCCTGTGCGGTCCATGTTGTACCACCGCCTGTGTCAGTCAGGTTGACTATTGCGGCACCTGTTTCACCCGCAGCACCATTGCTGATTGAAACACCGGAGATTGTTTGCGGATTGCCAGCTGCATCAAGGTCACCCGCGTTAAGATTAACGAAGGTAACGACAGCGGAGTAATTTCCTGTCACCGTATTAATATTCATGCTGCCCTGACCTGTAGAGTTTGCAGTTCCTGCTGGAACCACGCTCGCAGAATCGAGGTTAGTGAATGTAGGTGTTACCCCATTTAGCAGGATCGGACCGGTTTGAGAGCCACCGTTTGCAAGATCAACCTGGAGGAACAGGTTTCCGCTCTGGATGTTATCGGCAATAATTTGTGTCTCATCAGGTCCGATGGGAAGAGGAGTGGAGAAAGTCGGACTCGAACCATTAAGTTGTACTACCTGCTCACCAGTGCCGCCCGCAGGGATGCCGGAGAAGATTGAAGCCGTTGTCGCTTGAACCCCGTCAGCTATTTCCACCGTTCCGGAAAGTGTTGAACCATCAAAGTTAAAAAAACCGATACCCACGTTGTTCTCGTTAAAGCCTATCGAGATATCGTTTAGCTGGCCTGTCTGGACAATTGGCTCGACCGGTGCACCCGTAACAACGTCTCCATCAACGGAATCGTCAATGCCATCAGCGTCGGTATCAGCACCGCCTGTTACCGCTGCTTCAAAGGAATCGTCGATTTGGTTTTCATTGCTGTCTGCCCCGCCGGTTAATTCGCTGTCGAAAGTATCGTCGATGGCGTTGCCGTTGATATCAGCACCGCCTGTTACGGCTGCTTCAAATGCGTCTGCTATACCGTTTCCGTCAGCATCTCCAATGACACCGCCGCCTGTTGCCGGGGGTGTCACTTCACCACCATCCGGAGGTGTTACTTCACCACCGTCTGTTACCGGGGGAGTTATAACAGCACCACCATCGTCATCGTCGTCACTACCGCAACCTATAAGTACGGCCATACTAAACAGTGCGAGTGGTAGCATTTTTTGTTTAGAAGTCTTTGGTTTGATCATTTTCTTCGTCCAATTAGTGGTTGGTAATTAACGTTTGGATCCGGACGCCGTGGCACGACTGGAGCTTTCACTCTGGTTCCAAAGGAAACCCTTAACGATGGTACCGCACGGAAATTGAGACGGCTATTTATAAGCCGGTGAATTATATTGCTATTTTGTTAACAGTTGTGATTCCTGAATCGAGCCTTGAGGCTCTTATCAGCAGAAATACGGTTGTTTTTGTGTTGCCCTGGATTGAGCGAGTGGATTGCTAATTGGCGACGAAAGGATTGGTTCCCTGTTGCAGCTCGTCGAGGTTGGTGATGCCGTCATTGTCTGAATCGATTGTAAAGTCGAAGGTATCGTCGGTCAGAACAAGCGTCTCGTCGTCGATCCCGGCATCGAGTGTTTCTATAGCATCAGCGATAAGAACATCTTGATTTTGAAACTGTTGTATCAGTCTGATATCGATATCTACCGGGATGCCCGCTGCCACTATTCCTGTTGCCTGTATGGTGGTGCCGGGAAAGCTGATAGGTCTTGGTACATCTAAAAACAGTGCAATCACCTGAGTTAGAGCCGGTTGCTGGATAATCCCCGGGAGGTTAAATTGAACAGCAATTGTTCGGGTGCCAGCGTTTTCAGGTGTGAATGGATCAGATTCGTTGTTTCGTTCTTCGATATTGCTGAGTCCGTCATTATCGTCATCGGGAAAGAGATACTGGTTCTGAAAAAATTCGATTGTTTGATCTGAATCGTTAATTGCAAAGGTTTGCGGGGCGGTTTCAGCGAGTGTCAGCTGGCCCCCGTTCGACAGCGTTTCGATAAACGTTAAATCAATCTCCACGTCACTGTTTGCCGGAATATTCGGTATCTCGACGCTGTAGCGATCGCCTGCTCGCTGCATCTCGAAGATTTGACCGTTTATATTCACGAACCCGCTTACCTGATCGATATCAACCACCAGTGATTCACGTACTGCTACGGGTAACGGGAAGTCCAGTCCGGAGCCGGACTGAGCCTGACCAGTAGTCGCCTGGTTTGAGGTGGTAGTGGAATCACCACCGCAGCCTGTGATTAAAGCGAGGGCAACGAGAAGTGGGTAAAGGGTTCTGCCGGGCACCGTTTGCATCCTTTGGAGGTAGTCGAATAAAAATATCACATTATTTTGAGCGAGTTGATTGATTGACGGTGATGTAGCTGGCTGTGAGTCAATTTACAGGCAACAATTCACCGGAAATTACATTGTCTGATCGGTCGCGCTCGTACGACGTGAGATGTTGTGATGCCGACAAAGTTCCGTGATTTTGTGCGGTGCCCCAAGTGTCGGGGAAGAAAAAGGCACGAAATGTGCGATGTGAATTTGCGAACCATTTCACATTAAGTACGGAACATAACAATGCAAACAGTTAACGCTCGCGGAGCAATAGGTACTTTATTCATTGTTGCATCTCTTTCCCAGGGATGTGCAAATACGGATCGGTCAGGTGATGAGCCACTATTGGCTGCAGCAGTGTCAGCGCCTAATTCCAGTTACGTGTTAAGTGGTGATTCGAAGATCGTCAAGGCTGCCGATAAAAAGCTATGCGTTAGAACCAGTAAATGGAGTGCTGAGGACGTGTATGTTGAGTGCGGTGATGTTGCTGCGGAGGAACCAGCAGCGCCTGGTAACGTTCTTGTTGCTTACAATGGTCGCGCGCTGTTTGAATTTGACTCATCTGTGCTGACTGGTGTGGGTAAAGTGGAACTGGACCGCCTTACTGCAAAGCTGAATACACAAGACTCAATCAAGAGTATAGAAATTGTTGGCCATGCAGATAACGTCGGCTCTGATGCGTACAATCAGACATTGTCAGAGCAGCGTGCAGACACTGTGAAGAGTTATTTGCAGAAGTCACTTCGCACCGTTGCAGTAACTGCCAGTGGTCTGGGTGAAAGCGCTCCAATTGCAGATAACGATACAGAATCAGGCCGTAGCCAGAATCGTCGGGTGGATGTAAAAATTGCGGCAATTGTTGAGAAGTAAGTTAAACACGAAAAGTGTTGACTTGGAAAAAGCCTGCGTTAGCAGGCTTTTTTTGTAGTTACAAAGTTAAATTTTAGAATCCGTATGACACTTTGAAAAAGGTGTCTTCGGTAGTTATATCTTCCCGATCATCAAAATTAAACCGGGTTACGGTGTAAACGTATCTAAGCGATGTACTCGGAGCAATTGGTACCGAGAATCCTACCTCACCGTCAAGAGTTGTCTGATCTGCACCTGCTTTGGCTATGATTCGCGCGTCGAATCTTAACAGTGCCAAAAGACTGGAGCTCATCGTGCCGGACAGGAACACAAACGCATCTGTTTCATCATCTGTCCCGGCGAATTCTGCCTCGTCGAAAGTAAGCTGACGTGCGCCTATACCTGCTTCCGCTTTAACCCTTGTTCTGCCGCGTTTGAGAATATTGTTGCCAACACCCACCAATGCATTGATTTCTCTTTCGATACCATCCGGATCATCTTCTTCCAGATCGAAGCGTCCGAAGCTGTAGAAAGAATCACTAATCCGAAAAGTCGGGTTATAGCCTATCCGGAAGTTGCTGCTGCCTGAATCTCGGATCCAGTCGAGAAAGAGAAAGTGAGACCACGGAAGTGAATTGTTGTTGGCGTAGAAGCGCAATGCCGGTCGATCGTCGGAGTCGAGTTGTGCACCTGCTTCAATGCCACCGGACCAGTCTGCATTAGCTTTGCATGCTGTGACCAGTGCAATCATTGCAAATGAAAATTTTCGAACAGTAACCACGCTATACCCCTGAGTGCATTGGTGCCTGATGAATGAGTTCTAGAGCACCAGTGGAGAAGAACTCATGTGAGGCGTGTCATTGCTAATCAGTTGGCTGGACTGACACCAGCACTTGGTGGCAACGCGCGCGTGACCTGTGCTGATAATTCGCACCAGATATTTAAGTTTAGTAGAAAAGAATAGTCGCTGACTGTGGCAGTTTGTGTCTCGGGTCGCGCGTCTGGCCTGCATTATTCACAAGGCGGCCGACTAATTTAATTTGGGTCTAAGCCTGTAATAATCCGATACTGTCTACCAGGTACGAACCGGACCTGTATCAAGGTGCACAAAGTTAGAGCTTGGATAGTAGCCAACGCCACCGCCGCCAATTCGCAGAGCTGCCTTTTGAATATTGGCGCTTTTGACACGGTCCATCCGGATATCAATTGCTCTACCTGCCATGTGAAAGCTGCGTCTGGCCACACCTTCTGTGGTTTTGCGTAACATATCGTTGGTGGTTTTGGAGCGGAAACCGGAAAGCACCAATACGGGTTTATCAGTTTCTACTTTGCGTTTCAGCAGATACAAAACATTTAGCAGGCGCGGGTCAATGGCTTTGACTTCACCAGTTCTGAAATCCCGCATTAACCAGTTGATCTGGTTAAGACCGCTTTCCAGGTAGTGGCCGGCGGACCAGAAGATGACATTCTCGCTCTCGCCAGTATGCACATTGTGCAGCGATAGAGAGCGATCAGGGTATACGAGCTGCGTGCTGCCGCGCGTCGCTGACCATGGCAGGCAAAGGCCGGCGGCACAGCCGAGCGTAAACGCACGTCGTGACAGTCCGTTGCTCGAGAGCTCGTCTGTCGGCAGATCGTTATTTCGCGATTTTGCGGAGTTGTCTGTGTGCTGTACTTTCACCAGAACTATATTCTTATATTTATTCAAAAAACTAATCTGATATCAGAATATCGATGTCAGAAATGGGGAAATCCGGTTAATTATGGTCTGTTATCACCGGTATTTATACCGCCACTGCTTGTGGCGCAGCGGTAGGTGTAATAATGCACGGATGACACCAGAAAAACATGCTGCGATTGTAAAATCCGGTATTGATGTGTCTCATTTTAACAGATTATAGTCGTTTATTGCACATACTCATCACTTCCTGGCGACGATTGAATTGTCGAGGTAACAATCTCTCGGAATCGCCAGGGTCGAACGAACAGACCGAAAGGTCGAACCAACAGACCGACAGGCAACTTCCCAGATATGTCTAAAATTCTTTTCCGCTTGAGGCAGGTTCCAGATGAGGAGGCCGATGATGTCAGGGAACTGCTCGATCGGCACGGTATTGACTGGTACGAGACTTCAGCGGGTAAATTCCAGATTTCCTTCCCTGCCATTTGGGCACGTGATGATGCAGATGAACCCGCTGCGAGACAGCTGATTGAAACTTATCAGCGGCAGCGCCAGGAGCAAATGCGAGCAGAACGAGCTGAGCAGGAAGCGCGAGGTGAAGTGGAAACTTTTGCGCAGCGGATCGGCTCGAATCCTTTGCCTGTGTTGTTGGCACTTTTTGCAGTCGCTTTTATTTTGTATGTCTCAATTAAGCCTTTCGTATCCCTTATCAATCGATAGTTAAAATCAGGTAGTGATAAGCAGATGGTTCTTCAAATTGATTTAACGATTCGGAGTATTTTTTGAATCCTGTGTTAGCTGAAGTGATTCGTGGCGGGACAGTAGAGTCCCGCCACCGCGGCTCGGTAGTGGCAATGAATGCAGATGGTAAAACGGTGCTGTCTATTGGAGACACTGACGCATTGGTATTTCCGCGCTCATCGCTAAAACCACTGCAGGTAATTCCACTGCTTGAATCCGGAGCTTTTGATAAGTTCAGCATGTCAGAGTCAGAACTCGCACTTGCCTGTGCCTCGCACAATGGCGAAGAGGCACATATGCAAGTGCTGTTGCCGTGGATGGAGCGTGTCGGATTGTCCCCTGCACAGCTTGAATGCGGACCTTCACTGCCGCTTGAAAAAGCAGCCTCGGAAAAACTGTTACGCAATGGTGGCAGTGCCAGTCGCGAGCTACATAATTGTTCCGGTAAACATACAGGAATGTTAACTCTGGCTGCATTTAGCGGGGAGCCACTCAGCGGTTATTCGGAATATGATCATGCAACGCAGCAAAAATGGATGTCGTTGCTTTCAGAGCTTAGCGATGTGGATATTTTTGCTATGCCCTGGGATAAAGATGGTTGTGGTTTGCCGGCTGTGGCACTTCCTCTGTCGGCGTTTGCAAAAGCGTTTACGCCTTTTATTAATGCACACAAATTTAGTGATAAAAGACATCTCGCGATGGCGAGCGTAGCCGGTGCGATGAGATCGCACCCGTATATGGTTGCAGGCAACGATCGTTGTTGTACTGCCTCCATGACAGGCTGTGACAATTTAATGGTAAAGGTTGGTGCGGAGGGGGTGTTTATTGCTGTGGCTATAGAGGCCGGTATCGTGATTGCCCTCAAGAACGATGATGGTGCCACACGCGGTGCGGAAGTCATGCTCGGTGCCGCATTGCGTCATCTCGGATTGGTTTCAGAGTCACAGTACGCGGCACTTGCACCGTGGTATCGCCCACCCGTATTGAACTCCCAGAAGGTAGTGGTGGGATCAGTGCGGCCGTCTAAAGCGTGGAACGATTTATAAGCGAGTGGTCCACTGGCTTTGTTACTGAGCCAGTTGCACCAGATGTTGGTATAGCGCTGCATCAATTTCAATCTCGTTTTTGTCCATACACCTTTTGGCTCTGGCTGAGCTTTGCTCACCAGGAAGGCGCACAGTTGATCCTTCGCTTTCCCGATCGACTGGTCGTGTTGCTTTAAGTCTTGCAATCAAATCAGTTGCTCTGCTTTTAAAGCTGCTGTCAATTGCTTCAGGATCAATAACCATGATGGTGTTGCTGCGGTTATCCTGTGTGTCGCCGTGCAATGACGCATCGCCCAGTACTGCAGTTAAAAACTCAAACATCAATGCCAGGCCGGATCCTTTCGCACCACCGAAGGTGCGCAGTGCGCCTTTCATCGCCTCTGCGGGATCGATTGTAGGATTGCCGTTTGCATCGAACGCAGCATCTTCCGGCAGTGGTTGTTCATTGTCTCGTGCATTGATTACTGCAAACCAGGTGGTAGCGGATGTAGCCATATCCAGAACCAGTGGTTCATTGCTGGTGGGTATTGCGATGGCTATCGGGTTTGTACCAAAAACAGGATCGATACCTCCTTCCATCGCCATCACCTTCGGTGAGCCTGCCAGTACCATTGCAATGTGGCCTGATGCAGCGAGTTGATTTGCGTAAAATCCAATTGAACCCGTAGAGGATCGAGTGTTGTGTGTCGAGACCAGTGCGATGCCCGATTGTTGAACCAGATCGGCAGCAACGATTGCGGCAGTGTGTAAGACATACATACCGGTATGGCCACCGCCGTCGATGCGAGCGATTGACGATGTTTTTCTGTCAATGGTCAGGTCAGTGCAGTTTTTGTCCGGTTGCACCGTTCTCTCCCTGATCTTTATCAACCCCTGGCTGCTGCCACGCAATTCGGCATACATAAGTACCTGCCTGACAATATCGCGCTCGACAGTGTCCAGACCAAGGTTATCCAGTGCATTGCCTACCACGGTGTTTAAATGATCAAGGTTGACTACCTCCTGCATAATTAACTCTTTTATGGAAGTTGCTAAGTTGGGCTTTTTCTATACGCTTTTGTTCTTCGGTATTTTAGCTGCGGCCTGGGTGAATCCGGTCAGTCTCTTCCAGCGCTTCGATAGTTTTTGGCCAGTCTTTTTTTAGCAATTTAGATAACGATCTGTCGGCGAGTAGTTTGCCGTTTGTCTGGCATCGCGGGCAATAGTTGGTTTCATTGCTGGCGTAGCGTATGCGTTGAACCTTTGTATCGCATATCGGGCACGGCTGGCCATATTTACCATGTACCGACATGTCTTTTTTAAAGGCGGTAACTTTCTTTGGAAAAGTGTCTCCAGCTTCTTCTGATAAGGCGTGCTTCCAGTGCTGAAGAGTAGATATGCAGCTGCTGTACAGGCTTGTGATCTGACTTTCATTCATCTTTTGGGTTTGCAGTATCGGTGACAAATTGGCTGCATGCAGAATTTCATCAGAGTAGGCGTTGCCGATACCGCTAAACAGAGATTGGTCGGTCAGCGCGCGTTTTAGTGTGTGATTGCGAACCTGCAGGCGTTCTTTGAACTGATCTTTAGTAATTTCAAATACCTCGAGCCCGCCGCGATCAAGCGCTAACATTTCTGTTTCTTTCGCAAAAAGATGTAGTGATGCGCGACGTTTGCTGCCAGCCTCAGTCATCAATAAGTGGCCGGAAGTAAACTCGAGAGTTAGCAGTGATTTTCTGGCAGGTATTTTTTTACCGGCGTCTATCCACTGAAGTCGACCGGCGATCATCAGATGCAATACCTGCCAGTGTCCGTTATCAAAACCCAGCGCGATGCGCTTGCCAATGCGCCGTATCTCTTTGAGTTTTCTGTTTTTAAACTCATCGATACTCGGTGTAACCGTACGTAGTAAAAACGGATTGCCGAGCTTTATATCAAGCAGATTGCTGTCCTGTATTCTGGGGCGCAGTGCCTCTATGTAGAGTTCTATATCTGGCAGTTCAGGCATTTTATTCTGACGTCACCCTAAACTGTGGTTTTACTCAGCCAGCTGAATTAAAAGTTTGCCGTCTTGTACCCTGATATCTTCGATGCCCTCTGCCAGCGATTTCCAGAACCCGTCATTACCTCCGAATTCCTGCACCAGATCAATGTTCTTTAAGCCCCCCAGCCATGCGTTTGGAATAGGCACACCCCATACACTGACACCCTTCATTATAACGACAGGCTTATCGTTCTGGTATGACAGTTCAGTGCCACCACTCACTTTGAGCGTCTTGCCGCCAAAAAATGGAAAGTCAGGATCGACGTCGACCAGTAGTTTGATACTCGCCAGATTATCAGTCAGATCAACCACAAGTTGCTCCGCAAGATCGGTATTTTCTGCAAGCAAAGCATTGAGCTCGCGTTCTGTCAGTTCGATTCTTCGCTTGCTGTCGTCTTCGGTATAGACTTCGGGTTGCTCAGCTTTTTCACTGTTCTCATTTGAATTATCTGATCCGATACTGCTGACAATATCTTCTGCACCGGACGCTTCGTTGTTTTCATCACCGTCAGTTGGCGTGGCAGTGTTGAACGACGAAGACAGTGTGTTTTCAGAGTCACCCAGTGCATTAAGTTTTTGCTCCAGTGTCTGCTGTTCATTTGTGCTCAGTTCGACCGGTTTAAAATTCCTGGCGAACAACTGACTCTGAATTGCCCAGACAGTGCCGGCTACGGTCAGAACAATCGTTAACAAAAGTAAACCGAAAATTCCCAGACAACCGAGCTTGCCGGCTTGTGGCTTTGGTGTAGAGGACGGAGCTGTGCGGTACACATCCTGAGGTAAAAGCTTGTTGGAGTAAGGCAATTGGGGTGCTCCGCAGTTTGGGTTACCTGGTTAAGTTCATAACTTCCACGCATGGAATGAATCATTTGCACAGCGTGTGGTTAATGAACTGACAGCAACAGTAACCTATAAGTAATGGTCTGGGATACTCCCTAGCCCTTAAATTGGGATATCAGGCAACCACGGACAGCGGCTGGAACCAGTCACTTTAATTAACAACACGTGGATTTGTAATTTTACGATGATCAATCAGCTGAGGCTGAGAACAATGACGAGTGTTTCCCCGAACCCCGAACTCGACAGCAGTGATTCTACCGATATTGGGTTGCAAACCTCTTCGTCTGTCGATTCGACACGGGTCGATTCGGATTGGAGTGAGATGCGTATCCGCCTGTGGATTGCGGGGGCTTTTCTGCTGTTGTTTATCGTCACACTGTTAATTGTAGCGCCGCAAATCCAGCAGCGACTCGATCGGCAAACTATGGATCGGCTCGAACAGGCAGGGATAAGTAGTGCGACTCTGGAATTCGACTGGAACTATAGAAACCTGACAGTCGGTGGCTACCTGCCAGATGATGTGAGTGCTGCTGAGCTTGCGGTGGCATTGCGAGGTACAACAGAGCAACCCTCAGCTTTCTTTGCGAAAGGCATCCGTAATCTGACGCTCAGAATCGATGAAGATGTACCTGTCGCCAGCGCCTTTGTCGAAGAAGATCTGCTCATACAAGTTATTGGTGCCGGCACCGCCGTTAAATTAACCGGTGTTGTACAGAATGAGTCGCAGCGAAAAGTGTTGGTTGACGCAATGCTTGCATCGGGTATGAATGCAGTTTCCGACAATCTTGATGTGCAATCTGTCGAAGATACTGAAACTGTTAATCAGAGAGTGACGGTGCTGGCGGGCTTACTTCGAGAGCTTGGACCTGAGCGGTCGCAGCGTGCTGAAGTGCGACTGACTGAAAACGAATTATTCTATCGTATCACCGCCCGCGATAAAGAAAGCGCGTCTGCAATAGAGCAATCTGTAGCCGCTGATATTGCTGACTTTAACGTGACCGGTGGTGTTGAGTTGTTGTCAAAGAATCTGCTCGATTTGTCGGCTGAATCGAATGGTGAAAAAATTACCCTGGCGGGTAAAGTATTCTCTGCAGCACAACAAAAGCAGTTGGTGTTTGCAGCAAGTGAGGCGATTGGGGCCAGCAACGTAGTCGACAATTTAACCCTTGCCGCACACACGTCAGACTCCTTTACATTGATGACCCACGTAGAAAGTATGGCGGCTGTCATTTCTCGCTTTGCCCCTGGCATCACGGGTGCGGTGGTTCTGCAGAACGATGAGTTAACCGTCAACGCAGAAGCCGGCAGTGAAGCTGTAAAAAATTATCTGGTATCGTCCACCAGTGCCGCGAGCCAGGCCGGGTTGTCTGTGGTTGATAACATCCGCGTGTTCATGCCTCAGGATGATTCACAAGCTTTGCAGATGGCACTTGATGAGCTGATCGATGAAGTTCGACGCACTGTTGTTTTTCCCAGTGGTGAGTCGGAGTTGTCTCTGGTTGCTATGCAGACCCTTGATAAAATCGCGCAAAAGATCAGTGGTTACTCGGGGCTCGTTGTTGAGATAGAAGGCCACACGGATAATGTCGGTCGTGCCGGTATTAACGAACAGTTAAGTCAGACGCGGGCCAATTCAGTCAGAAATTATTTAACTGCCAGATTGAATACCCAGTCCTCGGGAGAGTCGTCTGGTCAATCTGGTGGTAACAGCAAACTAATAGCAGTCGGTTACGGCCATCGCCGGCCGATAGAATCAAACGATACAGCAGAGGGGCGGCAGGCTAATCGTCGGGTGCACTTTACTGTGCTAAAGCAACCGGAAGGGCTCACTGGTTAAGCAGTAACAATGTTAACAGTGATCTTGCAGCTTTCCAGCCGTACCGTATTCAGAGGATAAACAGATGGTTTGGGTACTTTGGGATATATTAATTCCCCTTTTAACATCTTTCGCACTGGGCACATTGCTCGCCTGGTTGATCTGGCGGCGTCGACAGAATAGCCATCAGGGTGTGGCTTTGGGTGTGGCATCGACATCGGAGGTCACTATATCCGACACAATGGCGTTTGACACAGAACCCGAAACCGGAGGTGCAGTTTCATCTGCTGACGCGGATGAGCTTGAGGCAGCTAACATTATATTGATTGGCGAACGTGACAAAGCAGCACTCGCGCTGGAAAACATGCGGGAAGAGGCGAACGTGATGAAGCAGCGTATCGCGGAGCTTGAAGCTTCCGAGCGTGAAAAAAACGATCAAATAAAAGCTGCGGCCCTTAAAGCGTCTGCGAATCCTAAATCTGTAAATCCGAAACTTGCTCCGGTCGATGTAGCTTTAGCAGCTGGAGTGAATGTCGATAAGCCGGTGCCTGATGAGTTGCAACGCGCTCGGGCTGACCTCGATAGTTTAAGCGAAATACTGAACAAAGAGCGAAAGGCCAGACGCGCCACTGAATTGGAACTTCTGAATACCAGGAATCGACACGAGAAATTTGTTGCAAATAACTCGGCTCATATCAGTGAGGAACAACATCTGCGGGAAATTACAGACCGAGACGAGCAGATAGATAATTTAAAACAGCAGCTCGCTGACCGTGATGTGGTCGAGCCACAAGCGACAGATTTAATCCCTAACGAAGAACCAACGGAAGAGTTGCAGGAAGACACAGTAAAGACGTCACCCGTTAGCAAAAGTGCTGTCGCGAAAAACGGTTATACACCTGTCGGATGGTCGGTACAGAGTGATGGCCACAATGGGCAGGAGGCAGACAAACTTACCGATATTAAGGGCGTTGGCAAGGTGCTGGAAAAAATGCTGCACGATTGTGGTATCTACTTTTACCATCAGGTTGCAAACCTTGATGAAAGTGGCATAGAGGAATTGCAGGCACAGATCCCTCAATTCCCGGGCCGCATAGAGCGCGACCGATGGGTTGAGCAAGCAAAAGAGCTACAGCAAAAAAAGGCATTGGTTGAAGGATAACTTAGTTCTTAGCCACTGCCGTTGGCAAGATTAATAACATCCCGCATCGTCGGAATTGCGGTTTGAGCACCCGATTTTGTGCAAGCCAGTGCAGCTGCAGCATTGGCAACCTTGCACGCATTCTGTAGTGAGTTGTTTGTCAGCAGCATCGCTCCGAGAAATCCTGTAAATGTATCTCCCGCTGCAACGGTATCGACAGCATCGATATTGATGCCGGGTAAGGTATAGGTACGGGACTGCTCGTCGATGGCCTCCAGTCCTTTTGCGCCCAGAGTTCTGACGACAGCACACCCGGTTGCATGACTTATATCACTGACTGAAGACGATTGCAGATGCAGATCTTTCGCCAGTAGTTCTGCCTCTGATTCGTTCAGAATAAGATAGTCGATATCTTTAAATACCTGCTTGTCGAGAGTTTTATACGGAGCGAGGTTGGCAATTGTTTTGGCACCTTGTTGCTTTGCGTGGCTGATGGCGGCCACGACCGTATCTGTTGGGCATTCCAGCTGCAGCAGCAGAATACTGTCCTTATCGATATCCATGGCCAGTGCCTGTGTGGTGCTTACAGCGCCGTTGGCACCGGCAATGATCACAATCTGGTTTTCACTTTTTTCGTCTACAAAAACAAATGCACAACCGGTGGGTCCCGGAATGGCTGTTACTCCTGATAAATCGACGCCTCCTTCTTTAAGCAGTGAAACTGCCGCTTCGGCAACTGAATCAGTACCTATAGCTCCCGTCATTTTAACTGTGGCACCAGCGCGTCTGGCGGCGAGCGCCTGATTTGCGCCTTTGCCGCCAGGGGTCAGTACCAGGTCGTGGCCGGTGACCGTTTCTCCAGGAGCCGGTAAGTGTTGCAGCGTAACTGCATAGTCTATGTTTATTGAGCCGAGGACATGAATCATTGGGTTAGGTTGTACTTTGACTGGTGAATGACAGGATGTGCGCTGTTATATAATACTGTACATCTGATTCGAATATTACTTCCCGTAACCAGTACACGAATAGCTGGTACAGGACATAACGGTACACAATAAATGATGTTGCCTCTGTGAAACTGTCTTCTGCAAAACTGCGCAACATTGCACTGGCGCAGCAGGGATTGCTAAACGGCAAAACTCGACCCTATGAATTGGCTACCGGAAAAGCAGGTGTGGCGGCGGCAATTGCTCACCTTGGGTATGTACAGATCGATACCATTTCAGTAGTCGAACGCGCGCATCATCATGTACTTTGGACCCGGGTTAATAACTATAAGCCTGAGTATCTGGATGCAGCGGTTAAAGACAAAACAATATTTGAGTATTGGTTTCATGCGGCTGCCTACCTGCCTGTTAGAGATTATAGGTTTGCACTGCCGAGGATGACTGCCATCAAGTCTGGTGAGAAGCATTGGTTTGACAATATTGATAAAAAATTAATGCGCAGTGTCTATCGTCGTATACAGACCGAAGGCCCGTTGCGTGCCAGAGATTTTGCGGATAGCAAAACAACCCATACAGGTTGGTGGGACTGGAAGCCTGCAAAAAAAGCCATAGAACAGCTATTCATGCAAGGCGATCTGATGGTAGTCGCACGGGAAGGGTTTCAGAAACGCTATGACCTGACAGAACGGGTGCTGCCAGAAAGTATCGATACCAGAACACCCGATATTGTCGAGGAGGCACAGTATTTAGTAGATACAACACTTCGTGCTCACGGTTTTGCAAGCCTTAAGTCATTTACTTATTTGCGTAAAGGCAAATCGTTGCGAATAGCTGTGAAAGAGTGCCTTGAGGCGTATGTTGATGAGGGACATGTGCTGGTGATTCACTCACCAGCTGGAGATGAATTTTATTGTGCCGCCGAACTTATCGATCGAAAGAGTCGCTCTGCCAGTCGCGTTTGCCTGTTATCTCCATTTGATAATCTTGTAATTCAGCGGGAGCGGTGCCGTCAGGTATTTGAATTTGACTATCAAATAGAATGCTATGTGCCAGTGGCAAAAAGAAAGTACGGGTATTTCTGTCTGCCGCTGCTTTATAAAGATAAGCTGGTTGGAAGAATAGATTGCAAGGCAGACCGCAAGACTGGAGTTCTGCAGGTACAGTATCTACAGCATGATTCAGCAGGTGAGAGCTTTTTGCCGGCGCTTGCGGATGCGCTAAAACGCTTTTTGAAATTTAACAGCTGTACTTCTATTGAGATTCGGCGTACTGAGAAAAAAAGTACCGCTAAACTATTGCAGAAGTGTTTGGCTGAAAAAGATATCGCCTGAAAATGGCAGTGCTTTTATGATTTAAGTACTGCTGCAGGGTCTTTAAAATTCATGCTTAGCGCTTCTGCCACCGGACCGTTAGTGAGTGTGCCACGGTGCACATTCAAGCCTTCAAGCAGGTGTGCATCGGCAAGACATGCTTCGCGGTAACCCTTGTTGGCAAGCGCCAGAGTGAATGGCAGTGTTGCGTGGTTAAGGGCGTGAGCTGATGTGCTGGCAACGGCACCAGGCATATTTGCAACGCAATAGTGCACGATATCATCAACAATATAAGTGGGGTCTTCATGGGTGGTGGCTTTTGATGTTTCAAAACAACCACCCTGATCAATTGCAACGTCTACCAGCACTGAGCCCTGCCGCATAGTCTTAAGCATGTCACGGGTGACAAGCTTTGGTGCTGCCGCACCAGGTATCAATACCGCACCAATAATCAAATCACTCTCTGCTACATGTTTTTCCAGCGTGGCTTTGCTTGAGTACACGGTGGACAGAAGGCCACCAAACTGAGCGTCAAGCTCACGTAGTCTTTGTACCGAGCGATCGAGAACAGTAACATTTGCCTGCATGCCTACGGCCATTTGAATAGCATTGGTGCCGACGACACCGCCACCGATGACTAAAACGTTTGCCGGTGCCACACCCGCGACACCGCCGAGTAGTTTTCCGGATCCACCCCGTGATTTTTCCAGACACATAGCCCCTGCCTGAATAGACATGCGCCCTGCGACTTCAGACATCGGTGCCAGCAGAGGCAGACCGCCGTCATTGTCAGTGACGGTTTCATAGGCAATTGCAATAGCATCTGATTTGAGCAGAAGATCAGTTTGTTGGGGGTCGGGTGCCAGGTGCAGATAAGTAAACAGCACCTGTCCCGGCTGAAGCATTTTGCACTCGTCTGGCTGAGGCTCTTTGACCTTAACGATCATCTCGGCTTCTTTAAATACCTGCTCAGCACCGCTGGCAATCGTCGCCCCCGCTGCCACGTAAGCATCATCTGACTCACCGATGCCTGTGCCCGCTGTACTTTGCACCAGCACTGAGTGTCCGTTGGCAACCAGTTCAGCGACGCTGACTGGTGTTAGCCCTACACGGTACTCGTGGTTTTTTATTTCTTTCGGAAGCCCTATCAGCATGATCTTCTCCAATTCCGGGTCAGTCGTTGGCTTTCCCGGTTTTACTCTAGTCGGCTTCTAACAATTGTGTGGTTGTGCAACCGAATTATTGATGTCAGATCTGGCCGGTGATCAGAAATTTAGGGTAGTTTAGTCAGGAAATGCCCAAATATAGTGCGGAAAAATACTGAAAAACAGGAATATAATTGGCGTAGAATAATATTCTGGAATAAATTGCTGAAAAGTCCTTTGAAAAAGCTCGATCGGATTGATCGTCGAATACTTGACGCATTGCAAAAGAACGCGAGAATTTCATACGTTGAGCTTGGCGAGCGGGTGGGATTAAGTACATCCCCTTGCCTGGAGCGGGTAAAACGGCTGGAAAGTGATGGTTATATTGCTGGATACACCGCTATTTTGAATCCGGAACTCCTGAATGCCGGCTTGATGGTTTATGTCGAGATCAAGCTTGAGTACGACAGCAAAAGAATATTTGAGAAGTTTAAAGGTGCAGCGCTGAATATCCCGCACTTACTCGAGTGTCATTTGTTGTCTGGAGACTTTGACTATCTGATGAAAATCCGCGTGGCTGACATGGCCGAATATCGTCAGTTGCTGGGAGATATCCTGCGCGACTTGCCAGGAGTGAGGGATACGCGTTCCTATATAGTGATGGAAATCATCAAAGAAACTACCCATCTCAGTACCGAGTGATTTTTGAAAAATTTATTGTTTATTCAGAATATAACGGTCTTGTTTGCTCTGCAAAGGAATTACATTCCTTTCTAAATTGCTTATCACCACTGCGAGTTTATTTGATTAACGTGTTTAAATCTGCTGCAGCTGAAAAGCTCTCAATTGGCACCCGCCCTTTTACAGGCTGGAGAACTTGGCCAATTCAGGTTGCTCTGAATGTATATTCCTCGCCAAAGCACTCGTTGAAAGAATTATGAACAACACCCCGGAAGATCCTCAAAAACCTTCGCGACGCAGACCAGAGCGCTCATTGCCAGGTGGTGGCTCACTAACTCTGGTTCGCCCACCTGATTCGCAGGATCATTTTTTAAACGCAATGGATTTACGTCGTGGATCGGTTGGTAAATCGATGGATGAGGACGCGGCGATCGAGCTGTTCGAAATTGCCGCCGACAAAGGACATCTCGGTGCCAGTGCAGCGATTGCACTTTTGTGCGAAGGCAAGGTTCCACCGGAAGTGTGCAAGCAACACTTCGATAAAGCCGATAGCTGGATTTTAAAAAGTGCTGAAGAAGATGATGAGTGGGGTTTGTTGTTCCTCGGCATCATGTATTTTGATGGGCATCGGGTTGAGCAGAACTACGAACAGGCAGCTCATTTTTTCAAAAAAGCATCCGACCATGGCAATGCCTGTGCACAAGGGTTTCTTGGTTACATGCATTCTGTTGGGCACGGAGTTTTGCAAAACAAACAAACGGCAGTAGCACTCTACAGAGCAGCGGCGGACCAGGGACATGTGGTAGCACAATTTGATCTGGGCGTATGCTATGCACAGGGAGTCGGCGTTCCAAAAGACAAGCATGCCGCCGTTAACTGGTTTAAGTTGGCTGGCGAACGTGGCGACCTCCAGGCTCGCGCGTTGCTCGCAAAAATGTATAGCACCGGCAACATGGTAGAGGCAGACAATGAAATCGCTATGCAGTGGTTTTATCGTGCGGCCGAAGGTGGACATACCGCCTCACAGTTTGATCTGGGAGTTTGTTACGTTAACGGCGTAGCTGGAGAACAGGACTACTCGCAGGCGATGAAGTGGTTCAGAAAGGCTGCACAATCCGGTCACTCTCAGGCACAACTGGACTACGGTATTGGGTGTGCACTTGGGTTGGGTGTAGCGAAAGACATATACCAGGCTGTTTACTGGTTTAGTATGGCTGCCGATCAGGACAACGCTGCAGCACAATACAACCTGGGCCGCATGTATGAACACGGTTTGGGAATTGATAAAGACGAGAAGTCCGCTATTGAGTGGTATAGAAAGGCGGCTGATCGTGGCAACGTGCGAGCGCAGGTAAATCTTGGACTTCGCTATGGCAACGGTCGTGGTGTGGAGCAAAACTATAACCGATCTGTGCGCTGGTTACGTCGTGCTGCAAAGCAGGGTGATGCAAGAGCCAACTACAATATGGGTGTGCTAACCCAAAACGGCTGGGGTGTTGCCAAAAGCGAAGTCAAAGCGATGGAGTTCTTTAAGACTGCAGCGAGGCATGGTAATGCGAAGGCCGAACGGTCAATGCGTACGCTGCAACGCGCAGCGCAGCGGGATCCTGCTGAAGCATAGGTTGTGAATGGAGTATCAACGGCGTGTGATACTCCAACCTCTAAAAAGTAAGACCGCCTGAAAACCAAGTCTTAAAAGTCAGGCCTAAAGTTAAGCCTTAAAAGTTAAGCGAGATATCACGATGTCCCGCATCACAGGCAGCTACACCCAGCGCTTGCTTCTTTGTCAGTTGTGACTGCTGTCTGATGCCGATGTTTGAACTAATCTTACTCTCATAGTCTGCTATCTGCGGACCGATTGCGTCAGAAGCCTGCTCGCGCCAGGTTATCTCTGATTGAAACTCTTCTTCAGCGTCTGCCAATGCGTCAATTGCTTTTTCGGTGCTTGGATTTTTAGCTCTTAGCGCTTTACGCGCTTTTGATATGGCTGATCTGATTTTAGAAGCGCCCTCAACATCGCCGAACCGCTTGGCTGATGCGGCCAGTTCTTCGATAGTGGTGTCGGCATCACCGTTTTCTATCATATCCCGCAACACCTGAAACTCACCACCCAACGCTTTGAGTTCATCTGTTGCAGCCAGTGTCATTTGTAATTCGACGATGGGTGTGTAGCCTTTGTCGGCGGATTTTCTAAAATCGGTGCGCAGAGACCTCTCTGCCTGTTGTAGTTCTGTGAAATCAGCTCGTGCCTGTTCCCAGTTTTCGGGTGTGTTGGCAATTGCTGCCTCACGCTCTGCGTTTAGAGCTTCGATCTTTGCAGTCAGCTTGTCTTTTTGATCGGAGTCATCATCCAATCTACTGAGGGTGGTTTCAATCTCTTCTATCTCAGTATCCACTTTTGTGGTGGTAATACGTATATCGCGCACTTGCTCGTGCAACGGTCTGAAGCCTGCCGTGTTTTCAGCGACCACATCGGCGCTCTGGTTTGCTTCAGTCAGAAAGTTAATACTGTTTTCTGCGTGTTCGAAACTTTCGGTTACAGACTTCCCCAGTTTATCAGGCAACATGCTGAAGTCGAGTGACTGTGTAGCTGTGATTGCAGATTTTATATCATCGCCGTTCTCGCGGAACTGCGCGCTAACATATTCTTCAACACAATGGCTGAGCTTCGGATTGCGCGGTGGTGGTGCCGTGTCTGCGGTTAGTTGCAAGCGTTTCGGCAGGTAGTTAACCAGCTGCGGGTAGTAACCGACAATACCAAGAGCCACAATCTGCAGCATGATGAAAGCAATAACACCTTTATACATTTGCACCGTTTTTACGGCCGCAGGCGCTACCCCCCGCATATAAAATAAGGCGAAGCCGAATGGCGGTGTCAGGAATGACGTCTGAATATTCAAGCCAATCATCACACCTAACCACACAGCGGTGATGTTTGCAGACGGGTCTGCTAATAGAATCGGTGCCACAATGGGTACCACCACAACGGCTATTTCAATGAAGTCGAGAAAGAATCCCAGTACAAAAATAACCGCCATAACAATGATGAACTTGGTCCAGAACCCGCCGGGCAGCGAGTTTAAGTAGTCGCGAACCAGGTCTTCGCCACCGAACGCTCTGAATGCTGCAGTTAGAATTGCAGCACCCAGAAGTATGATAAATACCAGTGACGTCGTCTTGGCAGTTTCAATCATTACTTCGTAGAGCGTGTTGTCAATTCGCATCACTCTGATGCCGCTCCATAATAACGCGATTAACAAAACAGCGACCGCGATTATGGCGAGGGTGATCCCGAGTCTGTCGTGATCGGTTTTTATATCTTTAATGTTGTTATCAAAAAAGATCAGTATTAATCCAATTGCAATTAGCGCAACAACTGCTAAAAGAGCCGGCATAAATCGTGTTACGCCACCATCCTTCAATCGATAGCCTGCCATTAATAACGCACCGGCTGCACCGATAGAACCTGCCTGGTTTACTGTAGCAATTCCCGAAATAATTGAACCGAGCACCAGAAAGATAAGCGTCAGTGGCGGTACCAGCGTGCCCAACACCTGGGCTACAAATTTTTTATTAAATTCGCCTTCTGTTCTGACTGCAGGTGCAGACTTTGGACGAATTATTGCGAACACAAGAATATAGGCCATGTACAGCAGCACCAGTACGATGCCCGGTACAAAGGCTCCGAGAAACATCTCACCGGCGCTGGTCGAGCCAACATCAAATTCCGACGGCATTGAAAATTCACCCGTCGCTACTTTGTACATCGCTTTACGTGCAGTGCTTGCCTGATCGGTAGCGCTGGCGAGTTGGTCTGCAAGAATAATAAGAACAATCGACGGTGGTATGATTTGCCCGAGAGTACCGGATGCGGCAATGGTGCCTGTTGCCAGTGAGGGTGAATAGTTGTTGCGCAGCATCACGGGCAATGAGATCAAACCCATCGCCACCACAGTTGCACCAACAATTCCGGTGGTGGCAGCCAGCAATGCGCCAACGAACACCACAGATATACCTAAGCCGCCGGGTACCGGGCCAAACAACTGTGCCATTGTTAGCAATAGATCTTCTGCAATCTTTGACCGTTGCAGCATGATGCCCATAAAAATAAACAACGGGATCGCTATTAAAGTGTCACGTTCTACTTCCCAGTAGATGCCGCGCAGGTTGGTGACCCCGGCAGATAGCCATTGGCTTGGGCCGTCCTGCGCGAAGTAGGCATCTACGTTACCGCCTGCGAACAGGTAACCGCAAACAGCGGCAATAGAAATAGTGACAATGGCAGCACCGGGTAGTGCGAATGCAACTGGATAACCTGAACCGAGTGCGAAGGCGAGAACTACCAGCAGCAGGGCGAGAAAGACGAGTTCCATAATCAGCTGCTCCTAGTGGGCGATTTCGGTGTTGACAGTTCTGGAACCGGGCTGATCGCGGGCATCGGCGACCGATTCTAAAAACTGCGAAACAAACTGAATTAACATAGTGATAGCGAATACGCCCAGAAAACCTGCCATCCAGTACTTGGTATACATACCGAAGCCTGATTGTGAAACTTCAAAATTTGCCAGCGGGCCATAGATAACGGCTGACCTGCCACCCAGGCCTATAATGATGATCGTCCAGCAAAGTGTTATGCCAAAGAAAACAGCACCAAACGAATTAACAAATCCTTTGCGGCTGCTACGCATGCCGGAATAAAAAATATCTACCCGCACATGGCCTTCCTGCAGCAGCGTGTAGGCACTGGCGAACAGAAAGAGTGCAGCGTACCAAAAGCGCACAAGGTCACCCATGAAAGCCTGTTCGTAGGAAAAGATAAAGCGGGTAATTACAATAGCCAGTTCGGCAATCACTATGAGTAGTGCCAGCCAGTGGAAGCCGAGTGTTCGAGTGACAGCGCCTAGTAGAAAGCCGAGTCCCAGTAATGGCAGGTGAACCATGGGTCCTCGAAACTGGGGTCTGCCGAGATCCTTAGCCAACTGTTCTTCAACTACCAGATGCAGAAGATCTTCTACACGCAGAAACGAAATTGCCATATCGGCAAGGCCGATTAGAAATACCGCCCAGAATAGTGATCGAATCAGGTAGGCGTTTATTGCCGTAATGGTAGTCGCATCGGCACGCAGGCTTCGGTGGCGGCCTTTTACAATGATCCATGCAATCAGGAATGCTGCGAGATAAATACCAAGCTGTGCCCAGGCCCGCCAGTCGAATTCTGTTGAAATTATCGCTTTGACACCCGGCCATTTTTGCGAATGTACCAGAGTATTGTTAACCAGATAAGCGATCAGGTAAGTCAACATTGCCCAGCTAAAGTAGCGACTCAGATTGTCTTTAAAGTCCGGCCCGCTTTTTAAGTTGGAATTGAACTCAGCTTTGGAGTCGGGATGGTGCACAGTTTCCATCGCTGCAATCTCTTAAAATTTAGAATATTGAATAAATCGGAGCGTGGCCTTTGCGAAACGTACAACCGGTATCGCGTTAGAACCAGATTGAGTAAAAGACGAAGCGGTGAGCCCGCTCCGTCAGTTTACAGTGGATATGCCGGTCTAGATATCCAGTACGCGGTTGCGCTGGTTA
>CAYLZS010000490.1:0-13061 GCA_964388065.1 uncultured Granulosicoccaceae bacterium
CAAAGAATCCCTGGATGCTGTCAGATCGGTGACCTCTGTATTGAGAGACGCGATTTGACCTTCAAGATCACCTATCTTGCCATCACTGGAAAGTTGCAATTCACCAAGCTGACCTTCAAAACCGTCGCGCTGTGAAAGTAACCCTTCGATCACGCTTGAACTTGAGTCCCGCAGACCACCAAGTTCTTCTTCGAGCCCCGCTTTCTGTTCAATCAATGCATCGCGGGCAGCAGTCAAATCATCGACTTCGGTATTTAGTGATGCTATCTGATCTTCAAGTCCGCCGACCTTGCCATCACTGGAAAGTTTTAGCTCATCAAGCTGGCCTGCAATCCCGTCACGTGCTGACATCAATCCTGAGATCTCTGTTGCACTGGATTCTTTTAAGCCGGCAAGATCACCTTCCAGCCCCGCTTTTTGTTCAATCAGTGCATCGCGGGCGGCAGTCAGATCATCAACTTCAGTAGTCAGTGACGCTACCTGATCCTCTAAACCGGTGATCTTTACATCACTTTGCGTTTTAGTAGTTGCCAGCTGGCCGTCAATTGCAGACAACTTGCCTTCAAGCTCGGTACGTTCCGAGTTCAGGTATTCGACCTGATTGGTCAATGTCGTGACCTGGGTGTTTAGCTCGGACGCGCTTTCTTCAGATGAAACCTTAAAAGCGTCCATTTCTGCGGATAGTGCATTTTTCTCTGAACCCAGTGATGCAAGATCAGTTTCAAGCGTCGCAACTTTCTCAGTTAACTGGTCACGCTCGGCCGCCAGTTCTTCAATTTCTGCTTTTTTGGCAGCAATTTCAGTGTCCAGCACTTCTTTTTCACTAACGAGATCACTGGCTTGCTGAACCAGCTCGGCATTCTTACCAGTCAGGTCCTCGTTTTCGGATTTAAATCCGGCAACTGATCCTGCAACTTTGGAGAGCTCATCTTCAAGGCCGTTAATTTTCGCCTGCGAAGAAGCCTGCAGGCCCGCATAAGACTGGTTGAGTTTATTAAAAGCCGCCAGGCCTTCAGAGTTACTTAACCTATTCACTTCTGCAGTTAGCTGGTCACGTTCTGAACCAGCGGAATCGAGTTTGGCGAGCAGTTCATCACGTTCCGTTTTTACCGCATCGTGCTCGGCAACCAGATTTCCGGATCGAGAATCAATTTCATCAACGCGTACCTGCAATGCATCACGCGCTGCAGTTAACTCACCGATCTCAGCTTCAAAGCCTGCGGCAGCATTACTGCCCTCCTCACTCTTCGATCGGAGCGCTGTAATTTCGTCAACAGACGCCGCCTTGACTGCTTCAAGTTCTTCAATAGCCGCAGTTTGCTCATCAATCTTTGCCTGTAAATCTGCAGCATCAGCAAGCGCTGCTTCCTGTTCGGCGTTTTTGGCTTCCAGCGCTTCAAATTTGGATTGCCAATCTGCTACCACTGCCTCCTGATCACCGGATGCTGCTTTGAGCTTGGCAATTTCGGATTCATAACCTGTGATTTTGGTGTTGGATGATTCAAGATCCATCTTGGCCGTTTCATAGGATGCTTCTGTTTGCTTTAGCTCGGCAATTTCGGTGTTCGTGCTGCACTGTTTCAGACCAGAGCCGAGACCAAGCAGAGCGATCAATCCAGCAGCACCATACTTGACGGATTTGCGTAATTTTTGCTCTTCCGGCAATAAACTGCCATCCCGGATATCTTCGTTATATGCGGCATGACCATCGCTGCGGTTATTGTTATCAACCATGAAAAAATTCCCCTATTTCGAGTGCTGTCTGTAAATTTTGATCAATTGCGGATTCGCCCGGGTGGTATTACGGTAAGCCCCGGCAATCAAACCTTTCATTGCCGTCATTATAACCCCAAGCACGGGCATCCCGGCCATAAGAATCAGGTCAAATAAGGTTAAACCAACCAAAAAAGTGGCCTGGAACAATCACTTGGCGACGATCCGCCTGACGCGAAATCTCTGCGCCGAAGCCCGGCTGCGGGGGTATCCGGCCAGCAGTCCGTCGAGCTGCTCTCGAAGCCCGGCAGGTTGTACCTCTTTGCTGAGAAATGCGCCGACACAGTTACCGTAAGTCGGCAGCGTGAACGCATAGCGACAATCAACGATTTTCCCAATTGTACTCAGATATGCCTCACCACTGGCGCGCAGCTGAGCCGGGTCTTCAAAATTGATTATCAGTGCTCCGTTGGATCTGAGTAGCTTGCGCAATGAGCAAAACCAGTGCTTCGATGCTTCGGCAACACGCACGGGCTCGCCATCTTTTTCGGTAAAAAGATCTTCGATAACCACATCGAATTTAGGCCCGCGGTAAGATGCCACCCATTCCAGTGCGTCTGCCTGGTGTAATTCGACATTTGGCTGGTTAACACCGAAGAACTCTCTGGCAACTTTCAAATGCAGCGCATCAAGCTCAACACCAACTACCTGTTCAACCGATAAAAAAGACAAATACTGTCGGATTACTGCACCACCACCGACGCCAAGCAGCAGCACTCTTCTGACTGAATCCGCTGGTAAAAACAACGCAGGCAAAAACAAAAGATCCCACACCCCGCCAGACAATGGTCTGCTATCGTTCCACTGGCTGTGAAAAACCTTATTTTTGTACAGGCGAACGGACTTACCTGCCGTTCTGACCTGATAATGATCATCTCCGGTACTGCACTGCCACACTATCGCCACGTCAAATCGTCCCTGCAAGTTTTGTCCGAATCGGAGATATTGTGAGCGACAAGCTTACAGATCTAAAATTTTTTGCATCAATGAACATACTTCCGTTACCAACCTAAAGTACAACTGCTACTATCGCACAACTCCAATCATGAGTTTCCCGTGAACATCCACCTCCGCGCACTAGGCTGCAGACTGAACGAAGCAGAACTCGAAAGCTGGGCGCTCGAGTTTCGCACTGCGGGACACACACTGGTCAATGAGGCAAGCAATGCAGATGTAACGGTGGTCAATACCTGCGCCGTCACGCGTGAAGCAGTGCGAAAATCGCGCAAGCTTATAAATCGACTGCGACGTGAAAGCCCCTACGGCAAAATGGTTGTCAGCGGTTGCGCTGTGTCTACCGGTGAAGCGGGCACCGCATCAGATCTCGGTATTGATCTGCTTATCGATAACAGTAAAAAGAGTGAATTGGTTAAAACTGTCACCGACACCCTGCCTATCAGCATAATGCCGGAAGGTGCAACACTGCCTGCGGAGTCATCGCTATTTGCACGCAATCGCCAACGCGCATTTATAAAGATTCAAGATGGCTGCCGCTATCGCTGTACGTATTGCATAGTAACTATGGCACGTGGTGAAGAACAAAGTCGGCCAGTGAACGATATCATTGATGAAATCAATCAGCTGTTTCAGCAAGGCGTTCAGGAAATAGTTTTAACCGGTGTGCACGTCGGCGGCTATGGCTCAGATATTCAAAGCAGCCTCACCGCACTGGTACAAAAAATACTGGAATTTACCGACATACCTCGGGTTCGGTTTGCATCTGTAGAACCATGGGATCTCGGTGATAACTTTTTCTCCCTGTTCGAAAACCCGCGACTAATGCCGCATATGCATCTGCCACTGCAGAGCGGTTCCGATGCAGTACTGCGTCGCATGGCACGACGATGCAAAACTTCCGAGTTCGCATCGTTGGTGAACCAGGCAAGATTATCAGTGCCCGGGTTTAATGTAACCACAGATATCATCGCAGGCTTTCCCGGTGAGTCAGAGGAACATTGGCAGGACACAATGGACTTTGTCGAAACTACCGGTTTCGGACACATACACGTTTTCAGCTTTTCACCTCGCGAAGGTACAAAAGCTGCCACCATGAGTGAGCCGGTTGCTAAACACATAAAGAAACAACGAAGCGCTGAACTGCGTGAGCTGGCCACCAGGCTGCGACGTGACTTCATCCAGCAACAGTTACACAAAGAAGCGACGGTTCTGTGGGAGGGTCGTTCAACCAAGACCGACGCTTCGCAGGTTTTTGGTTATACGGAAAACTATACCCGCGTCTGTACCGATTCTAAAAATGCACCAGAAGCTGGTGGCCTGGCAGCGTGCAGATTAGTGGAAGTCGAATCACAGGGCCAATTTGCTGTGGTGCAATTAGTTTAAGTCTCATCTGACACACGGGCAGACTGTCCCTTACCGGCAACCCGCCATCACCTGAAAGCAGAGTGAACTTCACCCTGTGTGATTCCCACATTTCTGCCCGAGCTGGTTTATACTTCTATAGTATCAAAAGACACCACTGACCAGACAATGCGCCAAAGAGACACAGTTTTACGGCCGACTGCCTGGCCGCACAGTGGCTGCCAAATTTGCCCACCGCATCAAAATTTATTAAGAGAACATCATGCGAGAACTTCAGGACACAGATCCACAAGAGACCCGTGAATGGATCGATGCGCTCGATGCGGTCATCGAACATGAAGGCCCCGAGCGTGCGCACTACATTCTCGAAGCACTCATAGATCAATCCCGTCGCTCCGGCACTAATCTGCCGTACAGTGCATCGACTGCATACATCAATACCATTCCCCCACATCTGGAAGCAGTCAGCCCCGGTGATCACGAAATCGAAGACCAGCTGCGATCGATGATTCGCTGGAATGCTACCGCCATGGTGTTGCGAGCTAACCGCGAAGACTCCAGTCTTGGTGGTCACATCTCGAGCTTTGCATCGGCCGCTACGCTTTATGATGTCGGCTTCAATCACTTCTTTAGAGCACCCGGCCCCAACCATGGTGGTGATCTGATATTCGTACAGGGACACTCAGCACCCGGTATTTATGCACGTGCATTCCTTGAAGGCAGACTAAGCGCCGATGATCTCGACAAATTCAGAAGAGAAGTCGATGGTGATGGTCTTTCCTCCTACCCGCATCCGTACCTGATGCCCGACTTCTGGCAGTTCCCGACTGTGTCAATGGGACTCACGTCGATCACTGCAATCTACCAGGCCAGATTCATGAAGTACCTGCACGACCGGTCAATGACTAAAACCGATAACCGCCAGGTGTGGGCGTTTATGGGTGACGGGGAAATGGATGAGCCGGAATCACTCGGTGCAATCTCGTTAGCGGGCAGAGAGAAACTGGACAACCTTACTTTTGTTATTAACTGCAACCTGCAACGGCTTGACGGTCCGGTGCGCGGTAACGGAAAGATCATTCAGGAACTTGAAGGTGTATTTCGTGGTGCCGGCTGGAACGTCATTAAAGTGATCTGGGGTTCTTACTGGGATCCACTATTGGCAAAAGATCACGATGGCAAGCTAAAGCAACTGATGATGGAAACAGTCGATGGCGAATACCAAAACTTCAAAGCCAAAGATGGTGCATATACCCGTGAGAAGTTTTTTGGCAAATACCCTGAAACCGCCAACATGGTTGCCAAACTATCCGATGAAGATATCTGGCGCCTGAACCGAGGCGGCCATGACCCGCATAAAATCTATGCAGCCTACCACGCTGCCACTCACCACGAAGGGCAGCCAACTGTTATATTAATGAAGACAGTCAAAGGCTATGGCATGGGCGAGTCAGGTGAAGGGACAAACGCCACACATCAACAAAAGAAGATGGCTCTTGAATCTTTGATGAACATGCGTGATCGCTTTAATATTCCGCTGACCGATGAACAGGTTAAAAACTACGAGTACTGCAAGCCGGACGATAACAGCGAACTGGCCAACTACTTACAGAAGCGCCGTGAAGACCTCGGTGGATTCCTGCCACAACGGCAGAAGTTCGCAGCGCCGCTCGAAATACCCCCATTGTCCGCCTTTGAACCTTTACTAAAAGATTCGGGCGATCGCGAGTTATCCACAACTATGGCCTTTGTACGAATGCTCACCATTCTTACAAGAGACAAAAAGATCGGCGAGAACATTGTACCGATCGTACCGGACGAAGCTCGAACGTTCGGCATGGATGGCATGTTCAGGCAACTGGGTATCTATTCATCAGTCGGTCAGCTCTATACACCTGAAGATCGCGATCAGGTGATGTTCTATAAAGAAGACAAGACTGGCCAGATTCTCGAAGAGGGCATAACAGAAGCCGGTGGTATGTCTTCATGGATTGCTGCAGCCACGGCCTACAGCACTCATGGCGTTAACATGATTCCGTTTTTTGTCTACTACTCGATGTTCGGATTCCAGCGCATCGGTGACTTTGCCTGGGCCGCCGGTGATATGCGTGCTCGTGGCTTTATGATCGGCGGTACTGCAGGTCGCACTACATTGAACGGTGAGGGACTGCAGCATGAAGACGGACACAGTCACGTACTGGCAAGCACAATCCCCAACTGTATTTGCTATGACCCCTGCTTCGCCTATGAAATGGCCGTTATCATTCAGGATGGTATGCGCCGGATGATGCAGGACCAGGAAGATGTTTTTTACTACATCACCGCGATGAATGAAAACTATAAACATCCGGCACTTCCGGAAGGTTCAGAGCAAGGCATTATTAAAGGCATGTACAAGCTTCAAAGTACGGCACCCGGCAACCAGCAACGGGTGAACCTGCTGGGCTCGGGCGTCATATTGCGTGAAGCCATTGCCGCTGCCGAAATGCTTGAGAAAGACTGGAACATCGGCAGCGACATCTGGAGTGTTACAAGCTTTACCGAACTCAGACGTGACGGACTGGCAGCGTCACGATGGAACAACCTGAATCCAACAGAAACACCAAAAGTACCGTACGTAGCAGAGCTTCTGAACGAGTACCCGAATCCTGTGGTTGCCACCAGCGACTACATGAAAACCCTGTCTGACGGTTTGCGTGAGTTTATAGAAGCCCCGTATAAAGTACTCGGTACTGACGGTTTCGGTCGCTCTGATTCGCGTGAGAAACTGCGCGACTTCTTCGAGATCGATCGCCGCTATGTTGTAGTTACTGCGCTCAATGCGTTACGGGAGCAAAACAAGCTCGACGCAAGTGTCGTTAGCGATGCGATAAAAAAATACGGTCTCGATCCAAACAAGACCGACCCGGTCAGCAGCTAGAGCGGAGAATACTATGTCAACACCTATAGACATCCGCGTACCGGATATCGGCGAGCACGACAGCGTCGAAGTAATTGAGATACTGGTAGACGTTGGTGACAGCGTCACTGCAGAGCAATCACTGATTACTCTCGAAAGTGACAAAGCCAGTATGGAAATTCCGTCGACAGACGACGGCACAATCACCGAGCTGCTAATAAAAGTTGGCGACAAAATATCGCAGGGTGATGTATTCGCACGCGTATCAGCAAGCACTGCTGCAGCAGACGACACACCGGCCGATGCGCCAGCCACCGCACCGGCAAGCGAGCCCGCAGCTGCAGCAGGCGGCAATGCAGAAACCAGTCAGGTTATGGTTCCTGAAATCGGTGACTTCGAAGAGATAGAAGTTATCGAGGTACTGGTAAGCGTCGGCGATACTGTTGAACTGGATCAATCACTGATCACACTGGAAACTGACAAGGCAAGTATGGAGATACCGTCGACAGTGGCGGGAACCGTAACAGCAGTTCCTGTATCTGTTGGCGATAAAGTATCTCAGGGAGACCTGGTTGCAGAAGTAGCAGGCAGCGCTGCCGCAGCAGCACCCGCCCAGACGGCAGTTAAACCGGAACCTGCATCGGCACCGGCACCCGCTGCACAGGAAGCACCTAAACCTGCTGCCAACAGACCACAGGCTCAGTCATCACCGACTCAGAAAATTGCAGACGAAACTTATCGGCGTGCACATGCAAGCCCGGCTGTGCGCAAGTTTGCCAGAGAACTTGGTGTTGATCTGACGCTGGTTACCGGTACCGGCCGCAAGAACCGAATCGTCAAAGACGATGTACAGCAGTTTGTTAAATCCGCCATGTCCTCAGCCGGCAGTAACTACGGCGGCGCAGGTGCCGGTGGTGCCGGCATACCATCAATACCGGAAGTTGACTTCAGCAAGTTTG
This sequence comes from uncultured Granulosicoccaceae bacterium, assembly GCA_964388065.1. Taxonomy (GTDB): domain Bacteria; phylum Pseudomonadota; class Gammaproteobacteria; order Granulosicoccales; family Granulosicoccaceae. Next base: position 7,951 of record CAYLZS010000490.1, read on the forward strand.
GCGAAGTAGAGCGCGTAGAGATGACGCGCATCAATGTACTCACTTCAGAGAACCTGCATCGCGCCTGGCTTAACCTGCCCATGGTGACACATCATGATGAAGCCGATATCACTGAGCTTGAAGCCTTTAGAAAGTCGATAAAACAAGAGGCAGCAGATGAAGGTGTGCGCGTTACCGGTCTGGTGTTTCATATTAAAGCGCTGACCGCAGCACTGAAAAAATTCCCGCGCTTTAACTCCTCACTCTCTGCAGATGGTCAGTCACTTTTTTACAAGAAATATTTCAACATCGGTATCGCTGTCGATACGCCTAATGGATTGGTTGTACCGGTACTTACCGATACAGACAAGAAAAGTATCTACGAACTGTCTGAAGAGATGACCGATCTCAGCACACGTGCACGTGACAAGAAACTCAAACCGGCCGAGATGCAGGGTGCGAGCATGACAATCTCGAGCCTCGGTGGTATTGGCGGCAGTGCCTTTACCCCTATTGTTAACCCGCCGGAAGTTGCCATCCTCGGTATCACTCGCGCAAAGATGCAACCCGTCTGGAATGGTGAAGAATTTACTCCGCGCTTAATGTGTCCGCTTGACCTCACCTATGATCACCGCGTGATCGATGGTGCCGACGGTGCACGTTTCATGGCGCACTACTGCAAAGTGATCGGTGACATTCGCAAGATCATGCTGTAATGGTTCGAGAATTCAAACCAACACGCAAAGTTAATACTCAAAACACAGAGTCACGGAGTTCACGTGGATAATCCGGTAACAGTTTCAGTACCTGACATTGGTGATTTCGCCGATGTTGAAATCATCGAGGTACTGGTACACGTCGGCGACAACGTCAAAGTCGAAGACTCACTAATCACCGTCGAGAGTGATAAAGCGAGTATAGAAATACCTTCACCCGTTGACGGTGAGGTGACCGAAATCCTGGTCTCCGTGGGCGACAGAATCTCACAGGGTACAGCGATAGCTGTGGTATCAGCTGAAGCAACAGATACAGCTGCAAAAGAACCACAGGCAACAGCTCCATCCGCTGCAGCAACTGCCTCCACTGCAGCTGGCAACACCACTGGCAGTAATACCGACGGCACTTATGATGTAGTCGTGATTGGTGCAGGTCCCGGTGGTTACACAGCAGCTTTTCGTGCAGCTGATTTAGGTCTTTCTGTACTTCTTGTTGAGCGCTTCCCGGAGCTTGGCGGTGTCTGCTTAAACGTTGGCTGCATTCCATCCAAAGCTTTACTACACACGGCACAGGTGATCAACGAAACCCGCGAGATGCAGGATCACGGTATCACTTTTGGCGAACCACAGATTGATCTCGATAAACTGCGTGGCTTTAAAGAAAAAGTTATTGGACAACTGACCGGTGGCCTCAAAGGGCTCGCTAAGCAACGCAACGTGGAAGTGGCAACCGGAATTGCCACGTTTCAGACGTCCAGGCAACTGAATATTGATAACAACGGCAGTGTGCGCACAGTCAGCTTTGAAAATGCCATCATCGCTGCCGGCTCCTCAGTAGTAAAACTGCCGGGCTTCCCGTACGACGATGATCGGTTGATCGATTCCACCGGTGCACTTGAACTTAGCGACATACCAGAGCGTTTACTGGTCGTCGGAGGCGGCATCATCGGCCTTGAAATGAGTTGCGTCTATCAGGCACTGGGCTCAAAAATTACAGTGGTAGAACTTTCTGACGGACTGATACCCGGCTGTGACCCTGATCTGGTCAGACCCTTCCAGAAGCGTGTATCCAAACTTTTTGAAAACATCTACACCGGCACACGTGTCACCAAAATGGAATCAGCAGCACAAGGTATCAACGTTTCTTTCGAAGGCAAAGATGCACCTGAGACAGACAGCTTCGACAAAGTACTACTTGCGATTGGCAGATCACCGAATGGCAAAATGGTCGGTGCAGAGAACGCCGGTGTGGAGGTCGATGAACGTGGTTTTATCAAAGTCGATAAGCAACAGCGCACCAATGTTGCCAACATCTTTGCCATAGGAGATCTCACTGGCCAGCCGATGCTGGCTCACAAGGCCACTCACGAGGGCAAGGTGGCCGCGGAAGTTATCTCCGGCAAGAAGTCCTTCTTCGATGCCAAAACAATTCCGTCGGTCGCCTATACCGACCCTGAAATCGCATGGATGGGTCTCACTGAGATAGAAGCCAAAGAAAAGGGAATAGCATACGAAAAAGGGGCTTTTCCGTGGGCCGCCAGCGGACGTGCGCTGAGCATCGCAAGAACAGAAGGTGTCACCAAGGTTCTGCTCGACCCAACAACCAAGCAAATACTCGGTGCAGGCATGGTCGGTTCCAACGCAGGTGAACTACTGGCCGAAGCGGTACTGGCCCTTGAAATGGGTGCAGACATTGAAGACATTGCATTGACTGTGCACCCGCACCCTACTCTCTCTGAAACATTGAACTTCGCCTGCGAAGTTGCGGAGGGGACTTGCACGGACATCTATGCACCAAAGTCCAAATAATAGAAGTGACAACAATTCTGCAACGACAGTGCCGTACGCCCTGTCGCCACAACCTTAATCCCAATACATAACACCCTATTTGAAGCATCAGAGCACTCTATGGCTGACGAACTTCGCGACGCAGCACTTGACTACCATCGCTATCCGAAGCCTGGCAAGCTCGAAATCAGTGCGACTAAAAACATGCTCAACCAGCGCGACCTGGCGCTGGCCTACTCTCCCGGTGTTGCTGTCGCCTGTGAAGCCATTGCTGAAGACAAAAACGAAGCCGCCAATCTGACAGCACGCGGTAACCTGGTCGGTGTGATCACAAACGGTACGGCAGTACTTGGTCTGGGAGCAATCGGACCACTGGCATCAAAGCCGGTTATGGAAGGTAAAGCAGTACTGTTTAAAAAATTCGCAGATATCGATGTGTTTGATCTTGAACTCGATACCACCGATGCAGATCGCTTTATCGATGCAGTCTCCCTAATGGAACCGTGCTTCGGCGGCATTAACCTTGAAGATATCAAGGCACCGGAGTGCTTTGAAATAGAGAAAAAACTCCGCGAACGCATGAACATACCCGTGTTCCATGATGATCAGCATGGCACAGCAATTGTTGTCGCGGCAGGCATTATCAACGGATTGAAAATAGCCAAAAAAGATATTAAAGATGTAAAGCTTGTTTGCTCCGGTGCAGGGGCTGCTGCACTCGCCTGTCTTGACTTATTAGTCGCACTCGGTGTGAAACAACAAAATATCACCATCATTGATATCGTCGGTGTGGTGTACAAAGGCCGCACCGAGCAAATGGATGAATACAAAGAGCGCTATGCAAAAGACACAGACAGCCGCACGCTGGATGATGTCATAGATGATGCAGACATCTTTTTAGGATTGTCTGCACCTGGTGTGCTGAAAGCTGCAAGCGTGAAGCGCATGGCGCCGACACCAATTATATTCGCACTGGCCAACCCGGTACCCGAAATAATGCCTGAAGAAGTTAAAACAGTACGCGATGATGCAATTATTGCGACCGGCAGATCAGACTATGCCAATCAGGTTAACAACGTGCTGTGCTTTCCCTTTCTGTTTCGAGGCGCGCTGGACGCAGGTGCTACGCAAATCAATCAGGAAATGAAAATCGCAACCGTCGAGGCACTGGCAGAAATAGCAACCAGGGAAGTCTCTGATGTTGTAGCGTCAGCCTATGGCGACAGCTCTTTCGGCTTTGGCCCCGAGTATCTGATACCGAAACCGTTCGACCCGCGCCTGATGACAACCATTCCACTGCGGGTCGCAAAAGCGGCAATGGACAGCGGTGTTGCCACTCGACCCATTGACAACTTCAACGAATATCAAAACAAACTTAGCGAGTTCGTCTTTAAGTCAGGTCTGGTAATGAAGCCGGTTTTTTCTAAAGCAATGTCGGATTCACAACGAGTAGTGTTCGCTGAAGGTGAATCACAGCGCGTTATCAACGCAGTGCAGGTGATTGTCGACGATGGTATCTGCAATCCGATTCTGCTTGGCAGACAATCAGTCATTGAACACAACATAGAAAAGTACCGGCTGCGCCTGCAACCAGGTGTCGACTTCACAGTGATAGACCCGAGCCAAAACCCCGATGAAGAACTTTATGCCAAAGCCTATCTTGAACTGATGGGCCGCAGCGGCGTAACACCCGCCTATGCAAAAGCGGTGGTACGAACGCGCGCCACAGCACTGGCTGCGCTGATGGTAAATATGGGCACTGCGGATGCAATGATCTGTGGGACACAGGGCGCCTACATTCGCCACCTGAAATACCTCAGAGGTATTGTCGGGCTCAAAGAAGGTGTCAGTGACTGCTCTGCTGTGATTCTGCTCATTCTGCAAAATGGTACGTTCTTTTTAACCGATACCCATGTCACCGTCGATCCGACCGCAGACCAGATTGCAGAAACTGCAATGCTCGCATCCAAATCGGTTATTCAATTTGGTATGGATCCTAAAGTTGCATTGATATCGCACTCCAACTTCGGCAGCAGAGACAACGCAAGCAGCCGAAAAATGCGTCGTGCACGCGAGCTCATCATCGAAAGATACCCGGAGCTCCCTGTTGAGGGTGAAATGCACGCGGACGCTGCAGTTTCTGAAGCAATCCGCGACCGCATTTTTACCGACTCAGCCTACCGTGGTGCCGCCAACCTGATGATTTTGCCAGATCTTGATGCTGCCAACATCGCCTACAACATGGTCAAGGTATTCGGTGACGGCCTCCCGGTTGGGCCAATTCTGGCTGGCATGAAAAAACCGGCTCATGTACTCACCGAGGCGGTCACTGTGCGCGGCATTGTAAATATGTGTGCCGTGGCAGCAGTCGAATCTATCGACCTGAAAAGAGCAGCTGAAGCCCGATCGTAAGCACCTGCCGGTCGATTTCTCGCCCAAACTGCGATACAAGCTGCAAAGCTTTTAAATTTGAGTCGCTATTCAGATACTCGTAGTCGCGCGTCAGTCATGGACAAAGTGCCACTGGCTCTACTCTTGCGATTCTGGAAGTATTTTCTACATCCCCCGTTTGCAGGCCTATACTTAAGAGCAGCTTTAAACAATAAGGCTGCCACATCTCAGAGAGTT